>CAZHET010000302.1:927-8299 GCA_964531585.1 uncultured Planctomycetaceae bacterium | reverse complement strand
ATGAGCCACTGCATCCAGCGACTGAGGTCTCCATCCTCATGCGGCCACAACCGCAGGTGGAAATGGTTTGTCATAAACCAGAAACCTGTCCGCCGCATCGGCACCTTTTCGTGAGCCTCCCGCATCAGGTTCACCAACGCGGCGAAGTCGTCATCCTGATGAAAGACATCGCTGCGACCATTGCCCCGGTTCAGGACATGGTCAACAAACCCACCTCGTGATGCTCTGGATGTGCGTGGCATGCCCGAACTCCATTCGACCGAAGCCCCTCCCGGCAACGCCGTTAAGAGTTTTTCCCCCGGAAAACACGCTCGTTTAACCCGTGGCCGAAAGGCCAGGCCGTCACGGCTTGCACCAACCTGGCCTCTCGGCCACGGGTTAAACGAAAATAAACTCTTAACGGCGTTGCCCTCCCGGTTTCGTGACAGTCACTGACAGGACAGCGCCAGGTTCCGTGAGCGGCACGGCGCTAGCCGCCGGTTTTTCCCAGCGTTTTTCAATGCAGACACCGGCGGCTAGCGCCGTGCCGCTCACTTCCACGAAATCCTGCGGATTATCGGTAAATGGATCCAACCTTGCGCTGTTCTGCTAAGTGATGAGCCGTTCCCATGAAAGTTCTTTTCCTCCACGGCTGGCACTCGGTTCCAGGCGGCGTCAAGCCGACGTACCTGAAGGATGCCGGGCATACCGTCCTGAACCCGGCCCTCGACGATGACGACTTTGATGCCGCGGTCCGCACTGCTCAAGCCGAGTACGATCATCACCAACCTGATGTGATCGTCGGCTCTTCCCGTGGCGGTGCCGTGGCAATGAACATCAATTCCAAAGACACGCCGCTCGTTCTCTTGTGTCCCGCCTGGAAAAACCGGGGCGTGGCCGTGACGATCAAGCCGCATTCAGTGATTCTTCACAGTCGCGCCGACGACGTGATCCCGTTCAGCGACTCCGAGGAACTCGTGGCCAGCAGCGGCCTCCCACCTGAGACGCTCATCGAAGTCGGCAGCGATCACCGGCTTGCCGATCCGGAGCCTCTGAAGGCGATGCTGGGTGCGTGTGAGCAGTTCGCCAGTTTGTCAAAGAAAGTGAGATAGTCAGTGGATTATTCCGAAGAAGAAATCAACGATGCCATCAACACGCAGCGGTTGGTTTGCCAAAAGCTCCTCGAAATCATGGAATTGCAGGGAGACATCGACACCCTGCTGCGAGACTGCCATCCCTCGCCGTTTGGCTCCGCCAGGTGGAAAAACGCTCGGCCTGAAGAACTGCAGCGGCTGGTGATGATGGCCGCCGTTCAGTTTGTGTTGTTCGAGCCTGACGACCTGGTGCAAGGGAACGGAGACTTCAGGACTGCTGCTGAGGAGTTGATCGAAGTGACATCTTCTCAATTGAAGTGGCTCTATGAGAAGTACCACAAGGCGCAGGGCGGCGGCGAATGATCCAGGCAAACCCGGCCCTGACGTTGCCACCGGACGCCGCTTGTTTGACGACCCAGATTGCCGGCTAATCGTGCCGTTTGCTGATCGGCTGGTCTCTGCCAGCACGGCAACCGTCACTTATGGACCGCAGATCAGCGATTGAATGCCTCTTTCGGTCTTCCGTAACCTCGATCCTCTTTCGAGGCAATAGCCGACAGCAGGAAGTTATTCAGGCCCAGGAAATCGAAAGGCTGCTCGCGACAATCAGCTCGGAAACGGATTGGTGGCCTGCGGCGCGACGGCTACCTGGCCTGGGCTTGCGGATTCGGCGGTAATACGAACTGCGCTTGGCCGCCGTTCTGCATTTGTATCAGGACAAAATTGCCGTTGACCTGAAACTGATTCCGCAGTGTCTTCCAGGCGGTCTGCTGTGCTTCCGTCAGGAACACGGCCAGTTTATCGTTTGCAATGCTGGCGACGGGGATGACCAGCAACTGAGTTTCTCGGTAGCTCTCGTCGGAATTCTGATGGAATTGCGGCAGTGTTGATTCAACCAGTGCCGCGAGTGGTTCACGCTGTTCCGGCGTGAGCCAGAGTTCCTTATCCAGCATCGCGACCAGATAGCCCACTCGCGCCGACCGATGAAATTCCTGCCGCATGCGATGTGCGTCGTCGGCGCCGAGTTTACTCACCGTGTGCTGCCACAGTTCGTTGGTGTCCAGCCCCTCAGCCTTCGGAGCGGCCATGCCAAACCGGACGTTTCTGCCAGCGAACTGCTGCTCGGCGCGGACCTTCCAGTGTTCCAGTTGTTCGTTGACGTGCTGCTTCCATTCCGCCGTACACTGAACCGCGGCTCCTGTGCCGGCGACCGTGGCCTGGCGTTGCTGCGAGGGTGAGAGATCAAGCGTCGCCGCCAGCCATGACGCTCGCAGCCTGGCCGCAGTGATGAACATCGACTGAATCTCAGCAGCGGCGGCGTCCACCTGCTGCTGCCAGGACTCCGGGTTCCCCGTCGAGAATATCAGGTTGTCACGACCGCGCGCGGCATTTTCGAAAGCGTCATTCAGTCGCTCCCGCTGAACGTCCGTCAGCAGCGAATCCGGCAGAACGTGGACCGCGTTACTCAGCGACGTGTACGGCAGGTAGTAGTGTCGAGTGTTGAACGTGAAGACACCATCTTCGACGTTATCGATACCACCGCGAAGCTCGTCGGTCAGACGCTGTCGCTGTTGTTCCGAGAGGAACAGTTCTTCGTCGATCATCCAAATGGCGTAGTCCAGCATTGCCAAACGGACTGCTTCGAGCCGTGCGTCGAACGCAGTCAGCAGCGCCTCACGGTGATCGTCGGTGAACGCCGATTTGAGCAGCAGTTCGAGCCGCTTTCGACTGAGGTAGCTTCCCGCACCGCCGAACGTCGTGAACGACACCGGAGCGTAGTCGGACATCGGTGTGTTGTGCCGGTGAGCATTCCGCTTCCAGCGATCCTGAACCTTCACATGCTGTTGAGCGAGGCTCTCATCCAGCGCCGTTCGTTCTTCCTTCGAAAGGTCACAGACACGAGTCGCCCAGTCGGCAAACGCGGCGGAATGAGCTTCCAGACGTTGCTCGCGAGCTTTTAGTTTTGCTTCGAGTAACTCTTCGGGGGCCTGCACGGCCACTGCGGCAAATGGTTGGTCTTCGACGCCCCTGACGGCTGGTACGAGCGCCGCTGGCCGCACACGTGGCGGTTGAAAGTTCGGCTGCGGGCGGGTGAGTTCATCGATGACGTCGAAGGTCAGCTTCACCAGCTCGGCGAGAGCCTCTTTCTGTTCGGCCGAAACTTCGTCCGCGATCGTCGAGCCGCATGTGCCGACGGAAACCATCAGCAGCGTTGTCAGCAGGTGCTTCATTTCGCAACTCCGGTCAGCATTGAGGTGAGGTGAGGAGTCGGGATCTTGCCAGCACCACCGATTGTCCGAGTCTGCGAGCAGGATGGCAACCCGCGACGTAAGAAATCCAGGCGTACCGTGGCACTGCCCACCAGCTTGACGTCGCGCAGTTGGCAACGGCACAATCTCCTATGCAGCAAAGCCGCAGTCGCGAACGAGCGCGCGACCACCATCGGCCGATCCTGACTTTCGCTCGTGTCAGAGCAAACGGAGGACGCGATGAACCGATTCTCTTGCCGCCAACGCCGGATGTTGCTTCAGCCCGGTCGATTGATTGCCCTGCCGTTGCTGGCAGTTCTGTCCGCTGCCGGCCAGCCGCCGGCCGAATCTGAAAGCCCAGCAAAGCAGTCTTCAGAACAACACGCTGAATCTGACGACATCGCGGCGGAGCTGACGAAGGGTCTCGTAGCGTACTATCCGTTCGAAGGAACTCTCGAAGACGCCAGCGGCAACAGGAATCACGGGACGCCTCACGGTCTGGTGGAATTCGGGGAAGGAAAGATCGGGCAGGCCGTGCAGCTTCTGGGCGACGACGACCGCGGATTCATCACCGTCAAGACGTCGGAATCGCTGACGTTCGACGAAGCCATGACCGTCGCCTGCTGGTTTCGCATTGATGACGACGCCGGCCAGACTGGTGAGAACCATACGGCCGGGAAAGTTGCAAAAGCCCACCATGTGCTGGTGGCCAAACATGGTGACATCGCGGGCTTCACTCTGTTCTCGCTCGGCGAACAGAACGATCATCGGCAGGTGGCCATGATCGCTCAAAATCACAGCCCCGACGAAGTTGGCGTAACGTTTCCGCCGGATCAACGGATTGGTGCGTGGCAACACCTGGCAAGTACCGCCGACGAAAACGGCGTGCGGCTCTACCTGAACGGAAAGCTCGTCGGTGCGACTCGCGCGTTGGTGCATCTGGACCGCGTGAACCAGTGTGATCTGTTCATCGGCATCAACGGCCCGGTCGGACTTCCCTCTGATCCGGAAGGATTTCTGTGGTTTCCTCTGAACGGTGCCATCGATGATGTCCGGCTCTACAATCGATCGCTGTCGCAGAAGGAAATTCGCGTGCTGGCAGCCGTCGAGCCTGCCGACGATGACGTCAACACCGCTCTGACGGCTGATCGGCTACCAGATTTTGGTCCCGAACAGGCGACCGGTCTGCCGGACGCTCCCAACCGGCGGGAAGGCCATCCCACCGCATGGGCTTCGCGGACTGCCGACGAACAGGACGAATGGCTGATTCTGGAGTATGCAACCGCGGTCGAAGCAAAGGGAGTGATTGTTTACGAAACGTCAAACGCGGGTGCCATCAATAAGGTTGGCGCATTCGATGCCGATGGTCAGGAAGTCGAAGTCTGGGCAGGCAGGACGCCTCGCACGCCGTCTCGCGACACGGTGCTGCCTTCTGTGCTGTACTTCAACGCGCCGCTGGAAACTAACCGTGTAAAGATCTACGTCAACTCATCAGAACATCCCGGCTTCAACCAGATCGATGCCGTCGGGTTGCGAGACGTTTCCGGCAACGTTCAATGGGCCGTCAAAGCAACCGCCAGCAGCGTTCGAACGCCCGAGTAGATCCTGTCTGACCTGTCGAATAGCCCGCTTCTCGCACACGGCTTGAATCGTGGGTGGATCGCATGACACGGTCGAACAATGTTCCGCAGCAGCCGCTCATTCACCCCATTCCCACCCATTCTTCAACATGGAAGGGGCGCAGTCGGCCGGCACACATGTTCGGACCGTGTCGGCACAGTCGTTCCAGTCGGTAACGATACCGCTCGAAGGTGTCCGAGGCGAGATTGCGCTGGACTCACTCCAGGAAGTGGTCCGTCAGCTCCGGCAACGAAACAGCTCCGGCACAGAATTCTTCGCGGTGCGGAGAATTCGGCGATCCGGTTTCGGCTCAGCCATCAGTTCATGGAACTGCTGCAGCGCTGCTTTCTTGTCTGTTCCGCGACAGACTTGTCGGCCCTGCAGCTTGACATACCACCGACGATTCGACTTACGGAACCACGGTTTGCGTGGGCGGGACATGAGGAAACCTTTCAACCTGAGTCAATTGAGACACAAGCCGGCAAGCTGAAAGGTCTGCTTCTGCCCCTAAACGGCGGCAACCGTGAGGAGCAGTCCCCTGCATTTATTCCCTGCGTCTGAGGCAGGAATCAACGTAAGTCCAATACACCCCGCTGGATTCGAACCAGCAACCTTCGGTTCCGTAGACCGATGCTCCTGGTGCGTGGATCAGGGAAAACACTGGCTTTCAGCGTTTCGGCACGTCCACAGTTTACAGAGTTTCCTGCACCTTGCCATGGGTTTCCTGCATCGTTTCCTGCATCGATGTCGGAGCTTCTGAGACCGGTGAAGCGCACGCGGACGAACGAACGAGGCGGTTCCTGCGGCTCAGACACGAGTGGTGCCGAAGCATACTAGCGTCAACCGAAACCGACTTTTCACTTCGCAACACTTTTCGTGGAATGGCCACCGCTGACAGTCGAGTGGGGTCGAACTAAGCCTGAGGCAACGTGGAAATCAGTTGTTCCACCTGCGGATACTTCCTTGCCGCGTCGCACAGGATCGCGCGAGCAGGCCCGGTCATGTCGTAGTACAGGTATGAGGCGGCACGGTCGATGGCGCTTTCCAGATCAGTGAGATCCTCGGACGGTGGAATGCCTTTGTCCGAATCGAGATCCAGTTCGCGCATCATTCCAAAGCGGAAGCCGGGGCCGGGTGGCGGCATGGTGACGCCGTTCATTTCGAGGAGTCGGACGAACAGAGCGTGATGATCTTCCGCCCAGTGGTCCCAACTGCGATCCGCGACCACGGCGGCGTGCTGCAGCTTCTTCTCATAACAGTCAGTGACCAACTGTGAAAGCGCATTAGCGTCGCCTGCCGGATACAAAAGGATGCGTTCGCTTGGACACAGTTCGGGAACGGCACCGACTCCTTCCGGCGCAATCACCGGTTTGCCCATTCCGAGACCTTCCAAAAGGCTGAGCGGGCCGCCTTCGACCGTGGCGGGGATCAGGACGTAGTCCACACGCTGATAGATCTCCCGAAGTGATTCCTGCGGCAGCATTCCTTCGGTGGCGACCAGTTCGATGAACGGCAGTTGTCGGATGCGTTCGACGAGGTGCCGGCCCTTCCGAGGATGATCGAGCCGGCCGATGACACCCAGCACCAGACTCGGCCGGTAGCGGTACGCATCGAATCCCATCCGAATGTGGACGACGTCGCGCGGCGTCCGGTCCTTCAGCCAGTCGGCGTAGACTTTCGCCATGCAGATGCAGCATTGCATGCTCCGGGCGCGTTCCAGAAAGTCGTGAGTGTCGTCACGGTGAGTGAAGAAACCGACATCAATCAGCCCGCTTGGCTGCTCGTAGAGTGCATAGTTCACATAGTATGCCAGACTGCCCTCACGATCCGGCCGCCATGCGGAAAACTTCGCATACGGCAGCTTGCCGACCAGCACCGACGACAGTTTCTGCAGAATCCAGTTATCGGTCGGGCCGACAATCTGCACGAGCGGCGCGGGAAGGTCTGGCGAGCGTTCCATGGACGTGGCTTTGCACGGTGAAGCATGTGTCGCCGTGGCTGTGCCGGAGGACGAAGGCACGGACGTGCGGCATCAAGCCGGATGTTCGCCGCTCACGCAGGGGATGCAAGCTTCACGGACCTTTTCCGATTCGAACCCACCGCAGTCCCGTTCTCTCCGGCCGGCACCGTCGTCACGGCTCTGGTTCTTCCGAACTTCCTGACCGTGTGCAGCCAGAGTTCCGGCGATGTCCCCAGCCGTTCCAGCACCGGCGGAGCGTTCGGCGAGATCACGCCGCGTTTGCCGGGATGAAGCTGCCGGCCGGTCCAGTCGACGAGTTGCAGGTACTCGGCCAGCGTCATCGGCAGGCAGCCTTTGTTGGTGGCTCGGCGAGGATTGGACTTCTCGCGGACCTTCTTCCGCTTCGGATCGAGTTCCACCGGAGCCAACCAGCCGGCTCGCGAACCGTGTTCGACGCGGACGTCCACTTT
>CAZHET010000302.1:0-917 GCA_964531585.1 uncultured Planctomycetaceae bacterium | reverse complement strand
TGTCCCTTCTCCCCCGCGGGGGAGAAGGTGCCCGAAGGGCGGATGAGGGGGCCTTCTCGGTAGCTGAATTCGCGTGTTGTTCTGAAGACTGAACGCTGTCAACTGAAAATTCCGCCGCCGACTTCAGATCGGCCACGCGTTCCTGCACGCTGGTGAAGTCGCTGTCTTCCGGAGTCTCCGCCACGCCGGCTCGCACGGGGTTCAGGTCAACGTACACCATGCACGCGGCGATCGCTTCTTCATCGGGCAACACCTGAGCCTTGAAGCGTCCCTCCCAGAACCGGCCCGTGCATTCGTCCTCGGCGTTGGCCATGCGAGCGATCACTTCCGACATGCACCGCATGAACCACGACACGCTCGACAGCCGCTTGCGGCGTTCTTCCAGCGTCGCGGCATCGTTGATGATCGCATTGAGATCCGTCTCGGCCGGTTCCGCCGCCGACCCGTCCTGATTGCGTCGCCGAGGAAACAACTGCCACCACCGCCGAGCGACTTCCTCATCGGACCACCCCGCCACCACATCCGGCCGAGTCCTCAGCACGACGTGAAAGTGGTTGCTCATCACGGCAAACCCCATGACCTCGACGCCAAACACCCCAGCCAAAAACTCCAGCCGCTTGCGAATCCACTGCCGCCGATGCTCATAGTCCTGACCGGAAACCGAATCCGTCCCACACAGAAACCCCCGCCTCACGCAACGGTTGATGCAGTGAACCACCTGAATCTCAACTTCCGACAACACTTCCCGACGATTTACTCGTGCCATGAAGACGGCCTCTCGGACAACTGGAAAGGAAATCAATGGAACCCCGACTCCACTTGACGGAGTGGAGGGTAGCGGCCAGACTGCCGCTCGTCAACACTGGATGGCCCCGTGTTTTCGCGGATGGCCCCGTGTTTTCGCGCACAAGGCCGTC
>CAZHET010000301.1:0-8308 GCA_964531585.1 uncultured Planctomycetaceae bacterium | reverse complement strand
CGCCGGCAGCGGATTCGGGAAGATCTTCCAGCCCGAACGAATAGGTCAGATCGCGATCTGTGCTGCGAACCACTTCCGACAGATCATACGACGTGATGCCGTCGCGGACTCCCGCTCGAACGCGAAGACGCACCTGCTGTTCCGCGTTGTCGACCGTTCGCATGACCCGGACGAAGTGTTCGGGATCGGTGATACGCCAGATGGCCCAGACGCTGATTTCGATCTTTTTGCCGTCTTTCGTTGGCAGATCGACCAGCAGATCGTCCGATGAGTTGGCCCAGAACTGCCGTGTTCGCGGCAGTCGCTGGACGTTCTGCACCAGCGGAACTCTGAAATACAAACCGGGTTCGGTGATCGAGCGAACCGGCTTGCCGAATTGCAGCACGACACCGAGTTCGCGTTCATTGATGGTAAACATGCTGCTCAGCAGGGCGGCAATCGCGATGGTTCCGGCGACCCAGGGCCACGGTCGGGAGAGTGTACTTCGAGGGCTCATTCAGTTGTCTCCCTTGCCAAGATTCAGCAGCGGCAGCAGTTGCTGCAGGTCGGAATCAATGATCGTTTTGTCTTCCACCGAGGACAGGACTTTTTCAAGCGATTCCAGGTAGAGTCGCTGCCGCGTTTCATGCGGAGCCTTGGCGAACTGTTCGTACTGGGCCATCAGTGCGTCGATTTCGCCTTTCACTTCAGAACGCCGTCGCGCCACGTAACCTTCGGCTTCACGAATGGCTTTGTCTCGTTCGGCCTTGGCAGCAGGCAGCAGTGTGTTACGCGTCTTGTTGGCTTCGTTTTCAAGCTTATCGCGAGTCTGCACAGCGGCATTGACGGCGTCGAAGGACGGCTTCACCTTCTCGGGCGGAGTCACTCGCTGCAGTTGCAGGTCGGTGATGAGAATGCCGCACTTGTATTGATCGAGCACTGCCTGAGTCGCGGTGAGAGCCTTATCGCTGATCTCCGTGCGTTTCTGAGTCAGTACTTCATCAATTGAGTAGTCTCCGACCATGCGGTTCATGACGGTGCGGCTGACAACGGTGATGATGTCCTGCAGGTAGCTGGCCTGGTCCTGAGCCTGGTTGTGGAACGTAAACAGATAGTCCTTCGGATCACCGACTCTCCACTGCACCGTCCACTCCACGGCGGCCGCGTTGAGGTCACCGGTCAGCATCAGCACATCGTCTTCGTCAGCACGCCCGGTGGGTTGAAAATTGTCGCCGAATGGCAGTCGCAGGCTGTGTTCCTGCATGTCGGCCGGAATGACTTCGTCGACGAACGGAATACAGAAGTGGAGACCCGGATCGGCGGTTTCGATGTACCGTCCAAACCGGAGGACGACCGCGCGTTCGTTGGCCTGGACCTGGTACATTGACCGGTAGGCAATCAGTATCACCGCGAAGACTGCAAGACCAATTGCCGCAATGCGAACAGCGCGGCCGACGTCTTCGGGGCGCATTTCGAACTGAACCTGGTTGGATGACATGCGTGTTGTCCGTCTCGTAAGTCTTAAAAGTCTGCTCCACCAGCCTACGTTCCGGTATCGCAATGGGCAACGTGAACTTCATCCCGAAGGATCACAGAAACCAGGGGAAAGTGACAGGCCACACGGATATCACGGGTTGAGGGCGCTGCGTTGTCCACGCGAAGTTTGCCGCGTGCGGCACAGCCATTAACGCCTGAAAAACCGGAACTGTCGCCGCGGGCTGCGTTACCGGAGTATTCGTCAGCGTACCGCGTATCTTCGCTTGTTGATCTGAATTGGCCTGCCGGAATCACCGCGCAACTGCCGATCAACCTACCCAGACCACCAGGCTTGCGCTGCGATTCGCGCGCTGGTTCAGGTCATGCAGGACGGCGAATTGGTGAATCACAGCGGCCGGAGAAGAGTGATGAGATATGACATTGCAGTGATTGGCAACGACGAAGCAGCTTTCGAAGCGGTGTGCCTGGCGGCTCGATCCGGGCTCAGAACGGCGGCCGTGATTCCGGAATCACGGCATTCGTCCTGGCTGATTGGCCAGGCGCTGCGGCAGTTGATCTCGGACCTGCTTGTTGACCGCACAACCGCTCGACGGCGCATGTTTGCCGATGCGGGAACCCCCAGGCTGATGCAACGACTCATTGCCGGCGCGGTTGCCGACGAAGTGGCCGATCACATCCAGTCACTGGAACGCCTGGGTGTGGCCGTTCGTCTTGGCGAAGCTCGATTTCAGTCGGCGGAGTGTGCAAGCATTTCTGAAGGCGTTCGATGCGGCCGCAGCTTGGTGCAGGCACGGCATTTCGTCATTGGCACCGGAGTTCGTCACACGGCGATGCATCGGCCGCTGGGTCTTGTGCCGTTTCATCGGCCGGAGTCTTTGTTCGAAGGAACGCGGCTTCCCGCGTCACTGTGCCTGCTCGGCGGGAACGCATTTGGAGCGGGGCTGGCGGCGCTGTTCAGTTTGTTCGGCGTCGATGCTCGGCACGTCGCGCACGAAGGCGGCGACAGCGCGATGCTGGAACTGGCTCATGCGGCGGGCGTCGAAGTGGCCTTCCAGGCGTCGGAATTCGGGTTACCAGGCTGCGGGGCACTGTGTTCCGTCGACCACGCAGATGTTGTCGACTGCCGCCGAACTGTGGGCTTTACTGAACATCTCGGCCTGTCAGAAATCGGCGTGGAACCGGATGAGAACGGCCAGTTGTGGTGTGCGGGCAATCTGGAAACATGGTGCCGCAACGTCTTCGGTGTCGGCGACGTCGTGGGATTCTCCCCGGATTCGTCGTCGCACGCGACGGCTCAGGCTCAGCGCGTGATTCGCCAGATTGCGCATGGAGTTCCGCGGCCTCATCTCGTGGACTCGTTTGTGCAGGCGACGGTGGCGGTGTAAGCCGTCAGGGGGCCTGTTCTGCGGCGAAGCGGCGAACGCCTGCCGCAGCCCGAGAGGTGCGCGGCAGGCGCGCGGGAATCGTTCAGAATCCCAGCCGTGGCCGCGGACCGGAATCGTCATCGGGCACGCCGTAGTCACCGATCAACGGGACAAACACAAACCCGCCGAGGTCTTCGGACGAAAGGTAGTCGCCGCGGCGCGTGTAGCGCATCATCGACTGTCCGGATGATGATGTGTCGACCGGCACGATCAGTCGTCCGCCGTCGGTAAGCTGGTCCAGCAGCGGTTGCGGCAGTTTCGGTGCCGCGGCAGTGACAATGATCGCATCAAAGGGAGCAGCCCCGGGCAGCCCGAGACTGCCGTCACCAACATGCAGCGTGACGTTGTCACAACCTGCCCGGTTCAGGGCCTGGCGGGCGGACTCGGCCAGTTCCGGCAGCCGTTCGATACTGTCCACGTGTCTCGCCAGCCGCGACAGCACTGCGGCCCCGTAACCTGATCCGGTGCCGACTTCCAGGACGTGATCGTCCTGAGAAATCTGTGCCGCCTGACACATGAACGCGACGGTGTACGGCTGAGAAATCGTCTGGCCGGACGCGATCTTCAGGGCGCAGTCGTCGTAGGCCCGCTGACGCAGCGGTTCCGGCACGAACTGTTCCCGTGGCACTGCCGCCATCGCGGCCAGCACACGTGGGTCCGTGATCTGACGAGGCCGCAGGTCCCGGTCAATCATTCGCCGCCGCGCGGCCAGGCAGGGATCACCGCCGCCCGTTGTTTCAGGTGGGTGTGGCATAAATCGTTGCGAATTGCCATGCGGCGGCGCGAACGCGGTCTTCCGGAACACCCGGGTTGAGCAACTCAGACTGCCCGCTTGCGTCTGAAGCCGGGCGAGTCTGTGGCCGCCTGAGTTCGAAAACTGTTGCCGAAAGCGTCCCGAATCTGACGCACCGCGTCTACCGTCAGCGAATCGCCGTCTGACCATCTCATTCTGTGATTCGGTTCCTGAAGCCACGACCGTTCAGTTGAAACGCTGCATTCACCGCGGTATTCCTCGTGGCATGAATGCGGACGACCAAACCGTGATCGACATTGCTCTGGTGCAGGAGCAGCGAACGCGCGTGCGCGACCTGAGCGGTTTTCGCAAGGGGCACCGGATTCCCGACGGTGTGGGATCTCAGGCGCTGGCGTTCGTCGCCAGAATCGCGGCGAACGATCTGAGTCGCGATCTGGATGAGCACTTCGACCTGTTCCGCCGGAAGTTTCGCTTTCGACGAACTGATCTGCAGGTCAGCGATCCGGAAAACGGCGCAGGGAGAATCTCCACACCGTGGTTTGACTATCGGGTTTCCGTGACCCTTGATGAGGAAGAAACCACGCAGGCAATCTGGCGCCGCCAGGTGTCCGAATTCCGCGATCCGGAGCAGCTCTTCAGCGGCGAATTTGCGGCCGTCTTCGGGCAGTCATTCGATACAGTCGAGTTCACGCCGCCGGTGATGATCGATCTGGAAGCCTTCATCGATCACATCGAAGATCGTGCCGACGAATCGCTTTCGATTGACTACGACCGCCGCAGTACCTGGTGTGAAATTTCAATCGTTGACATCCCGGCACGGATGGTCGTGCAGTCCGATCTCGTTTCGCTGACCGCTCTGCACCCGCAGATTCCCGCACAGTTGCTGGAATCGTTCTTTGCGATGCGGAAGCGGCTGACCGGCATTGAGTGCTTTTGAACGTGGTTCGGCATGTGGTGCCGGATCAGACATTCACGGCACGATGCCACGCTCCGTGCTTGAACCTGACCAGCACCGATCGGGCTTTGTCGCCGTGATCGTCTGGCGTGAAGGGCACGGTTCCGATGCTGGAGTAAATCAACTGGATCATGTGTGTACTCCTTTGTCGAAGCTTTGCAGGGGTGGTTTCACGAACGACTGCTGCAGACAACCAACGCTACACCGCGAATCGCGGCGGGACGGCATGGGCGCAAACGATGCCGCAATCCGGGAAGCCACATTCCTCGATTCAGAACGCCGCAACACGGCGAATGTTGCGATACGGAAACACGCGTGGCGGACCGGCACCCCGTGACTTTTCGGCCATGCGTTTTCTGAGTGCAACTGGAACAGACGATGCTGCCCACTACGCATACACATTCGCTGCCCCATAACACGCAGAGCGATGTTCACCGGAAACGTGTGCGAAACGTTGACAGACAATCAGTCAGATCCTCAATGATTGCCTGGCCACGTTTCGGAAACAGGATGAGGTCCTCACAAGTCAGCCTGACTCTCGGTTCAGACACGGTGGGCTGCGATACGGACATCGAGCGCCCCTGTTTACGAGCTTGCACACATTCGAGACGCGTATTCGACCAGCGTCCGTCAACGAGCTGTTGCTGGAAATGGGGAATCAGGCCTTCGCCAACTGTCTCAGCACGGTGTGCAGAATGCCGCCGTTGCGGTAGTAGACGACTTCCACCGGCGTGTCGATGCGGCAGGTGGTGACGAAGTGGACTTCTTCGCCGTCGGACTTTCGAGCAGTCACTTCCACCGCCTGGCGAGGTTCCAGGTTGTCGTCCAGTCGGATGTCGTAGACTTCTGTGCCGTCCAGTTCGAGACTTTCGCGGCTTTCGCCTTCACGGAACTGCAGCGGCAGAACTCCCATGCCTACCAAGCTCATCTGGTGGACGTGGTCACAGCGTGTGCTCATGACTTCACCTGAATTCGCATGTACATTCGGTCTGCACTGGCATCGCGACTTTCATCACCCCCGTGTGCTGGCTCATTCTGTTAACGTAGGTCATTGATGAGTTCCGGATCACCGACAAAGATGACCTCCACAAGCTCAATAACACATCCGTAAGGCTTTCCCGCGTTCGTCGCATTCAATTCGCGCTTTCCTGATGTCATCTTTTGATTCACTCTTGGCGGTTTCAGGTGAGAAAGTTGATTGAGTGCATCGAGCAGCAGAGATCGGCGTGAGCCTGTGACGACGAGACTCACGGTCAAGACCGACGATCATTTGGATAACGCTGAAATCCGCTGACACTGGTCGAGGAAGAATTGAAAAGTTCTCAAATGTTCCGGCTGGTCGTTGATCCTGGAGATCAATTGCTGAAGGTAGGTTTCTTCTTTGGCGTGGCCGGGATCACGTTTTGAATACGTCATGCCTTTGTCCTTGAAGGCGGTTTGCAAGTACTCTCCGTGAAACTGTGCGTGAGTTCTTCGCCTTCTTCGGCCCATTAGTTCAGGATCCGATGTCCTGACGTCAAAGTACCTTAGGCAGTCATCCAGGCTGGTTGTGTTCGGTGCAGCGCTGATCATGCGGCGATTTCCAAGCAACCAGGTTTCAATGCAACGAGTCTGGATGACTGCGACCAACTCGCCGTCATACAATTTCTCAGAGCAACTTGAATACGCGAGTTCGACCTCTCGCCTGCGGTGTTCAACCGCTTCTTCCTCCGCGTCCATACAGACGATCAGGCACTTGTAACGTCCTGCCTTGTTGCAGTCTCGAATTGCGTTTGGCAAATGCGTCTGAAGCAAACACGGATATCCCTCTCCGCTGAACACGAAGAAACACTGATCAGTCGCTGCGTCAAATCGATCCACTTGCCGAAATGCTGGGAGCAGCAGTTTCAGCCATGCTGGATACAGACGCCGTTCGGTTCGCCGCCCTTCGACCAGTAAATAGACGTTCATCCCGCACCAACTCCCACGCCACTCTGATACGCAGGAAGGTTCAAGAGTTTGATGAACGACTCATGGCTGGAATCTGCGAGACCAAAATCGGTTGCAGGGTGCGCTGAGACATCGGACCCAATACGGGTAATCAGTAGCCAATGGCGCGGGTCGATGTTGTTGATGATGTAGGGGTGGTGGCTCGCGATGATAAACTGCAGTCGGTCCGACTGCCCGATGAGATCTGATGTGACCACATCGATGCAATTGATTCCAAGGCTGTTTTCGAACTCGTCAATCAGCACAACCATGCCTTCGGGCCAAAGCAGCATTCGACCGATATGCATCAGGGTACGCAGCATCCCAGACGAGATTCGGTGCTCCGGAATCCAGCTTTGCACTCCTCGCTCTTTGATTCTGACCTGAATGAATGAATCCAATCCCGCTTCGTGGGAACTGATCTCTAGTGTCTGAACATGCGGAAACACTTCGCGAAAACGCGACTCAATCTCCTTGAAAACTATCGGCGCATTTCTTGATGCGAGACAAAGCTTTACTTTTGTTGCAAGACGGGACTTAGTGATCTTGTCAACGGTGTCAAACTCTCGCAGGAGCTTTGAAAGATTGTGAACATGAATCCAATGCCGCATGGTCGAATCTGAATGATCGAAGAGGAGTTGTTCAAAAGCCTTTGATGCTGGCTGAATCAAGTCTTCCTCCCTCAGAATCTTCAAGACACTGTCATGAGGCGACAATTTGGGCGTCTCAATGCTTTTAAGGAGGATCTTCCCATCTACCCGCTCAGCAACAATCACGTCTCCACGGCTCAAGGACTCTTCAATGAGCAGTGGTCTTACATGTGTCTCCTCTTCGTGGAAAAAAGTCGGCAACAACTCGTCTGACTCTGATAAGTTCGACGATGCCGAATCCTCGAATCGGCCCGTCCACAGGTACTCATCCCCATCGTCAGTCTCGAATGTCACTTTCCAAGCGAGTCCCCAAAAGGCATCGTCCTCTTTTGCTTCGGCAATCTTACGAAGCGTCGAAATAACATGGAGAATCTGTGTCTTTCCAACGCCAGAGACCCCGACCAAGAGCGTAAGGTCGGAAAAAAATTCGGTTTGCTCGAGGTGCCAACCCGTCACAGAGTTTCTGAACTCAAGGCTCATGATTTTCACAGCAGTCTCCGTTGTGAACTTTGCCGAACGATATTTTCAGGCCTTCGCCAACTGTCTCAGCACGGTGTGCAGAATGCCGCCGTTGCGGTAGTAGACGACTTCCACCGGCGTGTCGATGCGGCAGGTGGTGACGAAGTGGACTTCTTCGCCGTCGGACTTTCGAGCAGTCACTTCCACCGCCTGGCGAGGTTCCAGGTTGTCGTCCAGTCGGATGTCATAGACTTCTGTGCCGTCCAGTTCCAGACTCTCGCGGCTTTCGCCTTCGCGGAACTGCAGCGGCAGAACTCCCATGCCGACGAGATTGCTGCGATGGATGCGTTCAAAACTGGTGGCAATCACCGCTTTGATACCCAGCAGGAACGTGCCTTTCGCTGCCCAGTCACGAGATGAGCCCGTGCCGTACTCGGCTCCGGCGAGTGCGATCAGCGGAGTTCCCGCCTCCTGATATTTCATCGCGGCTTCGTAGATCGAAGTTTGTTCGCCGGACGGATAGTGGATCGTAACGCTGCCTTCGGTGCCCGGTGCCAGCTTGTTGCGAAGGCGAATGTTGGCAAACGTACCGCGTGTCATTACGCGGTCGTTGCCGCGGCGG
>CAZHET010000300.1:0-8346 GCA_964531585.1 uncultured Planctomycetaceae bacterium | reverse complement strand
AAACCGGGTCCGTCTCGCTGATCTACACGGGAACAGATCTGACAGCGCCTCAGGTTGGCGCACCGATGACGCCGTCTCAGTTCTTTTCGTTTGGCGCGGGCAATCCGTCTGATGCCAATGTGGCCTACTCACTGGTCGACGATGGCAACGGCGGTCTGTACCTGCAGTGGGCTCCCGCGCTGATGCTGGTACCGACGAACAACCGCATGGCGGGCTTCACGGGCGGGTATCTCAGCGACAACACGTTCGCTCCCAGTGCGATGAACACCACGGTCGGCAAACTGGGAACGGTTGTCGGCGGCGTCGGCGGGCTCGGCGGTCCTGCGGGAGGCGGAGTCGCAGCACGAATCGGAGACGACGCGGCTCACAGCCTGATAAACGGCGGAAGTTCACGCTGCATTCACGGGCGGTTGTACAACACCTGGTTTCTGGTCGGTGCAGGGGGAACCGGTTATTCGCCGGGAGGCCAGGGATCGACCGTCGGTTTCGCGGGCGGGGTCGAGCGAGACCTGTGGGATGTCACCGACATCAACTGCGGTCGTTCGGCGATCGGAGCGTTCTTCTTCGAAAACCAGGCCAATGATCGCTGGCTGAACGGTTCGACGTATTCCGAGGCCAGCGGACTGGGAGCGTACCTGCGAGCCGCAGCCGACAGCGGGTTGTACGGTTCTCTGATCGGTTCCCTGTCATGGTCTGACAGTAACCTTGTCAACCGCATGACGGGTTCGTCGGCAAACCAGGACAACTCGGGTTATACGCTGGCCGCGCTGGGCGGCTACCTGGTTCCCGTGGCAGACGCGACGTTTCTGGACTTCCGCAGCTTCGTGTCATACGGGAGCGTCAACGGAGACGCGTTTACGGACAGCACAGGCATGACGGTCAGCGGTTCAGACGCGGGAATCACCACTCTGGGGGTCATGGCCGGCGTCAACCACAACCTGACGCGGCGGCAGACCGTGTTCGCTCGTGGCGGTGTGAAGTGGTTCAATCTGGACCGCGACATTGCCTCCGGACCGATCCTGTACCGAGGCTCCGTTGACGCCGTCGTCGGCAGTGTCGAAGTCGGATACCGGGAAGCTCTGACGAAGAACATTTCGCTGGACGCGTGGCTGTCCGGTGACTTCGGCAACGATTTCACCAGCGGCGGCGGCCGCGTGGGAATCACCGTCGGACTGTAGCCCGGGAGTCGCAGGCAGTTTCGCGTTTTACGTTGGCTGCATTGCTGCGTAAGATGCCGCCGGTGATGCCGCCGCTCACCCGGTCTGATCCGCCTGCCACGCTTCCCGCCGAGCTACTGCCGATGTCATCCTTCCGTCCGGTCTGCCTGACACTGTTCGCCGCGCTGGTTGTTTCGTTTGCCGCGTTGTTGCTGCCAGCGCCTTCAACGGCCCAGCAAACATCTGACGATGCGGCGCAACCCGCTGAGTCGCCTGACGCCACAGCCGCTGACGCTCCAGCCACCGACGCTCCGGTCGATCCGGCTCCGGATGCCGTTGTCGTGCCGGATGAAATCCTGTCCGGCGGCAGCGAGTGGCTGAACACGTCGAAGCCGCTGACGATGAAGGACCTTCGGGGAAAAGTCGTCCTGCTGGATTTCTGGACCTACTGCTGCATCAACTGCATGCATGTGCTGCCAGACCTGAAGTTCCTCGAAGAAAAGTACGCCAACGAACTGGTCGTCATCGGCGTGCATTCGGCGAAGTTCGACAATGAGAAGGACTCGCAGAACATCCGCAACGCAATTCTGCGGTACGAGATTCAGCATCCGGTCATTAACGACAGCGAGATGACCGTCTGGCGAAATTTTGGCGTGCGGGCATGGCCTACCTTCGCTCTGGTCGATCCGCAGGGCCGCTACATCGGTTCGCAGGGCGGAGAAGGACACCGCGAAATGTTCGACCGGGTGATCGGTCGGCTGGTCGAATATCATCGAGCCAACGGCACTCTGAATGAAACACCGCTGAAGTTCGAACTCGAAGCGGAACACGCCGCGATCACACCACTGCGATATCCGGGCAAGCTGCTGGCTGACGAAGCATCGGATCGCTTGTTTATCAGCGACAGCAATCACAACCGCATCGTTGTCACAACGCTGGCGGGTTCACTGGTCGATGTCATCGGTTCCGGAGAACCGGGCTCCGCAAATGGTGATTTCGATTCCGCACAGTTCAACCGGCCTCAGGGAATGTGCCTTGTCGATTCGATGCTGTACATCGCCGACACAGAAAACCATCTCCTTCGAGCCGTCGACCTGACGGCGCGCACCGTGACGACGCTGGCCGGAACGGGAAAGCAGGGCCGCGTCGGAGCAATCAACGGGGACATCTCCGTCACCGCCGTGAACAGCCCGTGGGATTTGTGCCACATCAACGGCACGCTGTTCATCGCGATGGCCGGCCCGCATCAGATCTGGTCGCATAAGCTGGGAAGCGATCGTCTGAATATTCACGGCGGCAGCGGTCGCGAAGATGTGACAAACGGGCCACTCGCCGAAGCTGCGTTCGCTCAGCCATCCGGTCTGGCCGTGACACCAGACGGGGCGGGGTTCTTCGTTGCCGACAGCGAAGGCTCGGCCATCCGCCGCGTGCCGGTCGCAGGCGACGGAATTGTGACGACACTGGCCGGCACGTCGGAGCTGCCTCGCGGAAGGTCACTGTTCGAATTCGGCGACGTGGACGGCGTCGCCGATGCTGCACGCTTCCAGCATCCGCTGGGTGTGGCGGTTCATGACGGAATCCTGTACGTCGCTGACTCTTACAATCACAAGATTCGCCGCATTGATCTGGCTTCGGCGGAAGTGACGTCGTGGCTGGGAACTGGTGAGTTTGGGGCGGAGCTCTCGCCGACGCAGTTCGACGAACCTGCCGGACTAAGCGTTGCGGACGGCAGGCTGTTCATCGCGGATACAAACAACCATCGCATCTGCGTCGCGGACCTGGCGAGCGGCGAGACGGATGTTCTGACAATCAGCGGCCTGCAGTCACCACGCGCCGGCGCTGAGGCTGTAACAAATGCCGGCGCTGCTGCCGACACGGAGTCTTCCGATGACAACTGAACCGGTCTCGTCACCGTTTCCCGTGCGAGGCCGGTTGTTCGGTATTGATTACGGCACCCGGCGCGTCGGGGTGGCGGTCAGCGATCTGTTTCAGAAGCTGGCCAGTCCACTTCACAACTACGAACGCAACGGCGGCCAGGCAGACGAACACTTCTTTCGAAAGCTGGCCGACGAATATGAAGCCGTCGGCCTGGTCGTCGGTCTGCCAATTCACCTCAGCGGGGATGAAAGTGAAAAGTCGCGAGAGGCGCGGCGCTACGCGTCCTGGCTTTCGAAGGTAACAAAGCTGCCGGTGGCGTTTCAGGACGAACGATTTACGAGCGCCGAAGCGGAGGCAATGCTGCTGCAGGCCGAACTGACGAAGAAGCAGCGCAAGGCGAGAATCGACAAACTGGCCGCGCAACTGCTGTTGCAGGCATGGCTGGATTCGAACCAGCCACCCGGCGAAAACCTGTCACCGTACTTCGCGGACGGCACGTGAAGACGGACAATGCGCAAACGCCTGCGAAGAAAATTGACGGCCGGTCAACGCCGGAGGTGACTCCACCGCGGTGCCGTGCAGATGCCAGGTCGGTATCGGAACTCAGCGAAAATTCAACGGCGCAAGTCAACATCGCTCTTGCCTTGCATCATTCAATGGGGAAGAATTGTTCACTGGTGCCGTTTCACAGTTGATGTGCGGTGTCCGAAATTCAGGGAAGACTCAGCATCATGGTTACTCAATCAAATTTTCACCCCGGCGACCTTGTCGTCTATCACAAGACCAAGCACAGCAGTCACCCCGGTCCGCGCGCGGTGGATGTTCAGCCGGCACGTCATGGAGAAACGTACAGCTATATCGTCGACAAGTTCTGGATCGTTCGCGAAGTGCTGAATGACGGAACCATCATCGCTGAAACTCGCCGAGGTAAGCAGCATCACATTAAGCCGGATGATCCGTCGCTGAAGCGGGCCAGTCTGCTGCAACGGCTGCTGTATCGAAACCGGTTCTCAGAGCTTGCTGCCCGAGTGAGCAACGAAGAACTGTCGACGTCGCAGAACTGACTGCCGGAAGTCCCCCCGGGCGGTCACGACAGAATTCGGAAGTTGCTGTGCATTCATCATCGGCTGTCGTGAGCCGCGGCGTCGCTCATCCGGCTATTCGCCGACCCTGTTCACGAATCGCGTCGAGCAGTTCACTCAGATCCGCAGCCGTTGTGGTCGGGTTCATGACGCAGGCCCGCAGCGCTGCCTTGCCGTTCAGTTGCGTCTGAACGATGTAAAACCTGCCGGACCGAATCAGGTCCGCTCGCAGTTGCCGCTGATACGAATCGACAGTTGCTGAATCGGCACTGACCATCGAGCGGGGCAGGTAGCGGAACGCCACGATGTTGCATTCCGGAGTGTGCAGTGGTTCGAAATCGTCAGCTTCGGTCAGCATTGCGTGCAACACAAGACCGAGTTCAAAGACCCGGTCGACCAGGCGTTCGAAGATTTCTTCGCCCAGCAGCGACCAGATTCCCCACAATCCAAACCCAGTCGCTCGCTTGGTACATTCGACAGTCGCCATACCACTGTCGAACGCTGCCATGCCCGGCGCTGACGGGTCGAACAGGTACGGCGCGTTCTGCTGGAACGTCTGAAATCGATGCGACTTGTCGCGATACAGCACCGCCGTGCAAAGTGCCGGCACGAACAGCATCTTGTGAGCATCCCAGACGATGCTGTCAGCCCGATCGATGCCCGTCAGCAGGGCTCGATGTCGGCGACTCATCAGGGCTGCGCCGCCGTGAGCTGCATCGACATGCAACCAGACTTTGTGCCGCTGACAAACGTCCGCAACAGCGTCCAGCGGGTCGAACGCTCCCGTCGGCGTCGCACAGGCGCACGCGGAAACGGCCATGACTCGTCGGCCCTCGCGGTGCAGTGCCGTCAGCCGTGAATCCAGCGCCGCGGGGTCCATTCGACGACGATCGTCCAGTTCGACGCTCACAACCTGGCGAGTTCCCAGCCCCAGAATTCCGGCGGACCGTGTCACGCAGTAGTGAGCGTCCGCGTGAGCGACCAGCACGGCGCTGTCAGGGACGCCGGCTTCCCATGAGTCGGGAAAGACCACGTTCCGTGCGGTCAGCAAGGCCGTCAGGTTGGCAAGTGATCCGCCGTGAGTCAGCACGCCACCGGATTGCTGCCCGTTCCAGCCGACCTTGTTGCAGAGCCGGTTCAGGATCGCGAATTCGACGGCGGTTGCCCACGGCCCCATTTCAAAAATGGCCATGACCTGATTCGTAGCGCTGCCCACGGCATCGAACAGTGCCGCTGTCGGAATGCTCGCAGGCACCTGGTGACCCAGATAGCGGGGATGATGGAGATTCTGCCCGGACTGCAGGATCCTTGCGACCAGTTCCCGAAACCTGGCAACGAGGTCCGGCGGTTCCCCGGGCGAAGGACCATCGACATCCAGAAACGACTCCGCCTGAACAATCAGTTCCTGCGGAGTCGCCCAGTTCAGCACCGGCCCCGACCCCGACTGCACGCGCTGCAGGTGATCGGCCAGCATCTGCTGCCACTGCTCCGCCAGAACCCGAAACGAATCGGGACTGAACGCAACATCAAGCAAGTGATCCCGCTGGTCGTTCCCGGAAGCGTCTTTCACGGTTGTCGTGATCGCCCCTGTTCCAAAGACAACTGCTGCAGCGACTGCACGGCAGCTTCCCGCGTGGGAAACGGCGTCCAGAAAAAGTCTGTCTGCGTGTTTTCCAGAAGCATCAGCGTCTTCAGCATGTCCTGCAGTTGGCTGCTCAGATTGCAAAGTACCGCTTCGCCACCGATCAACCGAACTTTTCTGGCCAGGCGAATCAGTATCCCGACGAAGGTAGACCCAAAATAGCGGACTTCGCTGAAGTCGACCAGCAGGTGATCGTACTCCGGGGAGTCGATCAGCCGGTACGCCACGTTGTAGGCGTCACGGATGTCGGAATCGCGCAGGTCCATCAGCTGGCTTGAAGGAACCAGGATCAGGATGCGCTCGACTCGTTCAAACTGAAAGGCAGCGTTCGGTGTCACAGCGTTTCGGTCTTTAGGGACGGATGTCGGACGATGTGTGCGACCGCAGAGAAAAATGCGGGACCGCTGAAGCGGTGCGGACGAGTCTGCAGCTCACCTTCATCGCGATGCAGTCGAATCGTCCGCCACGGGAAAATGCCGGAAGCGAAGTCGTTTCGCGAAACGTCGACCGGAATCAGCGTTTGCTTTTCTTAAGCTGTTCGCTCGCCTGAGTCAGAATGCGGCGTTCGCGGCTGGTCAGGCTGGCTTCGCCTTCGCGGCTGATCTTGTCCAGGATCTCATCGACACGGCTGCTGAGATCCGGTTCGGGTGTGCTGGTGGGGTTGTACACCTTCAGACTGGACTTCGGGCGTTTGATCTGAGCAGCCCGACCGGCAACGCCGTCCCACCAGCGCGTCAGCCGCATGTTCCAGCGGAAGTACAGGTAGCCGAACAGAAGTCCGCCAAGGTGCGCGGAATTCGCGGTCATCTGATTGCCCTGCAACGCCTGTTCGGCAGCATTGCGAATCGCGGCATCCCGGCCCTGCAGAATGGTCATGACGACCGGAAACGCATCGAAAGCCACAAACGCGGCCAGCAGCCATCTCACTTCGACACCGATCACGCCGAACAGGTACAGCTTCTGTCGCGGATAATGCATCGCAAACAGCAGGAACACAGCATTAACCGCGCCGGACGCTCCGATGATCGTCGCTGGCAGCCCCATCAACTCATAGAAGCAGACGGACACGATCCCGGCAAACACCGCGGAGACCAGGTAGAACCACAGAAACTCGCGTTCGCCGGTCAGCCGGGACACTTCACGGCCCAGCATCCACAAAATGTACATATTGAAGATGATGTGCAGCGGATTGTGGCGGCTGTGGCAGAATGCATAAGTCAGCAGTCGCCAGATCTGGCCGTGAAACAGCGGTTCGGCGTCCAGCGCCAGCCAGTCAGTGACCGGTGACGAAATTCGTCCCTGCCCCATCATAAGCTGCAGCACAAAGACAACGGCGGTGGCAATCACCACCTTGACGACGATGCTCATCGGTGGCCGGGCAGGACGCTGCCCGTATCCGTCGTCGTAACCGCCTTCGTCACGCAGGTATTCGCGATTGTCCAGTCCCATGTGCTGAGTCACCCGTGCAGCGTCACCCGCGAAGTCGAATTCCGTTCAAAGTCCATCATGCGGTCCGCCGCTCGGGGGTAAGTCGGCGGGTGATGGCTGAGACCAGTCATTGTAGACGGCAAATGGAAGGCCGTCGACGGGAGACCGTCTGTGCACAGCCAGGCGGAAAACGAGGCCATGCCGACGGGATTGGCTTACGAAGTAGAACGCTCCGCGCTTACTGCAAGCCGCCGGATCGGCCGCTCGCCAGCGGAGAATCATCATACGACGTGCCAGCTGGCAGCTCGCCGACCAGCTCGTTGAGTTCCTGAACGAGCTGATCGCGCTGGTCACTCAGTTGCCTGATGTTGCGCCGCAGGCTGTCAATTTCCAGTTGCCGTTCATTTCGCAGCGTCTCCTGATCGTCGATCGCCTTCAGCAGCCCATCGGTAAACTCAGGACGTCCCTCAATTGCGACCGCGTCAGGATTGCCCAGCAGCTCGCGTTTGCGGATGTTCAGCTGAGCCCTCGCGGCTTCCAGATTGGCCTGCTGCTGCTGAATGTTGGCAACGGTTTCGCGGTAGTAATCGAAGACTCGGGTAATGCGTCGATGCAGTTCATCCATCGAACTGCGCGGAGCGGTCGGGATCATCGTGCGCAGCCGCCAGGCTCCCTGACTTTGCAGCCATGGCTGTGGCTCACCCGGAGTCGGTGTTCGCGTTGGAAACAGAACCGCACTGTTCGTGCCGATCTGATTGGGGTCGGCGACGTACTCGCCAACGTAGGTGTAACCGGCTTCCGGCATCGCCCGAAAGACATGCACAACGGGTGCAACCACCTTCGACTGCCCTGCGCCGTCGTCAGCGCGCCGTACGCGGAGCCCGTTTTCGCTGCCGATACCGTTCACGGCGATGCGACCGCCGTTATCGAGCACGTTAATGCCAACGTTGTTGCCGCCGGCAGCATCGATTTCCCACACACGTTCCCAGCCAAGCTGTAGCCGCGCGAGTTCTGCCTCGGCCTGCTGAAGTTCCAGCCGCGCCTTGTTGTTGGCTTCAATATCGTCCAGGTTCTTCTTTTGGCCGTCGCGCAGCTTTGTCGCCCACTGATTGTGAATCACCAGCAGCGATGGTGCCCAGCCGCCGTACGGCGACGGGAT
>CAZHET010000299.1:4382-8401 GCA_964531585.1 uncultured Planctomycetaceae bacterium | reverse complement strand
CGACGGCGCACGCGACGGCGCACGCGACGGCGCACGCGACGGCGCACGCGACGCCGCTCAGCAGGCTTTGGTGACCTGGTGCCACGCAATCATGAATCTGGCGGAGTTTCTGTATGTCGACTGAAAGCGAACCCGTCTCCCGCCGGAGTTTCTTCGATCATGTCGGTGCGGGACTGCACGGTGCCGCGTTGACGTGGCTTTTCGGTCGTGATCTGTACGCGTCCGCGGACACTTCTGCCGCGCGCGTCGAGGCGGTGCAGCATCACAGGCCGACAGCGAACGCGGTCATCCATCTGTTCATGAACGGCGGTCCCAGCCAGATGGATCTGTTCGATACCAAGCCGATGCTGGACAAGCATCATGGCGAAGAACACTTTGGGGCGATCGCCGGCGAAGTCGAATCCCCCGAACAGGCCGGGGCCTTGATGCGCAGTGCCTTCAAGTTCTCGCGTCATGGCGAATGCGGCATGTGGATGTCGGACGCGATGCCGCATCTGGCGACGCAGGTCGATCAGCTCGCGATGATCCGGTCGATGCACACGACGAACCTGACTCACGAACCCGCGCTGTACAAAATTCACAGCGGCAGTGAGTTCCTCGGACATCCGTCGCTCGGTTCGTGGGTTTCGTACGGACTGGGCAGTGAAAATCAGAACCTTCCGGCATACGTCGTGCTGGACGATCCGCTCGGCCTGCCGGTCAACGGAATCGACAACTGGCAGTCCGGATTCCTGCCCGCCGTTCATCAGGGCACTCGTTTCCGGGCGACCGGATCCCCCGTGCTCAATCTGCAGCGCGACTACGATCAGCCGGATTCCGTTTCGCAGTTCGAACGCGATCTGATCGCGCGACTTGATCGCATTCACCAGCGTCGTCGACCGCATCGCCCGGAGCTGGACGCGCGAATTTCCACGTATGCGCTGGCGGCCCGAATGCAGATCGCTGCCTCTGATGCGCTCGACCTGTCGCAGGAAACGGCGGAAACGCAGCAGCGCTACGGGATCAACGAAAAGGCCACCGAATCTTATGGCCGTCGCTGTCTGATTGCCCGGCGGCTGATTGAACGCGGCGTGCGCTTCGTGCAGTTGTTCATCAACGGGCAGATCTGGGACAACCACACCGCCATCATCGCGGGACTGCGCGACGCCTGCCAGCGCACCGACAGGCCGGTGGCGGCACTGCTGCATGATCTGCACCAGCGCGGTTTGCTCGATTCAACGCTGGTGATGTGGGGAGGAGAAATGGGGCGGCTTCCGATCGCTCAGTTGCCGGGTGACAAAGACGTCCGCAACGCCGGCCGCGATCACAACAAGAACGCGTTCTGCACATGGATGGCCGGCGGCGGAGTCAAAGGCGGAGTCGTACACGGCCAGACGGATGATTTCGGCTTCGCTGCCGTCGAGAATCGGGTCAGCGTTGCCGACTGGCATGCAACGCTGCTGCATCTGCTGGGCCTGCACCACGAAGAGCTGTTCCTGGAACGCAGCGGACTTCGGGAGCGACTGACCGGAGTGACCGACGCGCGCGTTGTCGAGGAGATTCTCGCGTAATCAGTTGAGTCCTTTGTGGGGAACAGATCATGACGAACCCGCGGCTGATGTATCCGGAGGTTCCTGCAGCCCTGGCAGGACGGCTGAACTGGCGGATGCTGCGCTATTTTGGCGCGGGAGCCGTGCTGGCGTCCGTCACGATTGGCAGCGGCGAAACTTTGATGGCATCCCGCGGCGGGTCTGTCTTCGGATACACCGTGTTGTGGGCGGTGCTGGCGGCCGTCGCGACCAAGGGAATTCAGGTCTACACGGCGGCTCGCTACATCACGCTGACAGGCCGGCATCCGATGGAAGACTGGTCGCTGGCAACTCGCGCGGTTCCGTGGTTCCTGCTGATTCTCTGCCTGTGGTGCTTTCCGTTTCTGCTGGCGTTTCTGGCTCTGGTGCTGGGAGAAATTGTCAACGAAATGTTTCATGTGGCCACTCCGGACGACGCCGGGTTCAGAACCTGGACGCGTATCTGGGCCACGGGCGCTGCAGTTCTGGCGATCGTGCTCACGCTGATTCAGGGCTACGGCGTGATGGAAAAAGTCCAGACCGCAGTGGTCGGAATTCTGCTGCTGAGTATTGGTGCCGCATGCATCGCATCGAATCCGGACTGGCTGGCGGCGGCGGAGGGCCTGTTCATTCCGTCGTCACCTCAGTACGCGTCGTGGCTGCTGGAGAAGTATCCCCAGGAATTTTCCAACCGCACGCCGTGGGTCGAAGTTGCCGCCATCATCGGCTTCATTGGTGGCGGTGCGTACGACTATCTTGGCTACGTCGGCTGCCTGCGGGAAAAAACCTGGGGCGCGATCGGCACGAGCTCACAGGCTGACCAGACGGTGGTGATCGCTGACGACGAAGACAACGTGCAGCGAGGAAGCTGCTGGTTGCGTGCTCCGTGCATCGATGTCACCGTCAGCTTTGTTTGTGTGTTTGTGTTCAGCGTGTGCTTTGTCGTGCTGGGTGCCGCTGTCCTGCATCCACAGCAGATGGTGCCGGCCAGAAACGGCGAATTGCTGAGCCATCAGGCGCAGTTTCTGACACGCCTGCATCCCACCCTGCTGCACCTGTATCGCGCTGGTGTGTTCATGGCTTTCTGGGGGACCATCTACGGTGCCTACGAAGTCTATTCGCGGACGGTGTATGAATGCCTGCGTCCGGTCAGCCAGCAAGTGCGGCAATTGCCGACCGGCACCGTCCGATTTTGGGTCCTGATGTACTGCGGCCTGGGCGGGATTACTCTGAGCTGGCTGACGGAGAAACCAATGAACCTGATTACGTTTCCCTCACTGGTTGGGGGCGTGCTGACGTGCGGCCTCTGGTGTTTCGGGATGATCTGGCTCGATCGGAAACACATTCCCCAGTCGCTTCGAATGAGGCCGCCGCTGCTGGTCGGGACGATCGTTTCCGGCCTGGTTCTGACGGGCCTCGGAGCCAAAGCCTGCTTCGATTTCTTTGCTTCCCTGACGTGAGACGAACCACTGCACCGCACAGACCGTCCGGATGCACATCGCGACAGCGGTGTGTCCCGTCGGCTGCGGACGACTTGACTCGGCGCGCCGCCTCGATATGGTCTGCGTTCTGCGTATTGGCCGGCAGGCTGGAGGCAGGATGTTTGAGGCTGAGTCATTCGCGACGCTCGGACGTTCCGGCGGTCGCGTGATGTCGTCCCCGTAGACCTGTTGAAATTGGGAGAGTTTGCAATGAAGTCTGTGAAAACTGCTGTTGTCGCGCTGGCTGCGACAAGTCTCCTCTGCCTGCTGAGCGTGTCCGTCCCGGATGCTTTCGCTCACAGGGCGGCTGCAAAAACGCGTCCCGCGGCGATGAAGTATTTGATGCGAGGCATCGTGAAGCCAAACTGCGGAGATCTCGGAGCCCTGCTGAAGGAAGGCCCCAAAGACGATGAGCAATGGGACACTGCTGCCTGTCAGGCGTCCTGCCTGAATGAGATGAGCTACGTCCTGATGGACGACGATCGCTGCCCCGACGCTGTGTGGGCAACCGCCGCCGGCACCACTCTGCGTGAAGGCAGTGCCGCTCTGATGGCCGCTGCAGAAGCAAAGGATCTGGAAGCCGCCAACGCCGCCTTCAAAACAGTCACGTCATCCTGTGCCGCCTGCCACAAGGAACACAAGAAATAGCGCGGTGTGGCGGTTCACCAGGAACCGTAAAACTCGAAGAAGCACAAAGCTCGGAGCCGTCTCCCTGACAGCTCTGAGCTTTTTCATGCGCCGCACCTTTATCCGCCGGATTGACAGTAGTGGTTTGTCAGCCGTGATGTGAAGAATGCGGCGATGCGGCCAACGTCCGGGAGGGCGAGGCTCCCGCCGAGCCGCTGCCACATTGAGCGCCCTCCGGTACGCGAGGCTCTGCAGGAGTCTCGCCGTCCGACGCGTTATCGCTGCTGCAACAAACGAAACCAGGCCGGCTGAATGCCAGCCGGCCCGGTTCGATTGCGAGCATATAG
The DNA here is from genome assembly GCA_964531585.1 of uncultured Planctomycetaceae bacterium. Taxonomy (GTDB): domain Bacteria; phylum Planctomycetota; class Planctomycetia; order Planctomycetales; family Planctomycetaceae; genus JAWKUA01. The sequence continues at coordinate 4,399 of CAZHET010000299.1, read as the reverse complement.
AAAGCGAGAACAACTTA
>CAZHET010000299.1:0-4372 GCA_964531585.1 uncultured Planctomycetaceae bacterium | reverse complement strand
CCCTCGCAAGCCATGATTCCATGCGATTTCTGCTTCGCCCGGGAGCCAGTCCCGGTTTTGTCAGGCGTTCTAAGACTCACGGGAATCCGGTTCGGGATTCTCCAGTTCTCGTTTGATGGCGTCGTAGACTTCCTGCCGATGGACGGTCACGTCACGCGGCGCGTCGATTCCAATTCGGACCTTGTCACCGCGAACCTCGACGATCGTGACGCGGATCGAGTCCCCGATGATAATGGTTTCGTCGCGCTGTCGCGAAAGCACAAGCATTGCAGGCTCCTCCCTGACTTCAGTCGGCGTTTCCGCGCCGTCGCTTCACTACACGAATGTTGTCTGGAACAGGAATCCGGACCGCGCCGAACAGCAGATTCGGTACAATCCGACAAAGCGGAACTCCGCCGACACGAAATTCTGTGTCAGGAATGCTCTCACCATCGGCCGAATACGGGGTTGCGGGCAGCCGATCCGTGGCACTTGCGGAATCCCGCAGGAACACCGGACAACCTATTGATGGTACGGATTTTCCGGCCTCCACGCTGGGGCAAACGGCTGCGGACCCGCAAATTTCTGCATGGGGAATCCCGCCACCCGGCAATGTCTGCGACTACCGGATTTCGGTATTTGATCCCGCCCCGGTCTGTCCGACGCGACACAGGGGCCTCACGCCGCTTTGAGAGACCGGCAGTTCTGAGCCCAGGTGATCCAGTCGGCCACTTCCGCCAGATCGGGCTTCCGACCATTGCGAATGATGCGTTCGCCTTCCGTCGTGTCGCAGAACGGAGCGATTTCCGCGAACAGGTCAGCAGGCTGCTGCGAGGCAACTTCCTCCGCTTCGGCATAGCCACATGCCACCAGAATCTGAGCGTCGTGGCCGCGCAATTGGGGGATCTGACACACCAGAGCCGCCTGCGCCTGCCATTGCTCGATCACATCCGCCGTGATGCGGCGGTTATTCAGTTGAGCGGCCAGAGTGTCCGGCGACGCATTCAGCAGGTCGTCCACCGTCACGATGTTGACCTTTGCCAGGCGTTCGGCAGTCTTGGGACCGATCGATGGAGCCGCTTCGATATCGCTGCTGCGGCTCAGGTAGAATTTCCACTCGTGGCGGTCACTGGCATTCACCGGACTGCTACTGTGGCTGCCGTTTCCGTTGCCGATTCCGTTTCCGGTGGAGCTGCTGCCGGTCAGGCGGCTGACAGACGCCCGCTGATTGGCGCGATCTGACAGCCGGGAACTCACGCGGGTGGTCCGCTGTGAGTCGGTCTTGCGCTCCATGCGACGTCGACGGCGGGAGAATCGCTCCGACCGCGTTCGTCGAGACTCTCCGCTGATGCGAGGACGTCGCTGTCGACGGACCGAGCCTTCCCCCGAACTTGAACTGCTTGCGCTGCTGCGACCAGTCACTCGACTGATCGAAGAGTCCGCCGTGCGACTGCTTCGTCCTGCGGCGAACCGGGTGCCGGATCGGTTTTGGAACTCATGGCGATGACGGCGTGCGTCCTGCAGGGAGCGGGCGTGAAGCGCCCATCGAGTCCAGTTAATGGCCTCCTGTCGATCAATACTGCGCCCGCCTCGCAGATAGTGACTTCCGGTGTCTGACGCCTGAAACACTGTCAGCAGATCGAACAGGGTTTCGGGACGCAGCCGACTGACATGTTCGACGGAACAAATTCCCGCGGCATAAAGCAGCGCCGCGTCGCGTCGTCGCAGCATGGGAATGCGGCATGCCATTTCGGCCTGTCCCTGCCAGGCCTGAATGCGATCGCTGTCTATCAGAAATCCATGGTCACGAAATGTGTGTTCCAGATCCGCCGCCTGAATCTGCAGCAACTCGTCGATCGTCTGAATGTCCACAGACTGCAGCGCGGCAATCTCCGCGACTGTCAGCCCGGCCAGATCCTCAACCGGGCTGTCGGTTTCCAGGTAGAACAGCCACTTTGCGTCGGGTTCTGCCGACACGTCGGCCATGCGTTCTGCCATTTCACCGGGGAACTCCTCTGCTTCACCCTCAAATGCCTTAAAGACCAGCGATTGTTCGGCAACAACCGGCTGAAGGGCAACGGGAGGTTGAACGGCAACGGGCTTATCGGGAACCGGCCGCAGCGGCGGAGCGATGACCGAAGCGACAGGCGTCATCGGCAGCGGCTGAGGCACCGGGCGTCCTTCAAGTGACCGGACCACAGCCCGACGGCGAATGAACAGATCGCGCACATCGTTCTGACTGGTCAGCAACAGAATCTGCTGGCCGGCGGACGCAAGTTCCATCAGCAGATCAGCCGCCGCCTCGGCACGGTCATCGTCCGCCGCGATGAACACATCGTCCAGCACCAAAGGCACTCGTTCGGCGTCCGCCGCACGCACGTGGATCAGCGCCAGCCGCAGCGCCAGGGCAGCCTGGTCGCGCGTTCCGCGGCTCAGCTGTGACAGCGGCAGCGGGGACGACACGCGGCGAGTGTGAACCGTCAGCCCGGTGCGATTCTCTGTGATTCCGAATCCCGTGCATTCCTCCTCCGTCAAACGACGCAGGTAGCCGGAAGCCACTTCGAGAACCTGCGGCTGACGTCTGTTTTTCAGACGAGTAATGACTTCGCGCAGACCGGCTTCGGTGCGCTGCAGGACATTCAGCCGCGCTTGCTGCAGTTCTGTCTGAGCGTCGAGTTCCGCAATCTGTGCATTCAGGCGATCGACGTCTTCCAGCCGGGCAGCCGACGCAAGCTGGCGACGCAGATCCTCGAGTTCCCGTTCCAGCGGCGGAACGCGATCCGCCTGGTGCTGACGCTGCACCGTCAGTTCCTCGACTTCACTTCGAAGCTTGCGCAGACGAGCATCGATATCATGCAGTTCACTGTCATCGTGCCGCAGACCCGCGCGACGGAAGTCGCGGTGAGCCTCCAGAACACACGACGTGGCCTGTGACGGCCAGTGTTCCGCGGCGAGAATATTGTCCGCTCGATGAAGCTCCTGAACCAGGCATTCGCGCCGACCACGAATCACGTCCTGCAGTGACGCGATGTTCTGCAGCGCTCGTAGTGCGAACATCGCCTCCAGCCCCTGTTCGTGGGCCACCACGGCAGATTCATGCCGGGCAGCATAATCGCACAGTGCGAAAACTTCGCTCTGCAGGTGCTCATGCAGCTTCGACGCCGAAATGCTGTTTTCAGCCGTCACACCGTTTCCGGCCGCGACGGTTCCCATTCTCTGGTGACCCAGATCTGCCAGCCGATGCTCGAGCCGACCGATGATCGCTCGCACAGAACTCAGCGACTCGTGAGCGTGCGGCTTGCTGTCAGAAATCGTTGAGGTGGACAAACCCTGACGTTCTATTCCCTTACGGATTTCATCCCACCCCGCCATGCGCTGCGAAAGCTGATCAATCTCAACCTGCAGCTGCTCACGATCCAGCTTCAGCGAATTGCGCTGCAGCAGTGCCGTGCGTCGTTGTTCAAGGCGAGCAATTTCTGCCTTCAGCTCGTCGATGCGACCGGCCAGCGATACGACGGCCTGCTTCAGCAGTGCCAGCTCACGTTCGATTTCCGCAATTCTGGCGGGAACCGACGGGTTGACGCGACGCAACGCCGACAGCTCGTCGGCAAGTGCCCTGCGCCGTATCACCAGTTCTTCAAGACTGCGAGTCAGCCCCGGATTCACGCCGTGCCCGGTGCGTTCGCGAACCGCCTGATCCAGCGCAGTTTCGGCACGGCGGATTTCTGCTTCAAGGCTGCTGCTGCCCAGCGGGCCGGCCAGACACAATCGCGTCAGCAGTTCAAACTGTTCTGCTTCCTGATGCCCGACCGTGAAGATTTCGCGAAACACCGCCTCAGTGACCCAATCCGGCATCTGTTTGCTGGAAGTCGGCACACCGGTCCCGGCAATCCGGTCAGTGATTTCAAAATCGTCAGGCACTGTCGTCCGCGTGCGCCGTCGAAAACGCAGTTGGCGCTGCTGCAGATCGGCATCGACGTAACCCGCGTTATGAATATTGCGGAACCCGTCGCTAACGGTCATGCCGTTGAACCCGAACAGTATGCCGCGAAGAAACTGAACCAGAGTGGTTTTGCCGGACCCATTGCCGCCGTGAATCACCGTCAGTCCGGGACTCAGGTTCGCCAGTGAAAACTCGCTAAACATGCCGAAGTGATCGATGGAAAGTCCGGTGAAGTGCATTGCACGTCTCTCGCTAAGAAGGATTCAGATCCGAATGGACCACCAAAAGTCGTGGAACAGGGATAGTTCTGTCGTTGAAGTCACCCGAATGCAGCCGCTTCGCCCACGTTCCCTGTGTGCCGTCGAGCCCTGTTGCAGAAAAGTCACTGTGACCCGAGCACTAACCCGCCCGCGCCAGCAGCTCAAGCCCCGCCAGGGTCTCTTCACGCCA
>CAZHET010000298.1:0-8437 GCA_964531585.1 uncultured Planctomycetaceae bacterium | reverse complement strand
CGTTTCTCATGCGACGGTCGATCGGTACATTGCCCTCTATCGCGGACACGGCATCCCGCCTCGCCTGCGGCATGATGCGAACCTGACGCGTCATGCTGATTCAGGCAGGTTGTTGCGTTTGCGGAATTCCGCCGCGAACTCGCTGAAGAGTTGCCCGGTTTCTCCGGCTTCCATGTCGCGAATCGATGCTTCGACAGCCCGACGGTCTTCGTCGGCATGTTCCCGCCCCCACCATTGGAAGAACAGTTCATCGAGCGGCGCATCACCGTCGTCGGCCACCTGTTGGTCGATGAATCTGGTGAAGCTCTGCAGTTGTTCGCGGGTTGTCGACATCGTTCATTCTCCTGATGACATTCTATCGCTGTTCCAGGGAACACGTCAAAGTGAATCGACGCCGCAGTTAACCACAGGCTCCTCCGACGAGCCGGGCAGACGCCCATTCTCGGAGCCTGTGGATAACTGCTCACTGCCGGGTTCGAAGGACGTTAACTTCGCGTCATCGCAGGGCGGCGGAAAGGCGTGGACTTTGCGTCATCGAACGTGCCTGATCACGTGGACTTTGCGTCATCGATAGCAGTACTGGATGACGCGCAACTTGCCGGAACGATTGAAGAATTGAGACATCCGCCAGCAGCCTACAAAGATCCGATCCAAAGATCGGTACAAAAGCAAAGGGATTATTCGCCTGTGGAAGGAGTCACAGCAGCCAGCACATCGGCGATGCTCTGGAAGCCGTCGGCACCTTGTTTGGTTGTCGAGGATTCGGCGCTGGAACCGAGTTTGAGCCGCTGTTGCAGATTGCGAAACGATTGACGCTCGATGGCGGCGGCTTCCTGTTTCTGAATCTCATGCCACCAGTCCGGTGGTGAGTATTCTCCGGCTGCCGCTTTTTCGACGTGATGAATCAGGAACGCCTGCGGACTGCGTTTGAAATACGCGGTTCCGAAACGTTCTCTCGCAGTCAGCGTGATGTCGATCCATTCCTTCAGCACGGGTGCCTTGTACCGCCGCGATATTCGCCCGGCATCCGGTTTTTCGAAGCCCAGAGACACCAGGGCATCGACGACAGACGATTCGTCGTCACGGAGCGCATACGACGTCTGACGGCGTTTCGCAAAATACGGCCCGCGATGGAACTTCACGACAGACAGTTTGCGTGTCACGGCGGACTCCATCCTTGTGATGACTTCAGCTTTCTGAAGTTGTTCACAGAGCGCCTTCAGCTTGCGATTGATGACGCCATTGGTCAGGTCCGGCGAGAACCCGAGCACATCCGTCGCCAGTGCCCGAACATCGAACTGCGGCGAAACCTTGCGGCGGTAGAACAGCTTGTGCAGCAACAGGAACAGTCTTCGGCCGGCGGGACTGAGTTTCCGGTAGAGACCCAGGTCAAACATCAGCCGGCCACGAACAGCCTGACAGAATTCGAAGAACACCGGATCCCAGTAGAAGTTCCACAGCCGATCCGACATCGCGTCCAGTGGCAGCCGGTAGCTGAGGAACCCGAACGACACCTGACCGTGCTGACTGCGCACGGGATCATAGAACGCATCGTTCTCGTACTGGGCTGCCGCCAGCCGGCGAAGTGCCTGCCGGAACAATTCATAGTGCTTTCCGCCGCGGCGACTGCGGGAATCAATAACGCCCAGTTGCTTCAGGCAGTAGTGTGGCGTTGCTGCAAAATGCAGGTCGGGTTGCGGTTGTCGCAGCGAAAGCGCCAGCAGACCCCAGAGATAGAACTCGTCACTGGCCGACAGTCCCAGCGGCAGATGCATCCGGGCTGTCGCCATTCGCCGCTTGCCCTCACCGTCTGTCAGCCAGTAGCGGGCTTCGTGTTTCAATCCCGTCTGCAGCGACACGCGAGTATCCAGCGGACACAGGCTGTGCTCCAGCAAAGTGAGCTGCGTGATTCCGTGAGATGTCGCTGACTTCGGTGTGGCTCTGCTGTTCTTAGCTCGATGCACGTGCCTCCGCTGATCGTGAAGAGAATTCTTCCATGTCTGCCTCACTCCTCACTCCTCACTCCTCACTCCTCACTCCTCACTCCTCACTCCTGCTTCAGTACCACATTCCCGCAGCACTCAGCAACAAAATCGGTTGACGACCTTCGTCGCGATGTGGCAGGTTATCGAAAGTGATTTCGCCGGGTTGCCCGGAATTGCAACATGCAATCGGCCCGGCGAAGCGCACTCGGAGGACCATGCCAACAACGATTTGCCTGATCAATCAGAAGGGAGGCTGCGGGAAGAGTTCGACCTGCTTTCATCTGGCCGGAGCACTGGCCGCCGCGGCACAGCGAGTCCTGTTGCTGGATATGGACCCGCAGGGATCGCTCAGTCAGGGCTTCTTCGGTTCGGCGGCGGTGGAAGATCTGGAGCCGCAGCATACGAGCGCCGCGCTGTTCGACGAAACACGGTTGCTGCTTCGCCCCGACCAACTGGCCGTGCCGAGCGTGTTCGAGAACATCGCCCTCGTGCCGGCGAACCAGCATCTGGCGGCGTTCAATACTCCGTTTCCCGAACAGACCGGAATGCGGCAGCAGACAATCCGCGAGTTCGTGCAACGCTGTTCCCACGTCGACATCGTCCTGATTGACTGTCCGCCGAATCTGTATCGCTGTAGCTGGACGGCGATGATTGCATCGGACTTCGTCATCATTCCGGTGCCGCCGGAGGACTTTGGCACGCAGGGACTGCGGGCCGTGCATCAGTGCATTGAGCACGCTCAGCGGCTGAATCCGTCTCTGAAGTTGCTGGGCCATCTGATTACCCGCTGCGACCGCCGGCTGCTGATTCATCGGGCCTACGCCGAACGGCTGCGACGGCTGTATCCGGCTCAGGTATTGGAAACTGTGATTCCGGAAGCCACAGCGTTCAAGGTTTCGCTGGCCCGCCGCTCGCCGGTGGAGTTCGACCAGCCTCAGTGTGCAGCCGCGAAAGCGATGCGAACACTGTGTTCAGAGGTGCTGCTCTGCGGTGGCCGGTCAGCCGCTGACCCGGTTGTTCGTGAGGTGTCCGGATGACGGCGACAACTCACGAAAGACTGCGGGATCTCACGGCCCACATGGACGAGTCGATGGGACATCGAAACGCCAACGGCTCCCGTTCTCTGCTGCCGCAATTCAGCCCCGTGCCGCAGGAACAGGACATTGGCCGCCGACCAAAACAGGAGTTCGGCACGGTGGAACTGCACCGCGTGATCCCCGACCCGTCACAGCCGCGCACCGAATTCAAAGCGGACGCCATCCAGCGGCTGGCCGACAGCATTCGTGAGAAAGGTCAGTTGCATCCGATTCGCGTCCGCTGGGATGAAGCTGTTGGCAAGTGGATCATCATTTCCGGTGAACGCCGCTACCGGGCCGCTCAGGCGGCGGGCCTCGAATCCATCGACTGCTATTTCCATGAAGGCGAACTCTGCCATTCCGAAATCCTCGAACAGCAGCTCATCGAAAACCTTCTGCGCGAAGACCTGAAGCCGCTGGAAGAAGCCCGAGCCTATTCATCACTGATGGAACTCAACGGGTGGAACGGCAAACAGGTGGCCGCGGCTCTGCAGGTCTCCACATCCCGCGTCAGCCGGGCATTGGCGTTACTTGATCTGCCGCCCGACATTCAGCAGCAGGTTGAATCAGGCGAACTCGCCCGCACATCCGCCTACGAACTGGCCAAACTCCCGAGCGATGACATGCGGCGGGCGGTGACCGATGAAACCAACGGCAAACGTCTGACTCAACGGCAAGCCGCCAGTGCCGTTCGCAAACGACGCGGCAAGCCGAAGCCCAGAGACCGGTCACTCAAACTGACGTTCACCGCCGAAAACGGCATCCGAACCGTCGTCACCTCCGCTCGCAAACACAACTATCACGAAGTCCTGGAAGCCCTGAAAACGGCCGTCGAAGAAGTCGAATTGCGCATCAACAACAATGTCCAACTGCTCTGAATGGCGAGTCTCCGCGACTTCAGAGTTGCGGAGTCACAGATTGCCGCCAGCCCGATAATTGCGGTATCATGAATCAATGACACAATCGACCCACAGCCACATTGAATTGACTCCGGGCGTCTGCGGCGGCAAGCCCCGGATTGTCGGCCATCGTATCCGCGTGCAGGACATCGCCATCTGGCACGACTTTCAGGGTCAGTCGCCGGAAGAGATCGTGGGACGGTTCCCCCAACTGACGCTGGCTGAAGTTCATGCGGCTCTGGCGTATTACTTCGACCACCGCGAACAGATTCAGTCAGACATCGACAGCGACCACGACTTCGCGGAGCAGTTGAAAACGTCGCTCCCGTCGAAGCTGGCCGCGAAACTTGTCGGCACGGACGCAACCGGTGCTGCGGTGGTGGCTGACTGACTTGTGAATGTTTTAAGGGAAGCACGTCATGGCCGCGAATTCCTTTGAGTTTGAGAAGCTGCTCAGTTCGATCGACCGGCTCGATGATTCACAACGTCGGACGCTGCTGGATCGGCTGTCGCAGGGAATTGCGTCTCAGCACAACGACACCCGGGATTCCCGCACGTTACTGGATGCGTTTGATGAATTTGGCATGTCCGGTTCCATCCGGAACGCTCCCGATGATCTGAGCTGTCATCCGCAACACATGAATGGCTTCGGCGACGATGTTTCCTGAACCGGTGCTGGTGGATACAGGCCCGCTGATCGCGATCTACAGCGCGAGCGACCGGCATCACGAATCCTGCACTCAGCAAGCGGCGACATTGCCTGTCGGAAAGACCTTCACCTGCTGGCCTGTGATCACCGAGGCCGCCTACCTGCTTCGCAGGCATCCGAAAGAGCAGCAGCATCTTCTTCAGCGCGTCGAGGTCGGCGACCTGATTGTCCTGCCACTCGGCCCGAATGATGTCCCCGCCATTCGCCAGATCCTGACGACTTATGACGATCAGGAGATTGATCTGGCTGACGCATGCCTGTTCCATCTTGCTGCACGCGAAGGTATCCGCAGCGTCTTCACCACGGATCGCCGACACTTCAGCGTCCTGCGTCTGCCGGATGGCGGAACACTGGCAATGCTGCCGAGCTGAACCGCTGTGGCTGGTCCCGGCTATTTCTCGTTGACCGTTCAGCCGGACAATCTCTCGCACTGCCATCGCATTGCCGAACTCTCGAAAGCGTGATATGCGGCTGTTGTGGTTCTCCGGCAGGATGCTCTGAGACAACCGCAACGATGATTTCTCCGGCCGCACGGCAACGGCATCGGGAACCACTGTTCTTTCCAACTCCCAACTCTGTGAATGACTTTTGACGGACTTCGGAGAGGCCGGCCTTCTTCGAAGTCCGGTCGCATGCACCGGTTTTGTTTCAGGTTTTCACCCGAAAGGATGGGGCCCGATGGAAAGTCAGATCATCTGTGGCGATTGTTTTGAGGTGCTGCCCACGTTGCCGAAGTTTCGCTTCGACATGGCGTTTGTTGACCCTCCGTATAATCTGAGCTTTGATTATGGCGACGGATCGAAAGCCGACCGGCTGCCCACGGACGTTTATCTTGGCCGCATGAAGCAACTCATCGCCGACTGCTGCCGGCTGCTGAGCCCGAACGGGAGCCTGTGGTTTCTGGTACCCGAACGCTGGGCGGATCCGATCGGCACAACACTGTCGAAGTTTCTCACCCGGCGGAACCGGATCATCTGGCGGGAGGAATTCGGCCAGTATCGCGAAGACCGGTTTCCTTCCGGACACCGGCATCTGTTCTGGCACGTGCGTGACAAGGACTGCTCGCCGTTCTTTACGGATGAGATCCGTGTCCGGTCGAAACGCATGGACCGCGGCGACAAACGGGCGACGGGACCGCGGGTGCCGGATGACGTCTGGGACATCCCGCGACTCACAGGCAACTCGGCTGAGCGGCTTCCGGAACATCCGTGTCAGTTGCCGGAACGATTGCTCGAACGAGTGATCTGCTGTTCGACACAGTCCGGTGACGTCGTTCTCGACCCCATGTGTGGAACAGGAACAACACTGCGTGTTGCTCAACGACTCGGACGCAGATTCGTGGGCATCGAAGCTCAGGCGAAGTTCGTTGAACTGATTGAAAGCCGACTGGATCGCCCGATTCAGCAGCAACTATTTGGCTGACTGAACTAAGTGCCCGGTTATGAACGGATGCGACCGGGCACCAAGCGGTTCCGCACAGTCTTCCGGGAATCCGCCTCGTGAGACCGGCACGTCAGTCGTGCAGTTGCTCAACACCTGTCTTCGATAGTTAGGCACACTTGCTTCGGCACGGATGCCGCCGCGCTGTCTTTGCCACACCTTCAACGCTTCATATTTCCGGCGGCTTGCTGCTGTTGATCTCGGCGGCCGATGGCGACCCGCGTTTCGAGGCGGTATTCTGGTTGTCATGTCAGAAGTCACGCAGATTCTGAATCAGATCGAAGACGGCGACTCCGACGCGGCCGGGAATCTGCTGCCGCTGGTGTACGATGAGTTGCGGAAGCTGGCGGCGATCCGGTTGGCGAACGAGAAACCGGGGCAGACCCTGCAGGCCACGGCTCTGGTCCACGATGCGTACATCAGGCTGGTTGATGGTGATCGCGTGCAGCGGTGGAACAGCCGGGGTCATTTCTTCGCCGCCGCCGCAGAAGCGATGCGGCGAATTCTGATCGATCGTGCTCGCAGCAAAGGTCGGATCAAGCGAGGTGGTGACCTGCATCGTGTCGACCTCGATTCGGCGGATCTGGTTTCTCAAACCGGGCCGGATGAACTGCTGGCCCTGGACGAAGCTCTGACTGAACTGGAACGCATCGACCCAACGTCCGCGAAGTTAGTCAAGCTGCGTTACTTCGCGGGCCTTTCGGTGGAACAAGCCGCCAAGGCGATCGGAATTCCCGTTTCGACGGCCTATCGGGAATGGAAATTCGCACGGGCGTGGCTCCATAACTATTTACTGGACAAGGTTTTGTAGCGATTTCCTTCATTTTCGGGTGATTCTCCGGGGAATTTGAGAAATCCGCACCTCAAACGACGCACTGACTTCTGAAGTCAGGAGGGCCGGCACAGCGTCAGTCGGGGCCGAAAGGCCCCGGTTGGCTGAGTCAAAACCGTGAGGTCTGAAGGGCCGGGACATTTGTTCCGATGGTGTTTGTGTCGCCCTTTCAGGGCTTTGGTTGAGTCGATGACGGGTACCGGTGGCTCGCGCCACCGGCTAACGATCTATCGGGCCTCCGGCCCTGAGCGCCTGACAAATCGGGACACAGGCAACCCACCATGAGTCACAAGCAAACCGAACGCGCCAAGTCCATCTTTCTAACAGCCATAGATGATCACGAACCGGACAACTGGCCTGCGTATCTCAACGAAGCCTGCGCAGACGACGGCGAACTGAGGGCTCAGGTTGAACAACTGCTGAAAGCTCACCAGGAACTGGGCAGCTTCCACGAATCGGCTAATCCAGAACCAGACCCCACCGTCATCGGCCCGCTGACGGAAGGGCCGGGCACTGAAATCGGTCCCTACAAGCTGCTGCAGCAAATCGGCGAAGGCGGCATGGGGGTCGTCTACATGGCCGATCAGACGGAACCGGTCGCGCGGCGCGTTGCTCTGAAGATCATCAAGCCGGGAATGGACAGCCGTCAGGTACTGGCTCGGTTTGAAGCCGAACGGCAGGCACTGGCTTTGATGGACCACCCCAATATCGCCAAAGTGCTGGACGCCGGAACCACGATCACGGGCCGACCGTACTTTGTGATGGAACTGGTCAAGGGCGTCTCCATTACACAGTACTGCGACGACAATCACCTGACGGTGCAACAGCGTCTCGAACTATTCGTGCCTGTTTGTCAGGCCATTCAACACGCTCATCAGAAGGGAATTATCCACCGCGACATCAAGCCGTCGAACGTCATGATCGCCCTGTACGACGAGAAGCCGGTTCCCAAGGTGATCGACTTCGGAGTCGCCAAAGCCACCGGCCAGCGACTCACCCAGAAAACGATGTTCACGCAGTACGGCCAGATCGTGGGCACGGTGGAGTACATGTCTCCGGAACAGGCCGCGTTCAATCAACTGGACATTGACACTCGCAGCGACATCTATTCGCTGGGAGTGCTGTTGTACGAACTGCTGACGGGAGGGACGCCGTTCGACAGGCAGCGACTGAATTCGGCAGCGTTTGATGAACAGTTGCGGATCATCCGTGAAGAGGAACCGCCACGGCCAAGCCTGCGACTCAGTTCGGTTCAGACGCTTCCGTCAGTTGCCGCGAATCGGGGACCGAACCGCGGAAGTTGTCCACGCTGATCAGCGGGGAACTGGACTGGATCGTGATGAGAGCGATGGAGAAGGACCGCAATCGCCGGTACGCCTCGGCCAACGATCTGGCTGCCGACATCAACCGTCATTTGACTCACGAACCGGTCCAGGCCGGCCGCCCGAGTGCGGCGTATCGCTTTCGTAAGTTGGTACAGCGGAACAAAGGGGCGG
>CAZHET010000297.1:0-8458 GCA_964531585.1 uncultured Planctomycetaceae bacterium | reverse complement strand
TTCGGAAGGTGACCCTGTCACTCCGTCCAGGAGATTAGATTCCATTGACTCGACCGATTCAGCGCAAGTCGATCGACGAATCGCAACTCTGCGGGCAGGTAGCACGTCGCGGGAATGCACCGCAACTGCCGGCGCGGGCGGATGAGACAGGGGCCGGCAGCGCCAATTGTTTGTACAGCTTTTTCCCACCAGAACCGATTTCCACCTTGCGGAACGAAGGAGAACCATTCAATGCCATTCTTATCAGCACGTTTCAACGGAATTCCCCGCCTGGAAGAAGCTGCCAGCAACAGCCGGACGATGAAGTACGGCGAAACTGATCCGGCGGTTGCCGTGATTCAACAGGCACTCATTGATGCCGGGATCAGCAGCATGCCGATCTCGACGAAGAAGACCGGGGTTCCGGACGGCATCTTCAAGAGTGAAACGAAAAGCGCCGTGAAAGCGTTTCAGCGCCGGAAGCCGTTCCCGCTCGACGACGATGGAATCATCGGTCGCGACACAATGGCGAAGCTCGACGAGTTCTTTAAGACCGCACCGAAGCCTGTTGCACCACCCCCATCAGGTGCGATTGTACTGCCGTCGCCAGGCCTTGCCCGTCGCGACGAGGTCATTCGCATCCTGATGGACGAGGCCCGACTGACTCGGCCCGAGGCAACTGGGATATCGGACGCGCTTTTTGCCTTCAACGTCGGCAGACATGGTGTGATTTTGTTGCAGATTGTGGAAGTAGTTTCCGCGACGGGTGCAATCGCCGCGAGCGCTGCGGCGCTGGGGGCCATCGGCTTTATCATCGGATCGCTGATTACCCTGAGCAATGCGATGGCGACCGGTTACCGAATCGCCGGAAACCTGGGCTACATGTATGGCACCACCGCCTGGGCCTTCGACAAGCCAAAACCCGGGTTCTCAAAGCAACTTCGCGAGAACATCATGGGGTCGGGCAGTGCGACGGACATTCATCGCTTCGAAGCGACCTGGAAGACGGGAGTTCACAAGGCGTTCGAAGACGGACCGAGGGCAAGGCACTCTCTCCGAGTGAAGGGTAAGCCGGTGGATCTGGATACCTTCAAGTTGTTTCTGCGGCTGTTCGGTGACAACACACCAGGCCGGTTCAGCTTCCTGCTGTCAAAAGAAATCGCGAGGAAGATTTCCAACAACATTGAACGCAGGACTTTCGTTTCCTCAGTTAACAGCGGTTGTATCTACAATCTGTGACGACCGTCCTGTCTGGCCCGGGCCTGCTCGTCGACCTGCCGGCAAGTCGAGTTCACGCAACTTCCAGCAGCAGACCACGTCTTCGAAGCCGAGCTCCCGAAACCACCACCGTTGAGCTTCCATGTCGAGCAGCTTGCTGGACGGGTCTTCGTCCTTCGGTGTCGTTCCCTCGCCTCGACAAAACGAACGTGGATGTATTGCCTGAGAGACGATACATGTTCGAGATGGCGAAACATGCCACTGGGGCTGCAGTCAGGCGAAAACTCCGGCTGTAACGCTCCAGGCTGGCGACGCTTTCGACCGGCGAATTAGAATCGTGACTCGCCACACCGCTTCCGGAGGTTCGTCACATGGCCGCGGCCGTTTTCTTCGCGCGAACGTATTCGTTCGTGCTGCTCGTTCTGAGTTGTTTGCTGACTTGCTCCGTCGCGCTGGCCGATGAAGTCGCTGTCAGGCGAATCGTCGTGATCGCCGGGCCAAAGAGTCACGGGCCGGAAGGCAACGGCATCCACGACTACGCGTGGTCGGCGCGGCTGATCAAAACGATGCTGGAAAATTCCAGCGTCCGTGATCAGGTGCAAGTGGAGACGTGGCTGAACGGCTGGCCGACAGATGCCGGAGCCCTTGATGACGCCGACGCGGTGATGATTATCTCTGATGGCCGCGACGGCGAAATCGGCAGCGAGGCTCCACACCTTGCAACCGCGAACCGCGTTCGCCGCATCGAGGAACTTGTCGCGAACGGAACCGGCATCGTGGCGTTCCACTTCTCGACATTCGCTCCCGATGAACTGGCAGCACGCGTACTGGAGTGGTACGGCGGCTACTTCGACTGGCAGACGGACGGTCGCCGCGAGTGGTATTCGAACATCACCACCATCAAGTCAATGGTCACTCCGGCAACGCCCGGTCACGAAATTCTGCGGGGCGTGAAGCCGTTTACGATGCGCGAGGAATTCTATTTCGACGTGAGGTTCCGTGAGCAGGATTCCGGCTGGATTCCGATCTGGACGGCCGATGCTGTTCCACATTCCAAACCGAACGGCGGCGTCGTGGCGTGGGCGGTGGAACGGCCGGGCGACAGTCGCGGATTCGCCACGACCTGCGGACATTTCTACGACAACTGGCAGCTGCCCGAATTCCGCCGCACGATGCTTAACGGCCTTGCATGGGCAGCTCACGTCAAGATTCCGGCGACGGGCATCGAAGCGGAATTCTTCAGCCACGAACAGATCGCCGCGCACCTGGAAGAAGTCGGCCTGACCGCCACGGAACAAACATCGTCCGCCGACGAGACCATCTACGCAGACAAACCGTATTGGTACAAGCCGGGGCATCCGCTAAAGCCCGCCGAACCGCGCGCGATCGAAACGTTGCCTGGTTTTGTGGTCGAAAAGGTTCTGGATGTTCCGGAAGAATTCGGGTCGTGGACAGCGATCACAGTGGATGACCGGGGCCGGCTGATCTGTGCGGCGCAGCACCTGCCGGGACTCGTTCGCATTTCACCACGCGATGACCTGACGACCTCCGGGCCGCCATCCATCGAGCGGCTGCAGAATGTGGCCAGCCAGATCGGCTGGTGTCACGGGCTGCTGGCAGCGTTCGACAGCCTGTATGTCACCGTCACCGAGGACAACGATTCTCTGGCCAGCGGCGTCTATCGACTGCGCGACACAGACGACGACGATCAGTATGACGAGCTGCGTCACATCATCTCGCTGGAAGGTCGCGGCGAACATGGACCTCACAACATTGTCATCAGTCCGGATGGCGAAACTCTGACGATGATCTGCGGCAACGGAACGCGGCTGCCCGACGACATCGTGCGACACAGGCCGAGCCGCACGGAAGGTCGCGACCACCTGATGCCTCCCGAATTCGGCGATTCCCCGTACAGCGCCGAAGGGTTCGTGATGCGGTTCTCACCCGATGGCGGCGAACGCGAAATTCTGGCCACCGGACTTCGAAACAGTTACGACCTGGCGTTCAATCATCGCGGAGACCTGTTCACGTTCGATTCGGACATGGAATGGGATCTGGGTGCTCCGTGGTATCGGCCTACGCGGATCTGCCATCTGGTCAGCGGCGGCGAATTCGGCTGGCGAGGCAATGCCGCTCCGTGGCCGGAATACTTCGAAGACAGCATCGCTCCGGTTGTGAACATCGGTCCGGGGTCACCCACCGGAATCACGTTCGGTTATGGCACGCGGTTTCCTGACAAGTATCAGAAAGCGTTGTTCGCGTGCGACTGGACATTCGCCACCATCCACGCCGTTCATCTGTCGCCGCATGGTTCATCATATCGGGCGGACGTCGAGACCTTCATCGGCGGCAACGGGCTGCCCGTCACGGACATCGCAACGGGTGCCGACGGGCGGCTGTATTTTCTGGTGGGAGGCCGCCGACTGGGATCTGCGCTGTATCGCGTCCGCCACCAGGACGAGGCATCCGCGATACCGTTTCAGCCAGACGAAATGCCCGCCGATGTGGCCAGCCTGCACGACATTCGTCGTCGGCTGGAATCGTTTCACGGCCGTGTTGACTCCACCGCGATTGACGCGGCGTGGATGAACCTGGGACACGATGATCGCGGAATCCGCTTTGCCGCCCGAGTGGCTCTGGAATCGCAGCCGGTCGATTACTGGCGTGCCGCAGTGCTGGCGGACTCCGTGAAGACTTCGTCGGCAGAACTAAGCCGGCGGCTCGCGGGGCTGTTGGCGCTCGCCCGGCGCGACTCACCCGCGAATCAGGTCGCCGTGCTGGACGAACTGGCGAAGCTGGAATTTTCGGACATGAGTGTCGAACACTGGCTGCGCGCTCTGCGAGCGTACGAACTGGCCCTGGCCCGCGGCTCGGACCACGAGCATTCGCGGCACGATAAGATCCGCGATCAGCTGCTGGCTCACTTTCCTCACGATGACAACCGCGTCAGCCGCGAACTGGCACGGCTGCTGTGCTTCCTGCAAAGCGAACAGGCTATCGAACCGCTGCTGAATTACATGGCTCGTGATGAAGGCGAACGCCCGGTGCTTGGCGACGGTTACTTCGTGCGAAATCCCAAGTACGGCGAGGCCGTGCGCGACATCCTGCTGGCCGCGCCGCTGATCGATCGCATGCACGTCGCGCTGATGATGACCTGGCTGGACGACGGCTGGTCGGCCGAACAGCAAACGCGATACTTTCAACTGATCGCGGATGCGACGCAGTATTCCAAAGGTGGATACTGGTACCAGGAATTCTGGAACCGCATTCGCGAGCAGGCGCTGCTGACGGTTCCTGAAGCACATCGCGAACGGTTCGCGGTCATCGAAGCACATCCGCTTGCCGATGGTTCTCAGCAGCCCCTGCCGACCCCGTCCGGTCCTGGCAGCGACTGGGACCTCAACGCGATTCTGGCGACGGTCACGACGAGTTTCCACGATCGCAGCTTCGAGCAGGGACGAACCATGTTCGCGGCGGCGAAGTGCATCACCTGCCACCGTTTTGCCGGCACCGGATCAGCCATTGGACCCGATCTGTCAGCGATCGGACAGCGGTTTACACTACGCGACATTCTGGACGCGACGCTGAACCCAAACAAAGCGGTTTCCGATCAGTATCGAGTGACGCTGCTGGTGACGACCGACGGGCGGACCCATTCGGGACGCGTCGTCAGCCGCAACGAAACTCACCTGACACTCGCGTCGAACCTGATGCGCCCCAGCCAAACGACATCGATCCCGCTTCAATCGATCGACTTCGAACAACCGACCACGGTATCCACAATGCCGGACGGACTGCTGGATCCGTTGAATGCCGATGAAATTCTTGATCTGCTGGCGTACCTGGTTTCCGGCGGGCACCCCGAGCATCCTGTCTTCGAAACATCGAGTCCGAATTGAAGTCTGTTGCGATTCAAACGAGGAATTTCCACATGGAATACGTGCGCGTTCTGAGCAGGGCATCCTTGTCGATGTCGTTGTATGTACTCGTGGCCGGCGTTTGCACCGGTGTCCGATTCGCGCCGGTCGCGATGTCCGATGAACCGGAACAGGGAGCGACAACGGTCGCTGATCTGGGGGACGGCGTGTCGCTGGAACTGGTCTATATTCCACCTGGTGAGTTTCTCATGGGAAGCACTCCGGAGGAAAAAGCCTGGGCCACGGGAATCGAAGGTGGTGCGCAGCCGGGCACCGAACGCGAATCGTACGAAGGCGAACAGCCGCGAAAAATGCGAGTGAAAGATGGCTTCTGGATGGGGCGAACCGAAGTCACTGTCGGACAGTTCCGCCGTTTCGCGGATGATGCGGGCTACATGACCGATGCGGAAAAGCCGGACGGCAAGACTCAGTGTTTCAATTCGGAATGGGACGGTTATCACCTGACCACGGAAGTTGTCCATCCCTGGGAACCAATGCCCGGCAAAAGCTGGCGTGATCCCAACTTCGCCTTTCCGCTGCAGGATGATTTTCCCGTGGTGTGTGTCAGTTGGAACGATGCACGAGCATTCTGCCGCTGGCTGACCGCACGAGAAAAGGCCGCTGGCCGACTGCCCGACGGGCTGGAATACCGGCTGCCGCAGGAGACCGAGTGGGAATATGCCTGTCGAGGCGGAAGTCAGGAAAGCCACTACTTCTGGTGGGGCAACGAGATCAGCGATGGCGAAGGCCGACTGAATATCTCCGGTCTCGATCTGTTGCCGAACACGACTCGCGCGTGGCCGCTGGGGAAGGTGCCTTGGCACGATGGCTATTCGTTTGTCTCCCCGGTTGACCACTACGGCGAGCGGGGACGCAACGGGTTCGGGCTGGCGGACATGTGCGGCGGTGTCTGGGAAGTCATCCTCGACGATTTCGACCCGAAAGGCGGGCACGAAGAACTGCACATCGTCACGGACAATCCACGACCGGTTTGCCGCGGCGGAAACTACTTTGATGTCCCGGGCAACGCACGCTGCGCCGTGCGGCTCGGTCTGCAAAGCACCCACTATTCAGATTCCCGCGACGGTTTCCGAATTTGTCTGGGAATCGCGCGGCCGAGATAACCACGGACGATTCACTGCATCCGGCGGTGCAAAGCGGATCCCGTCGTCAGCCGAATCTTCCGGGCAGTAATGCAACAAGCGTTCTACCCGGCCGGTTCGGACCTGTGTGTCGACGGTTTCGGCCACAGCAGCCACAGGCAGACGAAACCCGCCATAGGTGCCAGGCCGACGAGCAGCAGGCCGAGTTCATAACTTTTCGTCGCTTCAATTCGCTGACCGAGCAGGATCTGCGAGGTGCTGGAGACAATCCAGCCCACGGCCGCCAGCGCGCCGCTCACCGATCCCATTCGGCGCGCAGAAATCTCCTGCGTCAGCGAATAGTAGAACGGGTGCAGCCCCAGAATGCCGGCTCCGGCAACGAACAGCATCAGCACCATCAGCCGGCCATCTCCACAGTACGGCACCAGGGCACCGCATGCGGTCAGAACTGCAAACAGCAGAAAGCCGGACAGTCGCGCCCCGTGAACAGACAGGCCGCGCCGCACGAGCCAGGCAACAGTCAGTCCGGAAAGGATGCAACCGACGTCAGAGGCGATGAAGTAGCCGGACATCAGACCGCGTGTCGCCTGTTTCGAATATCCGTGGTGATCCTGCAGCAGCAACGCCAGCCATGCTCGCAGAAACTGCCAACTGATCGTGAGCGTCGACACGATGACAGTCAGCACAACAATCCGGCGAATGAAACCGACGGTTCCGCCCGAGGAATCCGCTTCCGTTGAGGCAACACTCTGATTTGCACTACCACCGGCCGTTGCGGCATCGTCGGACTTCACGGCCAGCAGATCGCGGCCGCGGATCAGCACCAGCCACAACGGGATCCATGCCAGGCCGGCAATGCCGATCGACCAGAACGGAAACTCCCACGACTGCCCAGCGCGTTCAGCCGCTTCGATGTACAGCGGAACCAGCACGGCTCCGATGGAGGCACCACTTTGCAGAATCCCGTTGCCGAGCGTCCGCTGTCGTGCAGACAGAATTGCCCGCACGGTCAGCAGGGCGCACGGCCAGTGTCCGGCTTCGCAAAGTCCCAAAGCCACTCGACAAATCAGCAACCAGCGGAAGACGCCGGTCCCGGGTTCGTCGTCGGGCTGCTGCAGCACTGTGGTGACAAATTCCTGCCCGGCAAGCGACGTCGCGATGCCGGCCACTGACCAGCCGGCCAGCACAAGCGGATACAGGTATCGGGGCCCCATCCGGTCCGCCAGCCAGCCGAACAGCAAAGAACCGACGGCAAAGGCGTAGCCGAAACAGCCTTCCACCATGCCGACTCGACCTTCCGCAAGGTGGAACTTCTCCTTCAATGTTGGCAGCGTAACCGCCAGCGCCTGTCGATCCATGTAGTTCAGCATCGTCGCCAGCAGCAGTGCGACGCAGACGGCCCACGGCCACCATTCGCCCGTTTTTCTCTCGTCAGTTTCGCCGTTGGTCATGGTCCCGGTCGGGTCAGACATTCCAGTCCTGACCTTTCCATGCAGCAGTGCGATCCAGGAAGCCGGCCACTCCGTTTGCGAACACGTCGAGCAGAGCTTGTCCTTTCTCCGCGGAGGCCGACGACGGCGTCCCGATATGTCCCGGCACACTGCGGTCGGCCATCGTCCAGCCGCGATATCCGGGAGTTCCGCCGGTGCCAAATGGAACCTCGGCCACGTCGGCCGGATTGCCAGCAACCAGTTCCGGCCGCAGAGCCAGCATCATCGAAGTTTCCCATTCGCAGGCATGACCCATCTCCTGCTGAGTCAGGCCGGAGATCGTCTGGTGAGGCGACGCGGAATCCCAGTACGTCAGACTCAGCAGCAGCAGATCTTTGCGAGTCCGGTACTTCTGCCGCAACTCGAAGAGTGCCTGCTGCGATGGCGTCGTATTGCCGCCGTGCCCGTTGATGAACACGATGCGATGAAATCCATGGTGCAGAAAGTTCTCGGCCAGATTGATCAGCAGATCAAGATACACTCGAGGCGAAGCGGACAGTGTTCCGGGCATGTCCAGATGGTGGTGCGAATTACCGAACCACTGCAGCGGAGCGAACAGCACGCGGTCAGCCGTCGGCATCTGCTGCACGCGCCGCATGATTTCGCCGAGCAGCAGACTGTCTGTAAACAATGGCATGTGATGTCCGTGCTGCTCCAGCGCGGCAATCGGAAAGACGACCGGTACGTCGCGGCGGAGTTCATTGACAGCGGGCCATGTCATGTCGGTCAGATTCATCCTGGTTCCTTC
>CAZHET010000296.1:0-8462 GCA_964531585.1 uncultured Planctomycetaceae bacterium | reverse complement strand
TCGGATTCTGAACCATCCACGGCGCTCATCTCCATGGTCAGACGCTGCTGTTCTCCGACGGTGGCCGCGATCAATTCCGAAAAGGTTCCTTCGGCAATGGTCCTCCCCTGGTCAATGATGACGATCCGGTCGCTTCGGGCCTGCGCTTCGTCAAGCTGATGCGTCGTCAGCAGGATCGCAGTTCCCTGCCGCTTCAGCGCATCGAGCATCGAAAAAATCCGTTCTCGACTTTGCGGATCCACGCCGACGGTCGGTTCATCCAGCAGCAGGACGACCGGCTTGTGCATCACGCCGCATCCGATGTTGAGCCGCCTCTGCATGCCCCCGGAAAAGCTGGCGGCTCGATCATGACGTCGCGTTTGCAGATGAGTCCATTCCAGGATCTGCTCGACGCGCTCGGAAAGCTGCTGTCCCGTGACCCCGTGAAGTCTGCCGAAGACCTGCAGGTTCTGTTCAGCAGTCAGGTCCGGGTAGATGGCGAGATCCTGCGGAACGAACCCCAGCAGAGCTCGGTGCTGCCGGTCGCGGTTCCGAATGGGCTTTCCCAAAAGTTCAATCTTTCCGTCATCAAGACGGTGCCGTCCGCAGATCGCGCGAATCAAAGTCGTTTTTCCGGCACCATTTGGTCCTAACAATGCCACCAGGTTTCCCGGTGCCAGCGTGAAGCTCACTCCGCGGAGCGCAACCTGATTGCCATACGATTTGTGGGCATTCAGAACGGAAAGCAGCGGGGCATCCATAGGGATCGTCTGTTTGACATCATGCCGGGTCGCAAACACATCTGACCTGTCACACGTCAGACACTCATCCCGGCCGGCAGGTCCTGATCGGCAATGTCAGCCGCGATCCAGCCGGACATCATGACCATCGGCATGCCCGGGCCCGGATGAGCGGCTCCGCCACACAGGTAGACGCCTTTAACGTCCGGACTGCGATTCGGCGGTTTGAAAGCGCCGAGAAACCGGCCATGACTGGCGAGTCCGTAGATGGCACCGTTGAGAACGTGGTAACGGCGGTCGATGTCAACGGGAGTAAGTGTCTCTTCGCACACGATACGCTCTTCAATGTCCTCCATCCCGGCAGTCATTTTCAGCTTCCGAATGATGGCATCCCGGTAATCGGGAAGCATCTTCGACCAGTCGTGGTCTTTTCTGAGATACGGCGTATGAACCAGCACGTATAGCGCTTCGCCGCCGTCAGGAGCGACCGCCGTCTCTGTCAGCGACGGAGCACACACGTAGCACGTCGGATCCGGAGCGGGCTGGCCTTTGCGGTAGATGAATTCGAATTCCTCATGAGGATCGCGCGAGAAGACAAAATTGTGATGAAGAATGTGTTCGTAGCGCTTTCGAAGCCCCAGATACAGCACAACTCCGGAACACGCCGGTTCGTAGTTGCGGCGTTTGTGGAACTTCGCTGCGACGTCCCGAGACAGCAGCTCGTCGTGAGTCCGCACGGAATCCGAGTTGGAAACAACAGCGTCACACTCGATGATGTCCCCGTCTTTGAGCTTCACACCGGCAACTCGTCCGTTCGACGCTTCGATGGACGACACCTGTTTCCCGGTGACGAAGTGCACGCCCAGCTCTGTGCCGAGACGGATCAATGCGTCCGGAATCGCCCGCGTACCGCCCATCGGATACCAGACACCCTCGCTGGTCTGCATGTGAGCGATTCCGCACAGCACCGCGGGCGAAGCGTCCGGTGAGGAACCGACGTACTGAGTAAAGTGGTCGATCATCTGGGCCACGCGTTCATCAGGAACATGCGACCTGACCAACCCCGCCACCGTTTGTCCGAACTTCAGACTCATCAAGTCGCCTAACCCGCGTGGTGTCATCGCTTCCCTGACACCGATTGTGTCAGTCAGCCCGCCCACGCTCTTCCAGAAGAAGAATCGCTTCGACACATCGTGCTGACGTTCCGAGATTTTCAGAAACCGGCCGTATCCGTCTGCCACACGACCGTTGGAAACCTCGCGAAGCTGCGACTGCATCGCTTTTACTGACTCCAGAAGATCGAAATGCGTACCGTCGTCGAAGAAGCACCGCCACTGCGGGTCGAGTCGCACAAGTTGCAGGTAGTCGTCGACGTTTCGACCAGCTTCCTTGAAGATGCGTTTCAGCACGCCGGGCAGCGTCAAAATCGTGGGGCCCATGTCGAACCGAAAACCGTCGCGTTCCAGCAGGGCCGCTTTTCCGCCCAGCCATTCATTGCGTTCCACCAGTGTCACTTGATGGCCTCGCGCGGCCAGAGTACAGGCGGCGGCGAGTCCTCCGAGACCGCTTCCAATCACAACGACTGCTGAAGACATGACTATTCCTTTCCGGAGCGCTTGCGGCTTTGGCCTTGTGTCATCGCGGTTCTTAGCAGGCCAAACCCGTGCGTTATGCGGCTGACCAGCCCGCGGCTGTGCAAAGTCTGAATAAGCTGCGTGATCAACTCAGCATCCTGCGGATCGTCTGGATTCAGATGCGGCAGCCACGATCCTGTCTGTCGGATGACGACCTTGAGTTGCGTCATCTGCTCGAGGCCTTCGCTTCCGCGAGTGGCACCGAAGCCGCTTTGCTTCCGGCCCGAAAACGCAACGCGAGAGTCAGCCGAGGGAACAATCATGTCGTTCACGACAACGCACCCCGCTTCGATGCGCTGAATCAGATCACGAACTTCGGCCGTTTCTGATCCGAAGATGGTCGCCCCCAAAGCATACGGGCATTCTTCATTCAGCGCCGCAGCTTCATCGATAGACTGATAAGTGAGAAGGGACGCGACCGGTGCGAAGATGTCTTCGCGGGAAATCCTCATGTCGCTTGAAACCTTGCCGAGTAATGTCGGCTCGGCCACTGCGGGTCGATTCTCGCGCCTGATGCCGTCGAAGAGCAGAGTCGCTCCGGCGTCCAGAGCCTCGTCAACAAGTGCGGCGGCGCGAACGGCTGCGGCAGGCGACTGGTCGTGAGACGCCGGTGTTTCCGGAAGCATGAGGGGGCGTTGAATGCGCAGTTCTTCAATGAATGCGTCGACAATCTGAGAATCCACGAAGATTCGCCGCGGTGCGATGCAGGTCTGACCGTGATTCAGCCGGAGACCGAACCACAGACATTTCGCGGCGCGCTGAAGGTCGGCTGTGGTCGTAACGAACATTGCGTCGCAACCGGAAAGCTCCATCGTTGACGGAACCAGTTCTTCTGCCAGCAGGCGCTGCACAGCGCGCCCGGTGTCAGCCGAGCCCGTCAGGACCACTCTGTCTACGCCGGAGCAGACGGCCGCTTCAACGGACTCAGTTGATTCAGCAAGCACTTGCAGCAGGCGTTCGTCCAGTCCGGCATTGACCAAGAGTCTTTTCAACAGTCTGGCAGGTTCGGAATGTCCTTCCGCCGGTTTCCACAGGACCGCGTTTCCCGCGACGAGTGCGTGCAGCGCCTGAATTCCCGGCAGCATCAGCGAATAATTCGACGGCGCGACAATCAGAACAACGCCGAACGGTTCCCGACGTTGTTCGACCTGCACATACCGCAGCCACGCGGGTCGGCCTTTGCGGGAAACCGATTGCGGCCGAAGCGTGTCTTCTGCCGTTTTCTGCAGGAAGCGACATGCATCAGCAAGCGGCAGAACCTCGGCTGAAAGCGATTCCGCCTGGTTCAGTCGACCGCACGTCTGCGCCAGACAAATCGGATCAGCAGCAATACCAGCCCGAAGTGCGGCAATCGCCTTCAGGCGAGTTCTGACCGGCTGCCTCCGCCAGTATCGCTGGGCGCTTCGCGCTGCAGCGATCGCCTGCGTAACGTCAAACGGATACGGCGAGTCGGTCTCGCTTGTGGCTGACGGGGCTTCGGAGTGGATCATTTCGACACCGGGCACTCACACGCTCCCTGCTGCGACCGGAACGCTGTTCGTTTTGAACTCTTCGGCGATCAATCGACTGGTGATCCGGGCGGATTCGTAAATCACCGGCAAGCCGCTGCCCGGATGTGTTCCGCCTCCGACAAGATACACGCCTTCCAGATCTTCGAAGCGGTTTCGCGGCCGGTTCAGCAACATCTGGCCAAGATTATGAGCCAGGTTGAACGTCGCCCCATTGTAAACCTCATAGCTGGTGTCCCAGTCATCCGGCGTCACGACTTTTTCAAATCGAATTCGCTGCTCCAGATCGTTGATGCCGACTTTCTCCAGTTGCCGGATGACTCGTGCTCGAAACCGATCGCGTTCCACGGTCCAGTCGATCTTGGGGTGCTGATGCGAAACCGGCACAAGCAGGTAGAGGGTACTCATTCCCTCCGGAGCCAGCGTGGAATCGGTCACGCACGCGTTCTGAAGATAGAACGACGGATCGTCTGGCAGGATGTGGTCTTCTTCAATCTCCCTGATGTTCCTCAGATAGTCGTTGGCGATGTGAATCAGGTGATGTGGCAGGTCGTACTGCCCGTCGATCCCCAGATACATCATGAATGTCGAACACGAGAACTTCTTCTTGGCAATCTTTTCGTTCGTCCAGCGCCTTCTGAGGTGATTCGGAACAAGACGCTCCATCGCTCGCGAAAAATCTGCGTTCACCACCAGAGCGTCAGTGGCGTACTCGGCGCGGTCGGTGACAACGGCGGTCGCCCGGCGCCCGTTGAATCGGATCTGGCGGACGGGTTCCTCAAGATGGAATTCCACCCCCATGTCTTGTGCGATCTGCGCCATGCGATCGCTGACCGCACTGCAGCCGCCCGTGGGGTGGAAGACGCCGTATTCGTACTCGAGAAAGGCAAGGATGGTAAAGAAGCTCGGACAGCGGAACGGGGACATGCCCAGATACTTGGACTGGAAAGAAAGCGCAATCACCATTCTCGGATCGGTGAATGCTTTCTGAAGTTCTCCGGCCACTGAGTTCCACGGCTTCAGCCACGGCGCGGCTTTTACAACGTCCGAATTGACAAGATCCAGCACGCTGCTGAATGGTGCTTCCAGGATCGGACGGAACTTTGCGAGTTTCTTGCGGTTGTGGTCCATAAACCCGCGAAACGAATCGGCGTCCGCAGGAGCGAACCGACGAATCTCCTCCACCATCTGGTCAACGTCTGGTTTAGCGTCAAGGTGTCCGCCCACGCCGAAGTTGATGCGATACTGCGGATCGAGCTTTGTCATCGGAACCTCGTCCCACAGATTGCGTCCAACCTGCCGAAACACATCCTCCAGCACACGCGGATACAGGAAAAAGGTCGGACCGACATCAAAGCGGAAGCCATCCTCTTCGATTGCAGAGCATCGGCCCCCGACCCGCGGTAGCCGTTCCAGCACACGCACTCGCTTGCCCTGGCGTGCGAGCAGCAAGGCCGCGGCAAGACCGCCCGGCCCGGCACCTATGATCGTGACAACCGGTTCTTTCATTGGATTCTCCGGATGTCTCAAGGGAGGCGTTGTCGGACTGAAGACGCGGGGACGGGATCAGCAAAGAGTTTGAGGTGCGTTCATTCACGCTTCATGACCAGATCGCTGATCGCCAGAAGTTCCGATGGCAAGGCGAATCTGTGATCTTCCGATGTGAACGAGTGCGCCTCGACCTGCGTTGAAAAGTGCTTCGCCAGCCATTTCAGAACACCCTGAACGGCTTCCTCCGGAGCGCTGGCCCCGGCCGTCAGTCCCAGGGTTCGATATGGGGAAATATCATTCACGCACAGGTCATCGGCACCGTCGACCAGCCACGCCGGAATTCCGTGTCTGTCAGCGAGTTCCTTGAGCCGTCGACTGTTCGAGCTGTTTTGACTTCCGACAACGATAACGGCATCCGCTTCTTCCCACAGTGATTCGACGGCCCCCTGACGGTTCTGGGTGGCATAGCAAATGTCGTCGCTGGCCGGTCCCACAATCCAGGGAAACCGTGAAGTTAGCCGGTCGACAATCGTCGAAGTCTCGGACACGCTGAGCGTGGTCTGCGTCAGCCATGCCAGCTTGTCGTTCGGGGAGTACTCCAGGGCGTCAACGTCAGCCAGAGATGAAATGAGTTGGATGGCGGCAGGAGCTTCGCCGATTGTCCCGACCACTTCGTCATGTCCTGCGTGTCCGATCAGGAGAATTGTGTAGCCCGACCTGGCGAATCGAGACGCTTCGATATGGACCTTCGCGACCAACGGGCAGGTGGCGTCTATCGTGAAAAGCCTCCGCTCGCGAGCCTCGTTGCGCACTTCGGGAGAAACACCGTGTGCCGAGAACATCAGATTGGAGCCCATCGGCACGTCCTCGATGGAATCAACGAACACGGCACCGCGGGAAGTGAAGTCTTCGACGATGTGGCGGTTATGGACAATTTCGTGAAACACGTAGAGTGGTGTACCGAGTCGCTCCATTGCCAGGCTGAGTGCACCCACGGCCATCCGCACACCGGCGCAAAACCCTCGCGGCTCGGCCAGCAGGACGCGCGTTGGTCCGGTTGACGGGGTCGGCCGCGACTGAGTGACCGATGCTACGATTCCAGCGACGTCTTCACGCGAGATCTTCGACCCCGGTCCGAATTGCTCAACGCGGTTGAGAGCAGCTTTGGCCAGCAGGACCGGAAGCTGGGTGAACCTGATCACACCGACCGCAGCCCCGCTATTTTCGAGAAGTCGAACGTATTCTGCGGCCTCTTCGAGATCCCTCCGCGCTCGCTGGAACAACATTGTTCGCGGCACACCATCCGGCACGAACTTCCGACCGCCAAGACTGTCACTCTCTGAGTCTTTGAGGATGTTGACCAGTTGAAGACCTTCTCCGAAAGACGGGGCCAGCCGCACCAGTTCTGCCCTGACGCGCACGAGTTCCGGCTGGTGGTGCAGGAACAACTCAGTCAACATTTCGCCAACGATGCCTGCGACGACATAACAGTAGTCGTTCAATTCCGATAGCGATTTCAGCCGAACATTACCAATTTCACCCGCCATGACAAATCTTTGCATTCCCCGACAGGATTCGATGACGCGTGATCGAATCATTTCGTCGGCGACAGGGTCCGGCGATAGAGCATCGAGAAGCAGGGGCAAGTGTCGTATCAAATCGCGACAGTCTGGGTCGTCGTGCGGAGGCGATTGTGCGGCAGATTCGCAGAACTTCGCGGCCTCTCCGGTTTGAAGCGCCTCGATAAGTTCGTCGAACAGGCGACGTTTGGTCAGCGGATCGACCAGCAATCCGTCTTCAACAGTATCCGCTATCCGGAACAGCAAATAGGCGATCCCAATCTGGTCCCGCAGGTCTGCAGGCAGGAAAGGAATGCTCAGCGCAAATGTCCGGCTAGTGCGAATCAAAAGCAATTCCACCAGAATCGAGACATCGCCGTCGGGAGACTGCTTTTTGAGATGAGTCGACATTGAGACAGTTCTAGACCAACCCGGACAGATTCAAGTAGCGTGGCCGATGAGATGCCGGAAAGGGCTGACCCCGCCTTCGCCACTGACATGCCGCAAGGCGCGCCACGCAAACTCAGTGAACGGAGGATTCAGCTGAAGCGTAAGTGTCTTCAGCGGTGGCCACGTAGGCGCAATGACACAGCCCTGCCCGTGTCCGCGACTTTATGTGGCGGAAAGTCTACTGCATCAACAGGCAATTGGCGAGCAGAACGCTCGCTCCGTTTCGACCGCTGCGGGGACTGTTCCTGCAGTGTCGAACACGCTTGAGTGAGCATTACTGCCAGTTGAAGACTACCAGCGCATTCTGTTCGCGAACAAACACCTGATCATCAGCGACCGCGATATGGACGCACGTCGGCTGATCGGTGACGCGGATGGGGTGTGGATACAAGGACATGGATACAAGGTGGATACAAGGACAGGCATGGATGCAAGCATAGATACAAGAGATACAGAAGAGATACAAGGACAGGCATTGTAATGAGCGCGAGACATGGATACAAGGACATGGATAAGGACATGCAAGGAGGAGGATACAAGGGAAAGGAGGATACAAGGACAGGAAAGGAGGATACAAGGACAGGCATTGTAATGAGCGCGGCGGCTGGAAAATCTTCGGGTTGGCCGGGGTTTTGGCTGGCTTTTCGAGAGGTTTGTGCGATGACGATGGCTCGTTCGGATTTGGTGGATTCTTCTGTAACTCCCTGCTATCACTGCATTTCCCGCTGCGTGCGGCGGGCCTTGCTGTGCCAAAGCCTCGCGGGCGACGTTCGCGTATGATGCAGGCGGCAATCGCGGCGTGCGAAGTGGCTTCCGGGTGATGATGTTTGAATGGGTGGCGCTTCGCGGCGGAGCGGTAGCTCCGGATCAACCGTCAATGACGGCTGATGGCGAATGCCACGGGGCGGTACACGTACTCGTATGACGGCATCGGACAGACCACGGTGGCGGCGAATCCGAATAATAAGACGATCACCTATACGTGGGACGCCGCGGGCAACCGAGCTTCCATGCACGCTCCGAACTCCGGCCGGTTCACGTACACGTACGATGCCGCCAATCAGCTCACGAAGCTGCTCAACCCGTTCAGTGAACGCACCA
>CAZHET010000295.1:0-8500 GCA_964531585.1 uncultured Planctomycetaceae bacterium | reverse complement strand
GGCCAGCAATTCTGGGGCTGCACCGGCTACCCGGACTGCAGGGGAACAGCGCGGGTTTGAGGATGTCGGAACCTGGTAACGCGACTGGTACGGGCGGTCGATTTAACGGTGTTTTGCATCAGTTCTCACCGTGCTCCATTTCTGCGGCGATTTGGCGCAATACGCTGCACAATTCCGGGATCTTGTGTTGCACGATGTCCCAGATGATGTCGTTGTCAACTCCGAAGTAGACATGCGTCAGGTAGTTGCGAGTCGACACAATCTGTCGCCAGGGGATCTGCGGAAATCGACTCGTCACGTCGTCCGGAATCTGCCTGACCGCTTCACCAATGAGTTCGATATTCCGCAACGTCGCGTCGTAAGTCCGTCTGTCCTTCTCGAATCTGCTCTGGTCAAGCGATCCGGTGTACTCCGCAATTCGATCGCAGAATCGAAGTGCGTCGGCGACATAGAATCGCCATTCACGAGACATAGAACAGATCCTTTTCGATGGATGGCAGGATCTCGTCTCTCAGAGCCGCGCGAGTAACGAGGTCGACACGTCGCTCCAGGCTGCTCTCGAGGAACTCCTTCAGCCCAAAAAAGCCGTCGAACGTCGCCGGGCCGCTGAATTCGACCAGAACGTCAACGTCACTGTCCTGCGATTCTTCGCCACGACTGACTGACCCGAACACACCAAGCCGTTCGACGGAGTATCTGGCCGAAACGACGGGCAGAAGGTTCTCAATCTGGCTGATAACTTTGCTTCTTTGCTGCTGCATGTCGCCTGGGTTTCGTCGATGGAAAACGGCAGGTAACGGACTCACAAACGCGGGCGTGTCCTCAGGTCAGTGATTGTCCGTCACTTCGTGGACTATCCATTCTATGCTGAAAGTGACGAATCCGCAGTCAAGAAACGGAACGATATCACCCTGTCCGAATCGAAAGCTCGCACGAAGGCGAAATTGTTACAGGTGCTCGTATGATAGCATGGCGGCGTCAGCCGTGCGGCCCTGCCTGTCACGTCGCCGGCGCTCAGTTTTCCGGAGCCATCCCATGTTTCGCTCACTCCTGCCAGCGGTGGTTACAACGTCAGCCTGAATGTGCTCGGCGGAATTGCTTTGTGGCACACCAAAGCCACCGACCTGAAGCCGCAGACCTATGAGCCGGTGCTGACCGTGTACGTCGCCGGTGATCAGCAGCAACAGCACCTGCACGAAATCGACTGGGCCGACAACATTGTGATCGAGAACGAAGTTGCCGACTGGGAACTGACCAGCAAAGCCAGGCAGCCATTTCGAAAGCAGCTGCATGCGGTGGTCTACTTTGAAGACGGGAAACCAAAGTGAGTGACATTGAGCGCTCGCCGCCGGTGTCTGCGCTGAGAAACGCTGGGAAAACCCGGCGGCTACGCCGTGCCGCTTACCGATCAGAGCTGAAGTGCGTGACATTGGGCGCCCGCCGGTAGATTTCCGTTCAGAACAGCGTCGCTCGACGTCTGCACTGCCTGCAGACGTGCAAGGCCGCAAACTTCACGTTGAGAGAGGTGCGAGACTCGCTCTGCGGACTTATGATAGCGTCTCGCGAGGAACGTTCGGACAGACAGTTCAGCCGGACGCTGGCGATGAACGATTTTCCTCGCTGACTTCGAATGTCCCGGGAACGAAATCACGATGAGCGACGAGCCTAAGAATCAGATTCGACAACTGTCGAAGATCCAGCGCCGCGTGATCGGCGTGCTGATGGAGAAAGCGTTCACGACTCCGGAGCAGTACCCGCTGACGCTGAAAGCCGCGACAACAGCCTGCAATCAAAAGAGTAACCGCGATCCGGTTGTCAGCTACAGCGAAGATCAGGTCCAGCAGGCCCTGGATGAACTTCGCGAAGACCTGCTGGTCGCCGAGGTATTCACGGATGGCGGTCGTGCTCCGCGGTATCGGCATTACATGCGGCACAAGTTTGATTTCACAGAACCGCAATTCGCAATCATCGCCGAATTGCTGCTGCGCGGCCGACAGCAGCCGGGCGAGCTGCGTACGCGGGCCAGCCGAATGGTGCGAATCGATTCGCAGGATTCGCTTCGCGAGGAACTGAGCGGCCTGCAGGCGATGGGTTACCTGCAGGCCAGTGGCCCGCTGGAACGGCGCGGCGTCGAAGTCGATCACACGTTCTATCTGCCGAAGGAAGGGCAGACGCTGGAAGTCCGGTCCGGGGATGACGCGGATGACGAATCCGACGATGGTGACTCGGTTGTTCGTCAGAAAGCTCCGCAGTCGCCGGCGACTCAGCAATTCGCGGCTGCCGAAACTCCGGCACCAGGGACGAATGCGGCGGCAGCGCTGGAACGACTGGAAGACCAGGTCCGCGAGCAGTCTCAAACGATCGAACGCCTGGAAGAGACTGTCCGCGGACTGGACGAACGTCTGCAGCACCTGGAACGCGACCTGGGCGTCTGACCGGTCGCGGACAAACGTGCGTTGCAGGTCGAGCAACGCTCCGATCAGCACGGCTTCGACGACTGTTCGATCACGCTTCTGTCGCTGTCCTGCTACAAACAGTGCCGCGAGGGAATCAATGAACAGCCGATGAGCCCGCACAATGCCGGGGTGTGTGAGTGCGCATCCAGCGGCCTTCACTGACTCAATTCACTCGAAGAAAAATCGTCTCGGAGTGCCGACAATGACGCCACCACGAATTGTAAACTCGCTGTGTGTTATGTTCGCCTGCCTGCGGCTTGCGGTGGCCGCGGAACCGCAACCGCCCTCCGAGTCGCCGCCGAACGTCGTCATCATTCTGGTCGACGACATGGGGTACGGCGATCCAGGCTGCTACAACGAGAACTCGAAAATTCCGACGCTGCATATCGATTCGCTGGCGGCGGATGGAATGAGATTCACGGACGCGCATGCAGCCGGACCGCTGTGCCACATGTCTCGGTATGGGCTGCTGACGGGACGCTATCCGTTTCGGACCGACGTATCGCGCTGGCCGAAGCATCCGCTGATTGCCGACGGTCAGATGACGATTGCGTCGCTGCTGCAGCGTCAGGGATATCGGACCGCGATGGTTGGCAAATGGCATCTGGGGTTCGATGAGTCTCGCGGTTACGAACATCCGTTGCCCGGTGGTCCGGCAGATGTCGGCTTTGGTTCGTACTTTGGCATTCGTGCATCGACGGATATTCCTCCGTACTTCTACATTCGCGGCAATCAGGCCGTGCAGCCTCCGACGAACACCATCGCGGCAGGAACTTCTGAAGGCTGGTCGCCGATTCAGGGGGAATTCTGGCGAGCCGGCGGCATTGCCCCGGATCTTGAACTGAAGGATGTTCTTCCGCGATTCACAGAAGAAGCGATCGACGTGGTTCGCGACCATGCGAACTTGCAGCAGGGCGCTGATGTGCGGCAGCCACTGCTGTTGTATCTGGCGTATCCGGCGCCTCACACACCCTGGCTGCCGTCAGAACCCTTCCGCGGCAGCAGTGGGGCCAGCATGTACGGTGATTTTGCCGTGATGGTCGACACAATGATCGGCCGAGTCCTGCGCGCACTGGACAAGGCGGACATGACAGAAAACACTCTGGTCGTGTTCGCTTCGGACAACGGTCCGACGTGGTATGACGCCGATGTGGAACGTTTCGGCCACGATTCCTCGGGCGGCCTGCGAGGCATGAAAGCGGATGCGTGGGAAGCCGGTCACCGCATTCCGTTTGTGGTCCGGTGGCCAGGCAGAGTGGCAGCCGGTTCGCTCAGCCACCAGACTGTCAGCTTCGTGGACGTGCTGGCCACACTGGCGGCGATTACGGACTTCGAATTGCCGGACGACGCTGCTCCGGACAGTGTGGATTTTTCGCGCGTCCTGCTGGGAGCGCAGTCAGAGGATCAGCCAGTCCGCTCAGCGCTGGCGCTGCAGTCGGGCAGCGGCCTGATGACGATCCGGCGGGGTGACTGGAAGCTGATTGATGGCCTGGGTTCCGGCGGATTTACTCAGCCGAGCCGCATTCAGCCGGGGCCAGGTGATCCCGCCGGACAGCTTTACAATCTCAGCGACGACCGCGGTGAGCTGACCAATCTGTACGCCAGGCGTCCGGAAATCGTCGCGGAACTGCGACGCCTGTTGCAGGAAATTCAGGACGCCGGGCGCACCCGGTAAGGCGGGCGGCGAGCACTGGACCAGAGATTCTTCTGCCAATGCCGGCCGCATCGGCCACGGCAGATCTACGGCGTTTTTGGGAAGAACGGAAACAACTCGCGTATCTCCGCCTCGGATGGCTGCCGTCCGTATTCGCAGATTTCGAACGCTTCGGCGAACTTCACTTCCTTCGCCTTTTCTTCGCCGTACCACCTGACCAAAGCGCTGCGGTAATCGTTGGCTTCATTGGTCTGCCGTCTGACCCAGCGCTCGCGCAGCCACGCTCGCCGCAGTTCCGGGGCTGACGCGGGCGGCGCTTCGGCGGTCGATTCGGCCGTCCCGGAAGCTCCACCTTCAAACGTTTGAGATTCCAGAGCCAGCAGCGCGTCGACTTTTTTCTCGAACACTTCATCAACGGCGACCGCGATATCG
Source organism: uncultured Planctomycetaceae bacterium (assembly GCA_964531585.1). GTDB lineage: Bacteria > Planctomycetota > Planctomycetia > Planctomycetales > Planctomycetaceae > JAWKUA01. The sequence continues at coordinate 3,958 of CAZHET010000295.1, read as the reverse complement.
GCTTCAAACGGGTAGGGTTTCTGGAAGCGGTCACTGGAGTACAGAAACACCGGGTTCTTTGTCAGGTGAGGCGTGTCGGGGCAGAAAAACGGAACAGTCACCATGAACGCGGCGTCCTGGACCAGCACGCCGGTGTAGCGATGATCCGGATGATAATCCCAGGGCCGGTGAGCGATCACGATGTCGGCGTTCCATTCGCGAATCATCCTGGTGATCTTGCGGCGGTTTTCCAGGTTTGGTTCCAGTTCACCGTCGTGAATATCCATGACCTCAGAAGTCACACCCAGTCGTTTGGCCACTTCACCGGATTCGGCGGTTCGGCGCATTGCCAGAGGTCCGCCGGCCATCTGCCAGTGTCCGATGTCTCCGTTGGTGACTGAAACCAGCTTGACGTGATGTCCCTGCGCCGCCCACAGAGCTGCACTGCCGCCACATTTGTATTCTGCGTCGTCCGGATGGGCTCCGAAGCAAATAATGCGCAGCTTGCCGTCGTCCGGCTTGGCCTCTTGTTGAGCCAGTGCAGATGCGGCGTGAATGCAAATTGTAAGTAGTACAAGGATGTGACGCTTGCTCATGGTTCTTTGCAATGTTCTGGACACGGCTGTTGCTCGCGTCGCAGGAGACTTATGGAATAACAGTTACACACTAGTTCGCGGAATCTCTCGGCGGCGTAAGACCGCACAGATCTTCCAATTCCGCAACGATCGGGTGTGGCTTTGCAACCCACCAGCGGGTCTTCGCCTTAAACCAAATCGTGCGACCAAGGATGGTGTCACAATTTGTTTGCAGCTTGATGAGGTCATATTTCCTACGTGTCTCGATCGCCTGGATGTCCTTGTAGTCCAGCCACTGCTCACAGAAGCCATTGAGAATCTGTATCCGACCGGACGAGAGTATCACCGTGCAGAACTTCTGCGCGATGGCGCCCGAATAAATGCCGCAGGCGATGAGTATTGCCCCGATCACTGGTCTGCCGATCCAGACTGAGAAGAGACCCAAGGCACAACTTGCAATCGGGCAAACGTAGCGAATCAGAGGGGTTGCAGCTGAAGAAATCACGCGCATGATAGTTGCAACTGAGTTTTTCCCGCGCCAGGCGGACAAATCGTTCAGCGGGCCGAAAGGTCGGTGCATTCAGATTCAATGTTCCGCAACACGAATGTCGCAGGCTGATTTTGACTATTCCTCCCGAATTCTGATCCGGCGATATTCCATCTGGCCGCGGTCGCCTTCGAGTCCGATTGGGCCGGATTCGGGTACCTTGAATTCTGCCTCAAGAACTTCGCCGTTGCAGGTGCAGTGAGCGACACCGGCTTTGACCTCGACAACCAGTTCGTTCCAGTCACCGGCCTTGAAGTTCTTGAGATCCTTGTACGGTCCGGCCAGCGGAAAATCGCGACACTGCAACTGAGGATCGCGGATGAATACGCCGCTGTCGGCGTTCGGCGTCGCCCGGAATTCCAGCTTGAGAGTGAAGTCGCTGGAGAACTCGTCGGTCGTCCAGAGCTGCTGAATTTTGCGTCCCTCGGGCGGAGTCGTCACAACCAGGCGGCCGTTGATCGCGACATAGCGGTGTTCGGGAGTTTCTTTCTTTCCAGCGAAACTAACAGCCTCCTTCACGACGGGCCACGGCGGAGCATTCGGATCGCTTTTCTGCCAGCCTTCCCGAGCCTTCAGCATCTGGGCTGTCGTTGGGCGATACCCCCATCCAGTCAGGTCGCTGCCGTTAAACAGCGATCGGAATCCCGGCTCCGGCTGAAACTCATCGGGTGTGGTTTCGACAAATCCCAGCGTGGCAAGCACCGGGCGCAGCGCACTTGCCCATTTGGCATAGCCGGCATCGTTCGGATGCAACAGGTCCGGGAATTCTGCAGCTTTCGCGTCGCCGCTTTCATTGGCAAACAGCGTCCACGTGTCGAGCAGTGTGATCTGCGAATCGCCTTTGACGGCAGCAGCAACCAGCCTGTTGATTTCCCGAATGCTGTCGGCCGGTCGTTTCTTTTCGGCGGAGCTGGGAAAGACCTGGCACAGGATGACCGGCATCTGCGCATTGTGTGCCTTCAGCTCCTTCAGGATCAGAGCGACGTTGGACGCAATCGTCTCCGGAGCCGCACCTTCTTCCAGATCATTCGTTCCCATCAGCATGACGACTGCTGCGGGATGGAGAGCCAGGACGTCTTCCTGCAGACGAATCAGCATGCCTCGCGTTGTGTCGCCGCTGATCCCGCGATTCGCCAGCGTCACTTCATGGAAATACCCCTTGAAGTCCTCGCTCCACCCCTGAGTGATGGAATCGCCGAGGAACACGACGGCCCCCTGTTTTTCATCGACCTGCTTCGCGAAGTCGGTGCGGCGGCGAGTCCACAGGTCGCGAAACCAGTCGTAGCGGCGGATCGGTCCGGCACCCGGCAGCCCGTCATCCGTTTCCGGCAGTTGGAATTTCAAAGCTTCTTCGGATGCCGCGGGATTCGCGCCGAATGCCGGCAGCGGCGCGAAGACCGCCTGGGCAAGAACGAAGAGGAACAGCAGCGTTCCTGAAGCGAGGCGTGTTCGCATGGCAGGTCTCAGAAATGGTGGGAGCAAGCTTCGCGTCCCTTTGAGCGGGGACTACGACTCCGCCACATAGGAATTCATGTCCGGGCAGGTGCATACAAGATGACGGTCGCCGTACACATTGTCCACTCGACCAACCGGCGGCCAGTACTTGAAATCACGCAGCCGTTGCGCCGGATACGCCGCCTGCTGCCGGGAATACGCATGTGTCCAGTCGTCCGACGTCACCTGCGCTGCGGTATGTGGAGCATGTTTCAGCGGGTTGTCGCTACGGTCCAGCGTGCTGTTTCTGACGGCCATGATTTCATCGTGGATCAGAATCATCGCGTCGCAGAAGCGATCGAGTTCGGCCCTTGATTCACTTTCCGTTGGCTCGATCATCAGCGTCCCCGGAACCGGCCACGACATCGTCGGCGCGTGAAAGCCGAAGTCCATCAGCCGCTTGGCAACATCTTCGACCTCCACTCCGCTATCGGCTTTGAACGGCCGCAGATCGAGAATGCATTCGTGAGCCACCAGGTTGCCGGCTCCACGGTACAGCACGGGAAAGTACGGCTGCAATCGGTGAGCGACATAGTTGGCGTTAAGAATCGCCTGTCGCGTGGCTTCGGTCAGACCGTCGGCTCCCATCATTGCGATGTACATCCAGGAGATCGTCAGAATGCTGGCGCTGCCGAACGGTGCTGCCGCAACGGGGCCGACCGCATGACCGCCGACCGCATGACCGCCGAGAGTATGACCGCCGAGAGTATGACCGCCGACAGAACTTGCGTCCCCGCCATGCCGCGGGGAAACATCGCCGCGGATTCCGCCGCCGGGATCGTTCGGGGAATGAACCGGATGGCCAGGCAGAAAGTTCGCCAGATGCTGCGCCACTCCAATCGGCCCGACTCCCGGACCGCCGCCGCCGTGAGGAATACAGAACGTCTTGTGCAGGTTCAGATGACAGACGTCCGCTCCCAGTTCGGCGGGTGACACCAGGCCGAGTTGAGCGTTGAGGTTGGCTCCGTCCATGTACACCTGGCCGCCGTGCTCGTGAATGATCGCGCAGATGTCGCGGATGCTGTCTTCGAAGACTCCGTGAGTTGACGGATACGTCACCATCAGGGCCGCGAGATTCTCTGAGTGCTGCTGAGCCTTCGCTTTCAGATCAATCACGTCGATGTTGCCGTCGTCGTCGCAGCCGACAGCGACAACTTTCATCCCTGCCATCACAGCACTGGCCGGATTCGTGCCGTGGGCTGACGTCGGAATCAGACAGATGCTGCGATGCTGCTGATTGTTCGCATGGTGGAACGCGCGAATTGCCAGCAGCCCGGCGAGTTCTCCCTGTGACCCGGCGTTCGGCTGCACAGACACAGCGTGGAAGCCCGTGCATTCGGCCAGCCACGCTTCGAGCTGTCCG
>CAZHET010000294.1:0-8508 GCA_964531585.1 uncultured Planctomycetaceae bacterium | reverse complement strand
CCATCGGAAGAAAAGCCGACGACGGATGGCAGAGTCGCCAGGTTGTTTGCGTCGCGCAGCACAGCGGGTTTGCCGTCCTGGACAATTGCAATCGCGCTGTTGGTCGTCCCGAGGTCAATTCCGACGATCATTTCCATGTTGCATCCTTTCGGGTGGAGTAGCGGGTTTTTGGGATTTCTAAGTGACGGCTGGCGGCGTGTCAAAGTCCTGCGTGGCCGCGACACGCACTTCGGCATACCGCAGGATCTGCGGACCTCGCCGATAACCCGGACGAAGGATTCCAACGACGGTTTCCGGAGCGACGTTTGCATCCCGGACAATCTCAACCACCGTCATGCGAGTCGGGTCGACCGGTTCACCGACTGTTTCCATACGGTGAATGCCCAGATCACGCAGTTCCTTCGCGATTCGCGTACGCAGCAGTTCGAATCCCTGGACAACACCGCCGATATTCTTTTGAACGCTGCGCCGCAGACCGTCGGCTGCGGCGTCCGTCACGGTGCGATGCCAGCCGCGGCTGAGAAGTCGGCGCCACCACGAGAGTTCGGCGAAGCGAGTATCCAGAGACTGCCGCAGTTGCTCGGGGGCGCTGTCTGACAATTGCTGTTGAGCGGTCTGGAAGGCCTGATAAGCTCTCAGCAGAGCTTCGTCCAGTCCAATCAGCGCCTCAAGCAGTGGTTTGGCAGCGCGGTCGGCAGCGTCCCGTTCCTGAGCCTGAACAGAGTGAAACGTGCGGCTGGCGGAGCTGAGTCCTTCCAGCGCGCGGTCGACAGTCGTTTCCAGGTTGCGACTTCCCCTCGTCTGCAGTTTCAGCTCATGCCGCATCGCCGTAAACGCCTCGACAAGCTGCAGCAGACCGGCTTCGGCCACGCTGGCTTCGGCCGCGCTGGCTTCGGCCGCGCGATCGGCCGCGCCGAAACCGTGTAGCGGGCCGTCGTCATCGGCGAGCCGTTCGCGGTCTTCGGGCAGCGCGGCGATTTCGTCGGCCGTGTGATTCAGCCACTCGCGAAACGGACGCAGAATGTCTTCAGTTTCTGTCCAGGTGGGCATGAGGCGTTGTGCCGTAGAATGTGTTTGCAGGACTCGTCACGGCTGCGCCAGCGACAGCAGCAATGCCGTTGGCAGGCGACGCTGGCGAACGTCTCCACGGTAATCTTCGACGAGACCTTCCAGCGACTGAGTGGCCTGAAAATCGAACAGCTGGTTCCGCAGTCTCACGACCGGATCACGCAGCGCATCATACGCGGCTCGGATGGCTGCGAACTGCTGTGGTTCCTTTTCCGGCGGAAACAGTCTGACCAGTTCCAGATAACGGCTGCGAATGCGATCACTGTCCGCGTCTCGCGGCAGATCGAGTACCTGATAGGGATCCTGCATGATCGTTGCCCGAACGAATGGCCTGACGAAACGCTAAGTGACTTTGCTATTCAAATGCCCTGCGGAGGCAGGACTGAAAACCGATCACGGAGGCGAAGAGTCTTCTGCAGCCATGTCGGCTGACTTCTGGACCATTTCCGCAAAAGAAATTCCATACTCCTGACAGGTCCGCTCAACCTTCTTCTTTAACTCCGGCGGAAGCGAGTCAAACACCTGCTGCAGGTCCAGCCCGCCGCCCAAATGATGCGCCGGAGAGCCCGCTGCAAAAGCGGAATCTTCGTCGTCGTATTCATCGTCGCATTCGTCGTCGATCAGGCCAAATGCATCATCGTCGTCTTCGTCGTCGTCTTCGTCGTCATCAAAGTAGCGATTACCGAACGGGCTGCCGTAGTTTCGTTCGAGGTACTCCTTCACCGTCGACAGCGATGCCCTCGCGGTCTCGTAATCCTTCTCGCCGAGCCGGGATTCGCCGGAATCATGCAGTTCCAGCGCCGTCTCGAAGGCCCGCTGAACGACCCCGTGATCGCACCAGAATGGCCCCTCATTGAATTCCGCGGTGCCGTACCAGAAGTGAAAATCAGCAACCCTCGCAAACCGCTTCATGCCGAGTTCAACAAACACGTCGCGAAGCCATGTCCAGCGCGGCACCAGTGCCAGAAACCTGCAGGTACTTCTCAGGTGTCCTTCCTGCCAGTCGATGCTTGTGGCGCGGCTCAGGTATGTCAACAGCAGCCGTTCATGGGTGGCACGACCGGTGTAGTTCACGTGTGACCGCTTCAGGGAGGCCATGATTTCCGACATCATCCCGGCAGCTTCACTGGTGGGGGTGCCGTTAATGTCGTTCTTGAAGCGATCATCGAACGTCTTTTTGAACTCGCGAGCGACTCGCATGCGGCCGGCGATCGCCCCCATCTGCATCCAGACAGGCAGCGGGTCGGAGACCTTCGCCAGCGCGGAGTCGACGAACTGCATGGCCGCATCGGCGTTCTTTGCCTTGAACTCGATCGCAGCGCGCACCAGATCCAGCATCAGCGGGCCGGCATCTTCCGGCGCATTCAAAGCCGCTGCCTCCAGCGCGTCACGTGCCTCGGCGAACTTGCGCTTGATGGTGAAGCAGCGAACGCTCGCAATTTTCTGGTTCCATGACAGAACTTCACACAACCGGTCTCGCGGCCGCAGACGACGGGCCACGGCAATGTATTTTTCCGATTCGGCCGGCTGATCTTCTGACAGATAGTGGCTGGCCAGCCAGATCGCTGCTTCGAAGCAGTTGGGATCGGCTTTGGCCAGCTCTTTCATAACAGCCGCGGCCTTCTTTGGCTGGTCGAGTTCCTCGTGCAGCGCCACAAGTTCCTGGAACGATTCCTTCAGCAAGGGGCAGGCTTCAACGCTTTTGCGATAGTACCGAATCGCAGCATCAGCGTGTTCTTTTTGTTCGCGCTGGCGTTCCTCCTCGTCGTCAATGAAGGCGTAGTACGCAAACGCCGGCGGCTCTCCGGCACATTCAGACGCACGCCGTAACATCCGCGCCAGGCGCTGGTACACAAGGCCGGTGGCAATCTGACGTTCCTGATCACTCAGAATCGTCAGTTCCTGCAGATCGCCCGCATAACGCAGCCACGCCGTTTCACCGTCGCTCAGGAGCGTGGGGCTGTCCGGATGTTCGTACATCAGCGCCCTGGCACGATTCCAGCGAGGATCAAGGTCCGGCTCCGGAACACCGAACTGCAACTGATGCAGCAGACCAGGCTTGTGCTCACGAACGGCCTGTTTCCACGTGATCTCCACGACCTGTCGAACCATCGCGGGATCAGAATCACCGACCCGTCTCTGCAGAGATTTCAGCCTGGCGGCAAGAGTCGGCCATCGTTGCCTTCGCCATGCAGCCACCATTTCCACCAGGATCGCGACAGGGCTGCCGGCCTGGCGCTGTCGTTCGACGCGCTTCAGCCGATCTGCCATGCCGGGGAACGTCTCGATCGCCTGGGCTCTGGCGTTCGGATCGGATTCCGCGGCCGTTCGAAGTGTGGTGGCAATGACGTGTGCCGGACGAGCACTATCCAGCCGGTCCCAGTTCTTCCGTGTGCGTTCTTCGTCCTGCTGGTAGAAGGCCGAAAGCCCGCGGACGAACAGCCGCCAGTCGGCCAGCGGCGACGTTCGGCTGATGCCTGCCAGCAGTTCGGCCGCGGCATCGTCTTCTCCGCGCTCGACTGCGACCAGCGATTCTCGAACCGCAGTCACCTGTGACCGAATCGAAGCGTCGTCGGGAACAATGCAGCGTTCGTCCAGTACCGCCTTGTCGACCATTTCCGTCAGCAGCTTCGGATCGGCCTGCAGCGCTGCCTGAGCGGTTGCGCTGCCGTCGCCCAGCAGAACCCGCAGCCGAGTCAGCCGCTCCGTAATGTGCTGCGCGGCCGGCTTCAGCCTGTCGAGTTCACCAAGGACGGCCCTGGCTTCGACAATCTGCTTCAGTCGATGCAACTGCTCCACGCGTCCCAGCAGCGCTTCCTGCAGAAGCTGTTGATTGGCGGAACCTGCGTCGATCCGCAGGCAGCGCTTTGCTTCCTTGACGGCCTCGCGGGCGTCACCCTTTTCAAGAAGTCGGCGAACGCGGGCGGCATCGGGGGGAGCCTGCTGCTGACTCCGAGCAGTTTTTCGCGACATGAAATCGTCCGTGACGGTTGCGAACAGATGCGGTCGAACAGTTGCCGGAATGCTACAAACCGGCGGTCGATGTGCCAAGTGTCGGCCCGTCGCATCGCCACTCAGGCCGGGTTGCCTTCTTCCATCGTCGTCCAGTCGACCAGTTGAATTTCCGGCTGAAGAATCTTTGTGAAGGTGGTGCGTTTGCTGGTCAGCACACCTCGTCCGCCGCGCGACGTCACCTGGTACTTTTGCTGGCCGAATACCAGTTCTTTGTCATTGCTGTTGATCGCTCGCAGGCAGTCGCTGGGGCGAGCCATCTGGACGACTCCCAGCAGCCTGTCGTCCGGAGCCAGCCTGATGCCTCGCACGCCCTTGCCGGCGTTGGTCAGCATCGGCACCTCCTCCAGAGAAAAGTGCAGCACGCGAGCATTCGCGGACGCCATGAACACCGTTTCTGCGTCGGTGATCAACTGACAGTAAACCACTTCGTCGCCTTTGCGCAGTCGGCAATACCTGCGGCCGGACTTCGTCGACGGCGTCCGAAACCCGTGGAAGGGCAGCGTCATCACCTGCCCCTGCTTCGTTGCGATCAGCAGCAGCGGACCCCATTTGTTTGAATCTTCCGGAACCGCTTCCACAAACCGCGGATCGGTCGTCAGCACCGACACCACGGAGGCACCATCCGCGAACTTCGCGTGCTTGGCCAGCGGCTCCCCATAGCCCGACGACACCGGGATCTGGTCGATGGGAACAGTGAAGGCGACTCCGTCTGAACTGAAGAACACGGCGTTGTCCAGAGTGCTGCCGGGAACGACCGCCAGCACGCTGTCGCCGTCGCGGACGCGGGTCTTCGAAACGCTGGCCAGTTGATTGACTCGCTTCGCCCAGCCGTCCGTCGTCACCACCACGTTGGTGTTCTCGCGCACAATGTAGGCCTGCGGATCGAACTCCACGATCTCTTCCGACGACCCGAATTCGCTGCGGCGTTTGTCGCCGAACTCCGTGGCAACTTCTTCCAGCTCGGTGCGGATCAGCTTCCACATTCCGGCCTTTGACTTCAGCAGCTTTTCAATACGAGCTGCCTCGGCACGCTTGTCTTTCAGCTCTACACGAATGTGATCGATCTCAAGCTGCGAAATCCTGTACAGAGCCAGTTCCAGAACGGCGTCGGTTTGCAGTTCGTCCAGCGGAAACTTCGCCATCAGTTTTTCGGCCGCGTCCTTCTTGCCGCTGCTGGCTCGAATGATCTTCAGTGCCAGGTCCAGGCCGTCGAAGATGATCGCGAAGCCTTCCAGAATGTGGATGCGTTTGCGAAGCTGTTCAAGCTGAAATTCCAGCCGGCGTCTGACGGTGACGAAGCGGAAGTCCAGGAAGTGCTGCAGCAGTTCCTTCAGACTCAGCACACGCGGCACCAGAGTTCCTCGCTCATCAGGAACCAGCGCCGTGGCGTTGTAGCTGAAGTTGCTTTCCAGCGACGTGTGCCTGTACAGATAAGCAACGACGGCGTCAGGATCAGCACCGGGCTTGATGTCCAGTACGATCCGCAGGCCGTTTTCTTCGTTGGTTTCGTCGTTGACGTTGACGAGCTGCGGAATCCTGCGACCTTCGATCAGTTCGCCGATCTCGGCGATCAAAGGCCCGGTGGAAACTCCATACGGCACGGAATACACGATCAGCCGCGTCCTGATTTCCTTCCGACCTTCGGTGTCGAACCGCCATTCGCCACGCGACTTGATCGAGCCGCGGCCGGTCTCGTAGGCGCTCTTCAGTTCCGCGCGGTCCGTGACGATACGTGCTCCCAGGGGAAAGTCCGGGCCTTTGACGTGCTTCATTAACTGAGCGACCGTGGCGTCCGGATTGTCGATCAACTGCACGCAGGCTTTGGTGACTTCATTCAGGTTGTGAGGCGGAATGCTGGTGGCCATACCAACGGCGATTCCCTGAGCCCCGTTGACCAGCAGCGCCGGAAAACGGGCCGGCAGGACGACCGGTTCCATGTCGGCGGCATCGTACGTGGGACGCATGTCGATGGTCTTGTAACGCAGCTCGTTCATGAGCTGTTCTGCAAGAGCCGACAGTTTGGCTTCCGTGTAACGATCGGCCGCCGGTCGCAGGCCCATGATCGAACCGAAGTTCCCCTGCCCGATCACCAGCGGATACCGCAGCGAAAAGTCCTGAGCCATCCGGACCAGCGTGTCGTAGACCGCGATGGTTCCGTGAGGATGAAACGAACCGGTTGTGTCCCCGCAGATCTTGGCACACTTGCGAGTCTTCGCGTCGGCCGTCAGTCGCAGACGGTCAAACATGACGTACAGAATCCGCCGCTGCACGGGTTTCAGGCCATCACGGACATCCGGCAGCGCTCGCGACGTAATGACCGACAGCGCATAGTTCAGATACCGTCGCCGCGTTTCGCTGCTGATCGGCACGAACTCCACGTTGCCGGCCGAGTCCAGCGCGTCAACCTGCGAGAACAAATTCTGTCCGTTGTTTTCCGACGAAGACTTCCTGCGAGCCAACTGGCGAATCCTTCACAAAACACGAATTGAATGCACCTGACCACGAACTGCGCACCACCTTTATTCGAGTGCACCAAGGTCGCTGCCGCACGACGCACGGATGTTAGAGATCCGCGAGGCTTCGGGAAACTCAGTGCTTTTCCCGCCGCCACCGTTCACAGCTTCTTGGCAGTTTGTTGTAAGATGTCCCCGTCGTCACGCGGGCGCTGTCCTGCCCGCCACGGACATTGTCGGCCACTTAGGTCGGCTCTCGAACGATCTCGTCATTCCCGCGAAGGCGGGAATCCAGCGACGACGAAATTGCCTGCCACTCAGGTCGGCTCTCGAACGCCTTGTCCGCGGTCGAAATCGAAGGTCGCCGAGTCCAAAAATGCCGTCGCCAATCGGTCATGTCCACGTTTCACCTGTACATCAGGTCAGCAACTATGCGTTAGTGACTGAAATTGTTCTGCACTTTGGGTTGAAGGCCCTTCTTTTTTTGTGGAATACGACTCCTCCAGATTGAATCGCCTTCCGTTATGAGTAGTTTACTCAACTCAAGGCACCCAGATTCACAACTGCGAGCGTCGCAACTGGGCCAAAGCCGACCCTGACAAGAGGAGTATGTGATGAAGTTCGTGTTGTTTTCTGTGACCTGTGTTCTTGCCGTGGCGATCAGCGGCGCGGACGCGCACGCGGGCCGCAAGTCGCGATGCAACGCGACGTATCAAACCTGCGGCGTTTCGTCCTGTGGTGGATGTGCATCGAGCTGCGGTGGCTGCGGAACTGTCAGCGACTGCGGTGGTTGCAGCACCGGCGGCTGCGGATCCGTAGTGACTTCAAGCTGCGGCAGTTGTGGTTCCATTTCCGGATCCTGCGGAGCGGCCGGGTCCTGCGGAGCGGCAGGTTGCGGCACGGTCGCTCAGGACTGCGGCACGTGGGAAACGGTTGAGCAGACCATTATGGTTCCGCAAACCGTGATGCAGACTCGAACCATCACCGTCAATGTTCCCGTTCAGGAACAGCGACAGGGAACCCGCACCGTCTGCAAGACCGTGTACGACACCGTCAATGAAGACTACACCGTGATGGTTCCTTCGACAGAAGAACGCCAGGGAAGCCGCACTGTTTGCAAGACGGTTTATGATTCTCAGGAACAGACTTACACCGTCAGCGTTCCGTATCAGGATGAAGTCCAGGCAACTCGTACCGTTTGCAAGACGGTTTATGATACTCAGGAACAGACCTACACGGTCAGCGTTCCTTATCAGGAGCAGATGACCGGCAGCCGAACTGTTTGCAAGACGGTTTATGATACTCAGGAACAGACCTACACGGTCAGCGTTCCGTATCAGGAACAGATGACGGGAACTCGCACGGTGTGCAAGCAGGTTCCAGTTGAACGATTCCGAACAGTGTGCCGCGATCAGGGCCACTGGGAAGAAGTTGTCGCCGGTTGTGGCAGCAGTTGCGGCGGAAGCATCGGTTGCGGGTCTTCCTGCGGCGGATGTGCCAGCAGTTGTGGCGGTTGCGGCGGATGCAACACCGGCTGCGGATCGTCCTGTGGCGGCTGTGGAGTTGTCTCCTGCCAGCCTCAGACAAGCCGTCGCTGGGTTTCCAACATGGTTCAGGAGCAGGTTCCCTACACGGCATACGAATCGGTTCAGGAACAGGTTCCCTACACCTACACCGTGACGAAGACCCGCCAGGAACAGCGCACACGCAGCGTTCAGGTGGCTCGCCAGGTTCAGGAAGAGGTTCCTTACACCTACACGGTTTCAAAATGTCGTCAGGAACAGCGGACTCGCAGCATCCAGGTGGCTCGCCAGGTCAACGAACAGGTTCCTTACACCTACACCGTGACGAAGTATCGCCAGGAACAGAAGAGCCGCACAATCCAGGTGGCTCGCCAGGTGACCGAACAGGTTCCTTACACCTACACCGTCACTGTGCAGAAGCCTGAAACCCGCACTCGCAGCCGCCAGGT
>CAZHET010000293.1:0-8514 GCA_964531585.1 uncultured Planctomycetaceae bacterium | reverse complement strand
CTGAACTTCGGGAGGTTCCGGCTCGCGGCTGAGTGCAATCAGGTAAAGCTGCCGGACGGAAGATCGCTTCGTCAGACTTGCCGTCACTGATCCGGCACGCTTATCGCCTGTCGTAACACCGAGTCGAACTCGGAGACGGTTTCGTGCATGGCACACCATGCTCGGATGTAATTGACATCCAGCGTGTCGGACTGAACTGCAACGACGTTGACCGCGTCCACGCGATCCTTGTCACGCCCCCAACGCAGTTTTTGAATCACAAGATCTTCAGCAGTGGGTAACCACACATCACGACCGAGTTCCGGAACTGGCAGCCTGATGCGGCGTGCGAATAACTCCTGATGATGCGGATCATCGCTCAATCGAAACAACTCGATCAAAAATCCAGTGGGAACGAACGAGATGTTATTGCGAGCAGTCCCCGTCAGCGGTTCCAGCCGCATTTGCCGTTCGAGCCGGAACGAATCTCCCAGTTCTGAGATCAGTTGAGACAAATTGCCGGCTTCCAACGCGACCACAAAATCCGCATCGTTCGTGGCCCGCGGGATGCCGTAAACATTCGTGGCAAGTGCTCCGACGATAACGTACTCAACCTGAAGTGACTCCAGCGCGTCGGCGACGTGTGCAACGGCTTCGAGGTTAGTCATGTGACACACCGGCACGCCGCGCGAGTTCTTCTTCGTCCAGCCGCCGAGCGATCTGCAGACGTCGCTGGAGTTCAGCTTCCACCTGTTCGTCACAGTAGTGGGGGAACTGCCTGCGAATCCCGGCGCGCATCCAGACCAGTGACTCCTCGAACAGTGTGAAACCCAGCACAAACTTCTTGTGCGGCGGCATCTCGCGGGCTTGCTTCACTTTGGACCAGAAGATCTCATCCTGAAGTGACTGGATTCGCGGATCGGAATGATTCATCGGGCGACTTCGTGCTGCGGACGGGCATCCGGTGACAAACGCACGGGCATTCTAACCGGACAGCGCCAGGTTCCGTGAGCGGCACGGCGCTAGCCGCCGGTATTTCCCAGCGTTTTTCAATGCAGACACCGGCGGCTAGCGCCGAGCCGCTCACTTCGACAAAATCCTGCGGATTATCGGTCAATGCATCCAACATGGCGCTGTCCAGCTAACCGGGAACCGCTCCGTGTGCTCGCCGGACGTATTCAACAAACATTGCGCACGCGGGTGATCGCACACGGTTCGTGATTGCCAGCCATGACGCCCCGGACGGCCGCAAAGTTGTCATCAATGCTGGAACAGGAATTCCTTACTGTTGATGATGGCCCAGGCGACGTCTTCCAGAGCTGTTGTGCGGTCCTGGCTGTTGGCGATGTGGGCCAGTGATGTCTGAACTTCGGGAGGTTCCGGCTCGCGGCTGAGTGCGATCAGGTAAAGCTGTCGGATGATTTCCTCATTGGACCTTCCGTCGGCAATCCAGCGATGGATTCGGCCGTTGTCGGCTCGCAGTTTTTCGTGGACGGTCGGGCCGTTGATCAGTTGCAGTGCCTGCGACAGGTTGCTGTCGGTGCTGCGTTCGCACTCGCAGGGAAGTTCTCGCTGCGGCTGGCCGAAGACCTGCAGAAACTTGTGGCCGTCGGGGGGATCAACCAGAGCGATGGCTCGCGTGCCGGCGGGCATACCCTTGAATGACTCATCGACGCCGGTGACCTGGCAGATGCTGTCCAGCAGTTGTTCGGCCGTCAGCATGCGGGTGTTGGTGTGCGAGAAGTAGATTTCGTCGTCGGCGTTGAGTTCGTTGCGCTGCGAACTGAGCTGGTAAGTGCGGCTGGTCATGATGGTGCGGATCAGTGACTTTGCGGAGTAGCCGCTGCGAACGAGTTCGTCGGCGAGGTAAGCCAGCAGTTCCGGATTCGACGGAGGATTGGAATCGCGGAAGTCGTCAACCGGTTCCACGATGCCTCGCCCCATGACATGTCCCCAGATGCGGTTGGCGATCGACTTTGCGAAGAAGGGGTTTTCCGGGGCCGTCAGCCAGTCGGCGAAGACCACGCGGCGATCCTGATCGTTGGGCACGGCGACTTCGCCCTGCAGCAGCAGTCGGGTCTTCATGGTTTCGCCGGTGCGCGGCTGAGTGACTTCACCGCTGGTCGTGATGTAGATCAGTTCGTCGTTCGGCAGCCTGCCGTCCTTGCGACCAACACGTTTGAATGCTGCGGCGATGCCGTAGTAGTCGTCCTGCGTCCACTTTTCGAACGGATGATTATGACACTTCGCACACTGAATGCGGATGCCGAGAAACAGTTGCGCGGTCGTTTCGGTTGCGTCGATCTCGTCGCGGCTGGCCCGCCAGTAGTTGGCGGCGGGATTGTTTTGAGTACTGCCGGTGGCCGTCAGCAGCTCGTGAGCGAATTCGTTCAGCGGCCGGTCGTCACGGACGATGTCGAACAGCCAGCGGCGAAACTTGTGAACTCCGGACGCCGTCATCCGGCGACTGTTGCACCGCAGAACGTCGCCCCACTTCATTGACCAGAACTCTGCGTAGTCATTGCTGGCCAGCAGACGATCGACCAGATTTGCTCGTTTCGCGTCGGTCGGGTCAGCGATGAACGTCTGAGTTTCTTCCAGCGTCGGCAGACGGCCTGTCAGGTCCAGCGTGGCTCGGCGCAGGTAATCGGTGTCGCTGCAAAGTTCCGATGGCTGAATCTGCAGCTTGCGAAGCTTATCGAAGACGAGTCGATCGATATCATTTTCGACGACGGGGTTCGGCCATTCGAATGTCGGCCGTTCCGTGAGGAACGTGAGCTGCGACGTCGCCATCCGGTCGAGATAACGAGCGAGCACCGTGGCTTCCCCGCGGCCTGCCCGGCTGACGACGGCGGACGGCGAGACTTTGGCAATTTCTTCGTTCGACGAATCAAATGCGGTCAGCGCCGTGACGTCCCGTACGGTGCCGTCGCTGAAGTAGCCGTTGACGATCAGTTGCTGGCGGTCGGCTCCGTCGCGCAGCACCCGGGAGGTCGGCAGCACCTCAATACGGTCCAGAGTCGGTGTGCCTTCGGGTTCGGTCACCATGCCGTCGGCGATCCAGCCGCGCAGGACTTTGTGAATCGGATCATCGACGGAAATTCGACGACCGCCGCCGTGAGCGACCTCCATCAGCGGCTTCTTCAGCAGCAGACTTTCATCGGGAGCCAGCGGATTGGAGCGCCGATTGAAGAATTCGCCTCGCAGCGTCAGCAGGTCAAGTTCCGGGTCGTAGCCTCGCAGCGACAAACGGAAGCCGCCTTTGCCGGACGGCGAACCGTGGCAGGCTCCCATGTTGCAGCCGGCCTTCGTCAGCCCTGCCAGCACTTCCGTGTGAAAGGCGACGGGGGCTGGTTGTTCGAAATCAGTGACCGTCACTGTCACAGTCGCCTCAGAGCCTGCATTCGCGGTGCGAGCCTGTATCGTGGCCGTGCCGTTTCCGACGGGGATGACGATGCCGTCCCGCACGATGGCCACGGTGGAGTCCGACGACGAATACTGAACATCGGCCGTGACGTCACGGACCGTCGCCATGCCAGGGTCCGCGGTGACGGCAAGCTGCTGGACGGCGCGCGACCCGATCAGCTGAATGTCGGCTGGCTCGATGCTCAGAGCAGGATCTGCGGCGGCGGCGGTTGCACTGATCAGCGTGACCGCAAGGCAGCCCGTAATTGATCGAAGCACGGGGAGGAATTGCATAGC
This sequence comes from uncultured Planctomycetaceae bacterium, assembly GCA_964531585.1. Classification (GTDB taxonomy): domain Bacteria; phylum Planctomycetota; class Planctomycetia; order Planctomycetales; family Planctomycetaceae; genus JAWKUA01. The sequence continues at coordinate 4,833 of CAZHET010000293.1, read as the reverse complement.
AGTGACCTTGTAGGAACGGATTCGCCTGGAACTATTCAACGTGGATCAGAATGGGGGGAACGGGTTGCGTGATCGTGGTGTCGTCTTTTTTTGACGTACCCTGCAGAAACAGCGAGTACTTTCCGGCGACGGCATTCGCGTCGGCGGAGATTGTCATCGTTGCCGCATCACCTTCGATCGTCGTGGCAGAGACTGTGATGCCGGGCGGAAGTTGATTGGGCACGGTGGCCGCGATTTCGATCGGCTGAGTCCAGTCGCTGACACGTGTCGCGGCGATCGTGATTTCTGCAGACTTGCCGGCTGACAGCGTGACGTGCTCGACGTTCGTGTTCAGGGAAACTGCAACCTGTGGCTTTGTGGCGACAAACAGTTCCGGTGACAACTGAATCGAGCGATACGGCGCATTGGGAGTCTTGTCCGCAGCGGGCGGTGCGACGATTGCGGTCGCGGCTTCGTGCGTGTCCTCCGTGAATGCTGTGACGTGCAGCGGTCCGCGGACGAAGCTGCGTTCCGCGTCGGCCGCGGAATTCGAAGTGATCGTGACCGGCACGGTGTCCTGATTCGCGGCGAGAAAGACCTCGGAAGTCACCAGCGAATCCGGCAGACCTGTGGTCACAATTCGCAGCGGGCCGCTGTGACCGATGCGTTTCACATTCAGTGTCAGACTGGCGGAACCGGAGTGCGGAACCGTGACGTGGTCCGCGGCGCTGGTGACTTCGATGCGCCCGGGACCCTGATTCCATTCCAGCACATACGTCCAGGAGGAACCGCCGTGCTGCGTCAGCTCATTGACCGCCAGGAAATAATCGCCGTCGGCGGGGAGCGTTGTTGCCAGTTGAGCGTCACCGGGTGCGGTGTCGTCGTTTTCTGCCAGCATCGACCCGTCGGCGTTCCACAACTGCAGAACGACATCGGCGGGCGATCCGAATTCGCGGGTCCGCGCCGTGACACACAACGGCTGATTTGCCGTGCCGGAGACGCGGAACCAGTCGGAATCTCCCGCTGTGTCGAACGCACCGAAAACAAGGCGCGTCTCCGCGGCAACCGGCGTTGCGGATTCCCTGGCATTATTCGGTTCTGTGTCGCAACGAGTGTACGCGTCGCAGGCGACCGGTCGTCGCGAGGCGGCGATGTCCAGATCACGTCCGCCGATGCGCAGGTGAAAGAAGTGTCGTGGTGAACCACCGTATCGGACGTCCCGCAGTTCAAGCAGATAGCGGCCGGCCGTGGCTGGGGTGAATTCGATTCGTGCGTCGCCTTCCAGGCCGGCGACGTCGTCACAAAAGGCGACTTCGCTGCCGAGGGCGCTGGTCAGTCGCAGCACGGGATCAAGGTCGGAACTCAGCCGTCGTGCGAAGACTTCGATTCGGACCGCTTCGTCCGCGGGCAGTTCCAGTGAAAAGTATTTCGTTGCCAGAGGGTTGACGAAACCGTTTGTTGAATCGGCTGTTCTCAGCATGACGGGCGACGAGGGGTCTTCTGCTGCTCCGGATGCTGTGAACGGCAGATCGTCAACAACCAGCGCGGCCGCGCCGGAAACTCCCTGTTGAGTGATGACTCGGGCGAGATGAACGCCCACAGCGGCGTCCGGCGGAACAAAACCTTCGAAAACGGCGAGCTTGTCGTTTGGCGGCTCAGCAGGAGGCAGCGGCGAGAACTCCGCAAACGGCGTCCACAGCGCGAGCACGTTGGTCAGATTCTCACCGTGAACGGACAGTGTGGCGGTCTGGCCTGGCTGAGTATTCGTCGCGTCAATCCGGTGGATCGCGGGTTCCTGCGCCACACTCACAAGAATTCCCGCCTGAGCGATGAGCAACGCGAACGCAGCGCGGGAACAAACGGTAGTCGGACATGATCGAAGCATGAAGTGCGAGCCTGGGCGGGATCTCAGGAGGAGACAGCAGCGGTGCGGACACGGGAGGAGCTTTAGTTTACGACGGTCACACAACGGCCGTCAAAGTAAATGGCAAACTGTCTCGCAGGTCAGCGAAACAGGAAGCTCGTCCGGACGGCCATGCTGAGCGTGATGTGTGGCAGACGTGATGGCAAGCGGGTTGACTGAAGCCGGACCGGATGTTGCCCTGAAGCGGCGCGAGCGGAACCTCGTGTCGGCGTTCGGCAGCGCAGCGACGACCTGTCCGCACTGGCGGGAATCATGTCGCGGATCCCGTGTTACAGGATTGCCTCGCGACTCAGGAGACACTCATGGCTTGTAGACGTACGTTGTGAATTCGTACAGGCCGTAGTCATTGCGGATGACGAAATCGCGGCTGAGATTGCGACACACGAACCACGCGATGTCGTCCAGTGGCAGATGGAACAGATCGTCGCGTTCCCAGTCCACCTGTTTGCTTGTCGCGTTGAAAGCGATGCCGCGGCGGCAGCGTGAATACAGCAGACGGAGCACGCGCTGCACAAACTCGAACATCTCGCTGAAGCTCATCGAGCACTTCGAAGTGAACACACCATTGATAACGGCGTAGTCGAACTCCGGCAGGGAAGCCGGTTCCGCCAGAGCATCCAGCAAACGAAAGTCCGCATGCGGATGCTTGCGCTGGCATTCTGCGATGAAGCGTGAGGAGATGTCGATGCCGCGGTATTCGAGATGGTGCAGTTCGCGCGACAGAATGTGTTCGTACAAGTGACCGGTGCCGCAACCGAAGTCCAGCAGGGTGACTGGCTGCGGTGCCGGATCGCGAATGACGTCCAGCATGACGTTGTAGCGAGTCCGCGCGCCGGCGGTATCAGGCCAGCCCATTCCCAGCGGAGAATCTCCCAGACGCTCGAAATACGTTTCCGTGCAGGCCGCGATCTCATGGTATCGCGGCAGTTGAGACACGGGGGAAGATTTCATTGGTGCGAAGTCCGGCTGTTGATCGACGTGACTTTCCGTTGCCGGTCACACAACGAAGTACGATTCGTCGGCGCTCCACGGACTGCGACGCAGGCGGATATTCTCCAGTCCGAGCACTTCACGGACGGCTGACGTTTCGCCGGGAAACGCAGCGTGATTGATCTCGTCGAAGCCAACGATCGAACCCTGAGTCAGCCGGCCACGCAGCAGTTTCAGACAGTCCACGGTCGGCTGATACAGGTCCATGTCGAAGTAGGCCAGGGCCACGACGGTCTGCGGATTGTCGGCCAGAAATGTGGCGAATGCTGCTGCAGCATCGCCCTTCACCACCTGGAACTTCTTCACATCGCTGAGCGGCGACTGCTGTTCTCTCAGAGCCAGCAGACGCTCCAGATGCTGTTCATAACCTTCGGTCACGGAGTACGCTCCGACGCTGGCAGCTTCCGCCTGGCCGTCCTGCTCGCTGACCGCCGCGAAACCGCTGAACGTGTCAAACCCAACGATTGTCCGGCGATGGTGATACGGTTCCAGAATTGCCCGCAGCGACTGCAGAGTCGCCAGATTCTGTCCCCAGCGAGTCCCGAATTCCACGATAATGCCGGGCACGTTCAATATCTGCTGATACAAATCCGCGAAGAACATCTGCCGCTTCAGCTCCATCGGCAGCATGTAAAGACCGATGTTGCGGATCAGTTCGTGGCGGGGAATCGGCGAGTTCAGCAGCTCGTCACACAGAGTTGTGCGGGCGTCCACAATCTGATTGTTCATGACGGAACGGTCGACCCGCGGCTTGCGGCATTCTTCGCGATGCGGCGTGTGTATTGTGTGAAGCATTGGATTCCGGGTCCTGAAAACTACGCGGCATTCTGTGAGTACTCGAACCATTCGAAGAACTGGCCACAGCGGTCTTCGATGATCGCGATCTCAGACGTTGTCAGCACCTTGCGAAAATTACCGATCCGGCTGGCCGACAAACCCTGCCCGCTGACATTCGTGACCCACGGCGAATAATGTTCGCTGGCGGTCGTGTCCTTATTCTGAACGTGTCCCGTGTCCAGCGGCTGAAACGGGTCGATTTCGTCGAAAGGCAGTCCGGTGAAGCCAGCGATTTCCGTCAGCATCTGCCGGGGGTCGGTCACCAGCTTCTCGTAATGCACAACTGCCAGACGCTTGCGGAATTCTTCGTTCGTTTGATTGAACGACGGTGCATAGAACGACAGGAAGTGTTCGCACAACTGTGGAATATCGCGCTTCACAAAGACGTAGTTTTGCCCGATGGCTTTCTGTCTCTGACCGACTTCCACCATCGACGCGATGGCGTCCCGCGGGTCGCGGATCATGATCATGAAGATGGCTTCGGGAACCAGCTCGAACAGGTCCGGCCAGAACAGTGTGAGATGAGGCTCCTTCAGCAGCAGATGTTCGCAGTTGCCCAGTCGAGACTGAGCGTAGGAGAGGAACGCATGCACAACGCCGCTGTTGAATCCCCGCAATCCCTGCAGGTTGCCGAAGTAGCTGGCGTGGTTGCTTGTGAACTGGTCACGAGCGACACAGTAGCATTCCACCAGGTTCCTTAGATAGCTGGCTTCGTAGACATACGGATTGGTCGAAGGCAACTGACACAACAGTTGCTGCATAATGGATGTGCCCGTGCGCTGGCTGCCGCCGATGAATAGATAGGCCATGAACTGGGATTCCTTGATGGGTGTTCGGGAAGGAAGGTCAGGTCGAATCGCCGCAGACCATGCGATGAGTCATTGCCTTTCGCAAAGTCCTGGTGCTCCGCGAGAGCTAAGAACAGGGGTTTGTCATTCCCGTGCAGGCGGGAATCCAGAGCGTCGAAAACCGGATTCCCGCCTGCGCGGGCATGACGAGAAACTCCAAATGTCAGGTCTGACAAAGCACTAGCTGGACAGCACCATGTTGGATGCATTAACGGATAATGCGCAGGATTTCGTCGAAGTGAGCGGCACGGCGCT
>CAZHET010000292.1:0-8520 GCA_964531585.1 uncultured Planctomycetaceae bacterium | reverse complement strand
CTCTCGGCCACGGGTTAAACGAAAATTAACTCTTAACGGCGTTGCCCTCGCTCCTGCCCACTTCCCCCCCAACCGCTGCCTCCGCCGTCTGATCCCTTAAACCGGGCCGCGAACGGTTACTGATCTGCGTCATGCGGGGCTGAGCACCGTGGGTCATGCGGTCGAGTTGTGACTGGTCGGCGATGATCGCATGCCGGGTGGAAGTCAATCGAGAACTGCTGGCCGCCACGTCGAACTAATCAACAGCTTTGCAGACTTGGTGGCGATAGGCATCGACCGCCTCATGAACTCGGTGGCGATTACACCAACACCGCGTTCGCGTCGGCAGCGAACTCGAACCCCGGACCGACCGTCGTGGTTCCGTCGTCCAGCGGACTGGGAATGCGCATCAGTTCCACAGCGCGGTGCTTCAGTTCATACATGTCGCCGACGGCCGCGATCAGTGAGGACGGCCGGCCCGTAAACGCCAGCTGCAGGCGATCAAGCAGCCGTGTGTAGCAGATGTTGAACTCCATCATCTTCGACTGAATCCGCGGGTGATCCACGTACTGTTCCGCCCTGGGATTTGCCCGCATGTTCCACGCGGCTGTCCAGTCGACGGGGAACTCGGGACCTTGCGGACCGGTATCGACCGTGTCGCCTTTCTGATAATAGCGCTCGTCGCGCATTTCCTTGAAGCGAAAATAGTGAGCGGGCTCGGACTGTCCGTCATATCGCTCAGCCGCGAACCCGGCGTGCGAAGAAACTCCTTGCGACAACGCAGTCAGCGGAGCCGCTCCCCGCCCGCGAACCTGTTCGGCACCGATCTCGTCCGGCAGCCCTTCTCCCTGCTCCACTATCTCTTCGATCGCTCGTTTGGCGTCTTCGAAGTTCTGTATCACGAACAGCTCCCCAGCGCCGCCGTAGTAGTACTCGCCGCTTACCTGCAGCCGTGGATCGCCGCAGAACACATGCTTCTCGCCGTGCCGGTCGACGAGCCGTTGAAGGCCGGCGCGGACGGCTGCATAGAATTCTCCGATCGATGCATATTCGTGCTCCGCGGAACGCTTCACGGCGGCGATCGGTTCCGGGAAAGCTTCCGGTTTCTCGATCTTCAGGAATAAATCCAGCGCCTCGGTCGAAAACTTTCGCAGGTCCACTGCAAACCTGGGCAGGCATCTGGGCAGATGGCCGGGGTAGCTGGGAACAAACCGGTGATCATTGACCATCGTGTGGCCGCCAACGGCATTGGTCAGATTAGCAACCAGCACCATGTGCAGCATTTCTTCCATCGCCACGGTTTGAATGGTTGACGCGGCTTCGTCGTTGGCTCCGTCCGGAATGGAATACAGCGCGCAGAGATAGGGTGGAACGGTCGAATGTTCAACCTTCATCGCATACTGCAATTCGGCTCGCAGGGAATCAATCGAATCAACTGGCATTCAGGACAGGCCCTTCCCGACAAGTTCGTTCTTGATGTCCGACGCGGCCTTGTACGCCAGCGCGGCGGCCGTAAGCGTCGGATTGGACGTTCCGAGTGTCGGCATATTGCCGCAGCCGACCAGATAGAGGTTATGGTGATCCCACGTCCGCTGATCTGTGTTGACAACCGATGTCTTCTGACTGCTTCCCATGCAATGTGTGCCGACCACGTGACCTGCCCCGTAGACGGTATAGGTTTTGCCTTCGATTTCGATATTCCCCGGAGCCCCCGGAACAAACTGCGTGACGTCCTGGCCGCCGACTCGCCTGAAGACGGCTTTGGACAGTTTCAGGGATTCCAGGACCGCGCGGCGGCTGTAGTCGTCAACGTCGTAATGCAGCACCGGACGGTAGTTGCCCGCGGCATCGCGATATTTGTCGTCGATCGTCACGCGGTTGTCCGGGCAGGGCAGTTGTTCGATCTGAAAGCCGAACGAAATCTGTCGCTGCACTCTGTTGTGAAGCTGCGAGCGAAGTTCGCGGCCGAACAGTTCGCCGCCGTGGACCGGCCGACCGCGTCCGTCCGTTCCGATCACGCCTTTACTGACCAGAGCGGCGACGTCGGAATAGGGGGCTCCCGTGGCGAAGTCCCAGCCGCCATTGCGAATGTCCGCCCGGAACGCGGCGAACTCACTGCGAAAACGACCGTCCCGCATGGGCAGTTCGGATGTAATCTGCGGACCCCGGAAGACTCCCACACGCGCTGTTTCGGGAGCGTATCCCCATGTCAGAAAGTAGGGATGATCCATCAGATTACGGCCGACCTGATCGCTGCTGTTGGCCGCATTGGAGGCCAGCAGAAGTTTGGCCGTCTCGATGGAATGAGCGGCAATGACATACACACGGCCCCGAACGGTGAATTGGCGATCAAGAGCTGACGGCGATGCTTCCTGGTCATATTGCCGGCACTGGATCCCTGTCACTTCTTTCCTGTTTTCGCTCAACAGCACCTGTGTGGCGATAGTCTGCGTCAGAATCTGAAGCCGTTTTGCGGCCTTGCGGTCGATGGTGTACAGTGATCGCAAAGCATTGTATTTGGCCATCGCGGGGCAAATCGGCACGCACGCGCTGTTGCCTTCGCAGCGCTGACCGCTGCGTGGGTCGTAGGGTGCTCCCTGTGGTCGGTAGGGCTGTTTTGTTCGTGGATCGATATAGTTGGGATTGGGCATACCGTTGCGGCCGGCAGGTGTGCCGACAACCTGCACGGGCAGTTTGTCCGGTCCCATTTTGTATTTGAAATTATCCAGGTGCCTGTCAAGCCAGCGGTCGAGGTAGCTTTTAGGAATCTGCCGCATGGGATATTCATAGCCATCGCGAAAGACCGCTCCTTCTCGCTGCTGTTCGGCGACATCGGCCGAGACGCCCATTTCCAGCTCAGCCTGTTCATAGAACGGCATCATGCTGTCGTAGCTGACGGGCCAGTCTTTACCGACGCCGTATGTTGTGTGCATCGTGAAGTCACTGGGCAGCATTCTCATGCAGGTGCCCAGAAAATGCAGTGTCGTACCGCCGAGAACTCTGGTGTAGTTGCTCAGAAAGGGCAGGTTTCCGGCATAGACGTGATATCCGCCGGTCACCGGGTTACCGTTCTTTACCTGCGCCTGTCCCATCACCGACGGCGACGGTGCATTGGGAATCTGCGGGTATGGTGAATTTGGTGTTTTCTGCAGCGCTGACTGAAAGTGTTCGACATAGGATGCATAGCCTTCCGGGCGGATACTGGTCGCCCGTCCGGCTTCAAGCAGCAGGACGGAACTGCCACTGTTGACGAGTTCCTTCGCCAGGATCGCTCCCGCGACTCCCGCGCCGACAATGACAACGTCGGCAGTGTATTGGGCGGACGGCGGGTCTCGCTTCGTTCGCAATGCGGTTCGGGTGGCCATAGGAGAAGTTCGCTGCCGGGCGGTTGTTGGGCTAACGGGAAGGCGTGCGTGTTTGAAGCCAGGCTCGATCGTCATCGTCCAGTGGCTGGGCTCCCTGGGGTGGAAATGCCCAGGTTCCGAAGCCAGGAGCCTTCGCGGTGGGCGGGTGAGCATCGATCGCGCGCCAGACCAGTCCTTCGCGAAACGCCGCGGGCGACACCACGTGAGTCTGGTCATGGGCTGACGCACCGTACTGCTGGCGCCAGGTGAGCGGCAGTTGATTCCAGTTGCCGATGTACCACAGCGTAATGATGTTTCGTGCAACATCTCCCAGCAGGTCGCTGTCAAGAATCTGCTTCTTCAACGCCTTGTTCAGCCTGCGTTCGTCGTCTCCTGCGGCATCATGAAGTTCGTGCCAGCGGACCAGCAGGCGTCCGAAGATGCGTCCGCCGACAATGCGGCGGACTTCGTTGTAATACGTGTCTGCCAGGCCGGTGCCTTCGAGTTCGATCCGATCGAACCCGGTCAGAGTCGCGGAGAGTTCCAGAAAATCGCTGACGGTATGACTGATCGACATGAGCGGCCCCGCGGGATCTGAACAGACAGATTATTTGCCGACCGTTTCGCCGACCGGAGACTTTTCGCCTTCCGCCAGCGGTTCGACCCAGATGGCCCGGTTTTCAATCGCGGCCGGGGGCGACTGGTAATAGCGCACGCAGCACGCCGGCGTGTCGCCGATGATCTTCTGCATGTCTGCACGCATGGGATGTTTGCTCGTGCCGAATTTGATCTGAATCGGGTTCGGGCTGACGTTGTCAACATCCAGCCACGTCCGGTCCAGCCCGAGGATGTTCCACCTGGAAAGATTAAGTTTTCCGCAGCCCGGCGGTTGATCGGGACCTCCCGGCAGCAGACTGTACAGCGTCAGCGGTGACGGATTCGTCAGAACCGGAGGACCGAGCTGAGACAAATCACCGGTCAGTGTGTAGATGATGTCGGACTGCTTCGGCTTCTTTTTTGGTATGGGAGTGTAGCCAGGATCGAACGTTGTGTACTGCCACAGCTTCTGAGCCGGATTGTTGGGCACCGGGATTTCATAGCTGAACTGAGTCAGAAACTTCCGCTCACCGAAGACACCCATTCCGGCTTCGACAGCCGTCGGATCGTCGGCGGGAACGTGCAGTCGAAAGCCACCGATCCACTTGGTCTGTTCCTGCCCGTGGATGTAATCATGGAATGAAATCAGGGGCGTTTCTGATTCCTTTGACTGCGGATACGCATGGATATTGAATTCCACTTCCAGCACGCGGGCCAGCGCCATTCCCAGATTGGAAATGTAAGTCTGGAAGTTGAGCGACACGATGACCTCGTCGTCGGCCAGGTCAGAAAAGTGAGCGGCCCTGAGTCCGGTGTCCTTCAGATGCGACTGCACCTTTTCCGCCGGTACTTTGAAATAGTTCCAAAAGAACGAGACTGCGTCGTAGTAGAACGGCATTTTGAAGATGCCGTGAAATGGCGAGAAGATGCGGTCCTGCGGAACCTGCGGCATGGGGAATGCTCTGAGCAAAGGTGTTCGGAAGCGATGTCTCTCGGAAACCCTGCCGCGGATGCGGAGAATCGGCAGGTCCGCCGTGCGACTGGAAGCCGCTAAGTCACAATGACCGGCTGCTCCAGATCTGTCAATCGACAACGGCGATCAGAACCCGCCGTGGGGGGCCGGGCGAATCCGACGTCGGCCACTCGTCGTTCGGGATCTCCCGAAAGGCGAATGCTCCCGCAGGTGTCGGTACGGGACTACGCGTCGCGGACGTCGCGCAGGTCGCTGGGGCCGCGACGGAAGGTGTGGCGGCTGTTGGCGGCGAAACCGGCGTCCGCATCGAAATACATGAAATGCGTGATCGTGATCGATGACCTGCGGATCTCGATCAGGTTGAACGAATTCTTTTCCCGCTCACGACCTCGGCCGCGGCGTGACGTCGTGGTGCCGCACTGGCAGATGATGATGCCACGTTCGCGATGACGACCGGGGTAGATGTCCAGCGAATTTCCGATGTACGCCCGGTGCAGGTGACCGCCCAGAATCATTTCGACATCCAGGTCGATGAACTTCATCATCGCGCGTTTCGCTTTGGGCATCGTCGAGTCGCGCAGATAGTCGGGAGCCGGCGCGAAGTGATGATGGGCCACCACGATCCGGGCAACGTCCAGAGGAGCGTTGGTCAGAACCTGCTGCGCGGCATCCAGTTGCCACTGATGAATCCGGCCGTTGCTGATTGCGGAATGAGGTGCGGTGGAATCAAAGCCCACAAAGATGGCTCCTTCGATTTCCAGAACAGGATTCAGTTCGTCGGAGATGATCTCGCGGTACAATCCGTGAGGGTTCATGACCCGTTCCTTCACCCGGTACAGCGGCACGTCGTGGTTGCCGGGGATCACCATTCGCGGAACGTCCGGCAGGCGCGCCAGGAAGTCACGCGCGGCGATGAACTGTTCCCGTTTGGCGCGCTGAGTCAGATCGCCACTGACAATCACTGCGTCGGCGTTGAGCGTTGGGGCAATGTGGATCAGCGCCTCGCCGACGTCGTGGACGTACGGCGGGCCAAAGTGCAGGTCCGATATTTGCAGGATCGTGACATCGGGTCGGGAATCGTCGTTCACGGGAGGTGCCGGGGATCAGGATTCGGGGATCAGGATTCTGACGTCAGGAGTCCGCTTGATGCACATACTGCACCGACGAGTACTGATTTCACTGGCTGTGGTGCTGGTCATCGTGAGTCTCGGGCTGCTGGCGGGTGAGTATACGTCGTTGCAGTGGCTGATCGAACGGGAAACCCGAGTGCGCCACGCTGTTGTTCAGCGCCCTGTTGTGGCGTGGGTTGTCGGCTTTGTCACATACGTTTGTCTGTCGCTGATACCGGGAACGTCCGGCAAGTCCGTCGTCTTCGGCTGGATATTCGGGTTCTGGCCGGCGGTGTTGCTGGTCGACTGCGCTCTGACCGTCGCGGCTCTGGTGTCGTTCGCGGTCAGTCGGTTCGTGCTGCGATCGTTCCTGGAAGCCCGGTACGCCATTCCGCTGATGCACTGGCGCGATCGGCTGCAGGGGAACTCGGCGTTTTATCTGCTGCAGTTGAGGATGATGCATACACCGTTCAGCGTCGTAAACTACGGAGCCGGTGCGCTGAACGTGGTGCCGGTGTTTACGTTCTGGTGGACGACTCAACTGGGTCTGCTGCCGGGAACAATGGTCTTCGCGTTCGCTGGTGCTCGCCTGCCAACTCTGTCAGAACTGGCCACGCACGGAATCTGGGAACTTCTGGACGCTCCGCTGATCGCCGCCCTGGCAGCGACAGCCGTCATGCCGGTGGCAGTCCGCGGCGTGTTCGGAATTGTGCGGAGACTGCACTCGGCGAAATAGTGCGAGACCTGATCGCGTCGAATCTCAAGGAGGAAACCGGTGGCCCGCCGTCCCGAGCACTCTGAATCATCAGAAGATGCAACCTGACACAAATCCCTTTCTGCTGGCGTTCCTGGGCGGGATTTTTGCATCGCTGCTGACCGGCTCGGCAGTGCGCATCGTCCTGCTGCAAAAGGCGTCGCCCGAAACGGCTACGATCCGCCGCCACAGCCTGCTGACATGGTGGGTCCTGGCTGTCCTGTTGAGCGGTGCCGTATTGTTCGGTCTTCCCGGTGCCGCTGTGCTGCTGACAGCCGCAAGTGCGCTGGGACTTCGCGAATATCTGCGGCTGATCGGCGTGAGTGACATCGGCACACCGGCCGCGGTGGGCGCGTTTGCGTTGACGGCTCTGCACTTTGCCCTGATTGTGGCCGGCCGGTTTGAGGTCGCCTGCAGGCTCACGCCGGTAGTGGCTGTCGTTCTGATCAGTGGAACGCGAGTCGGAGGCGGGAAGCGTACGGACTACATTCGCCTGACTGCGGCTACGGTGTGGGGAATGCTCGTGCTGGTGTATGCTCCGTCATTCGCCCTGTTTCTGTTCGATCTGCCAGGACTTGTGCAACCCCGCGTCGGCGTGGCGGGGTGGTTTCTGTTTCTGGTCATTCTGACGGAAGCCGACGATATCGCTCAGGCGATCATTGGCCGAAAATTCGGTCGGCATAAGATGGTGCCGACGATTTCTCCGAACAAATCGTGGGAAGGTTTCGTCGGCGGACTGATCGTCACGACAGGACTCGCCATGGTTCTCGCCAGTTGGCTGACGACGTTCCACAGTGCGGGCAGCCCGGTGCGGGCTCTTGCGACATCCGCGGCGGCGGGCGCTTTAATCACGGTCTGTGGATTCTTCGGAGACATCAATATGTCGGCAGTCAAGCGTGATGCAGGCGTCAAAGACGGCGGTCGACTACTGCCAGGTCATGGTGGCATGATCGACCGCATCGACAGCCTGACGTTTACGGCTCCGACTTTCTATGGCTTCGTTCTGCTGGTGAGCGTCTGATGCAAAGCTTGTCAGGTCGTTCCGGGAAATCGGCTACCGGGAAATCAGCAGTCAGCAGCTCTGCTGTGGAGAACTCTGCGGATGAGAACGCTGGTGTTGAACAGGATCGCGCACTGGCGGATCGCCGCTGGACGATTCCAAACGTGATTTGCGGAATGCGACTGGTCGGAGCGCTTGGCATGCTGGTGGTCGCGCACTTCGGCCACGCGGAGGCATTCGTGATCACATTCGTCGTGCTCAGCCTGAGCGACTATGTCGATGGCAAACTGGCTCGCTGGCTAAACCAGAGATCCGATTTCGGTGCGCGACTGGACAGCTTCGCCGATTCGATTCTTTACGGGTCGCTGTTTCTGGGAGCCCTGTATCTCAAGTGGGACACCCTGCGGTACGAACTGCCGTGGATTGCGATGGCGTTTGGCAGCTACGCTCTGACAACCGGCTATGGGTTGTGGAAGTACGGCAAAGTGCCCAGTTATCACACCTATGGGGCCAAGCTGACTCAGTGGCTGGTGCTGTTTGGTGCGGTCGCACTGCTGATGGAATGGGCGGTGTGGCCGTTTCGGATCGCCGCAATGGCCGGGACGCTGACGAATCTGGAAGCCACGGCGATCACGTGGCTTCTGGACGAATGGCGTGCCGATGTTCTGAGCATCAGGCATGTCTGGCCAGGTCAATCGCCGAAGCGCAACTCAGGATCGTGCGGAAAATAAGTGTCTGACCCCAATTGTGCGAAGCACCCGAAG
>CAZHET010000291.1:2441-8549 GCA_964531585.1 uncultured Planctomycetaceae bacterium | reverse complement strand
CGGCGAGGCGGTCAACATCACGCTCGGCCTGCCGATCGTTCGCACCAGCCCGACTCACGGAACCGCGTTCGACCGCGCATGGAATCCGGCGACTCCGGCCGACGAGTCGGGCATGATTGAAGCGATCCGCACCGCCGTACGGCTGACGCGCGGTTCATAGCGGCAGGTTCCAGATCGCGCCCGGCACTGTCCGCCCGTCAGAGTGCGACTCGTCGACGCTCGAACCTTCAACGTTCAGCCAGCCGCGGCTGCTTCTTCCGGCACCTCAAACCCCGCCTGTTCAATCGACCGCCGCAGTGACTCGCGCGAGGCTTCGCCTTCCACGACGGCCTGTTTTGTGTCGAACGAAACGGAAACCCGCTGAACTCCGTCGGCCGACTTCAAAACTCGTTCCAGACGAGCCGCACAGCCGCCACAGGTCATGCCTTCCACCGGCAGCGTCTGAACATGCTGCGATGCAGCCTGCCCTGTCATCTGCACACGCCGTCGCCAGCCCAGGAAATCCTGCGCCGCGAACCAGCCGATCAGCCCGACCAGCACCACGGCGCTGGTTACTCGAACCCAGCCGGTTGAATGGTCATGCATCGCGCTTGCCACGGCGCTGGCGTCGACAACCGATTCGAACGCCAGCCCCGCCGTGATGCTGCCGACGACAATCGTTGCGAGGTAGACCAGCAGCGTCTTCAGTCCCAGAGCGCGATAGACGGCTCCCAGCGTGGCGACATTGGTTGCCGGTCCTGCCATCAGAAACACCAGAGCGGCACCGGCTGGCAGGCCGCTCGCCACAAGAGCCGCGGCGACCGGCGCGGACGCTGTCGCACACACATACAGCGGCAGGGAAATCAGCAGCGTCAGCAGCATGGCCGAAACTCCCGTCATGCCTGGAAGTTGCGCCAGCGAATTTTCGGGAACCAGCCACGTGATCAAAGCCGACACCAGTACCCCGGCGGTCAGCCAGAACCAGATCGCGTGGATCAACATCAGTGTATGTTCGACGAAGCCGCGCCAGCCGCGAGCATCGCCTGCGGGATGACTGTTGCCGACAGCCGCTTCGGTCGCTGGTTCGGTCGAAACTGCATCGGCCAGCGTTCCGCCGATCAGACCCGTCACCAGAGCGGCGAAGACTTTGAACAGAGCAAACGGCCAGCCCAGAAATGACGCACTGACAAGGATCGAATCCACGCCGGTCTGAGGCGTGCTGATCAGAAAACCAACGGCTGCTCCGTTGCTGGCTCCGTCCCTTTTCAGCCCCAGCCCGACGGGGATCACACCGCACGAACACAACGGCAGGGGAATTCCGACGAGCACCGCCTTCAGGACTCCGCCGCGACCGGTCAGATGTCGCTGCATCCAGTTCGCAGGCAGGATGACGTGCAGCGCTCCCGCTACTACGGCACCGAGCAGCAGCCAGGGCGCGAGTTCCAGCAGGATGTTCCAGATCGCGTCAATCATGCCGACAGTGTATGCGCCGTCGCAGATTTCGGCGATACGTTCTTATTCGTTCGGCTGGCTGGCGATCATTCGTGGTGGTGCTCATGTTCGTGATCATGCCCGTGGTGGCAGAATTCGTCGTGGCGGGGCCACATGGAAGACGGATCGTCGTCCCCTTCTTCCGCGCCGCGCATCTTTTCCTTCGACGTCAGAATTTTCTGAATCAGCGTGTTCCGCATGTCGGCAACGGCTTCGCGCTGGCGAGCGTCCTCGTCCCGACTGAAGTAGCGGCGACCGTCGATCCAGGTCTGTTCGCACCGGCTGAAGTTGGATAACGGCGAACCGTTCCACACCACGAAGTCGGCGTGCTTACCGGCTTCCAGCGAACCCACAAATTCGTCGATGCGAAGCTGCTTCGCTGGATTCAGCGTCACGAACTTCAGAGCTTCCTCGGGAGACACGCCGCCATACTTGACGGCTTTGGCGGCCTCCTGATTCAGCCGGCGAGCCAGTTCGGCGTCGTCGGAGTTGAACGACACGACCACTCCCGCTTCGTGCATCAGTGCTCCCGCATACGGGATGGCGTCGAACACTTCGAACTTGTACGCCCACCAGTCGGCGAACGCCGACCCCATCGCTCCGTGTTCGGCCATCGCATCGGCCACTTTGTAACCCTCCAGAATGTGCTGGAACGTTCCGATGGTGATGTCGAATTCGTCCAACAGCCGAATCAGAGCCAGAATCTCGTCCTGCCGATAGCTGTGGCAGTGAATCCAGCGGCGCTGTTCGACGATTTCCCGCAGCGCGTCCAGTTCCAGATCACGGCGAGGTGGCAGGCCTCGATGTTCCGCCTGCCAGGCATCCATGCGCGCTGCGTAGTTTTTCGCGGCCATCAGCGAGTCGCGGAAGATCTGTTCGACTCCCATCCGAGTCTGCGGATAGCGGCTGGTATATTCGCTGCCCCAGTTGCTCTGCTTGACGTTCTCACCGAGAGCAAACTTGACTCCCGGCGGAGCTTCCTGAAACTTCATCTGTTCGCCGTTCCTGCCCCAGCGCAGCTTGATGACCTGATTCTGACCGCCGATCGGATTGGCCGAACCGTGCAGAATATTGGACGAAGTGACTCCACCGGCAAGCTGCCGGTAAATCGTGATGTCGTCGCAGTCGATGAAGTCGCCGATCCGCACTTCGCAGGTGACCGCCTGAGTCGATTCGTTGACGCCTCCGTCCGTCGCCATGTGAGAATGGCAGTCGATGATTCCCGGTGTGATGTGCATTCCGTTAACGTCGATACGCGTAGCACCGTCGGGAATTTCGATGTCGTGACCGACAGCGATGATTGTGCCGTCTTCTATCAGCAGCGTGCCGTCTTCAATGATGCCATCGGGACCGGATGTCCAGATCGTGGCGTGTGTGAAGGCGGTCAGGCCGGCGACTTCCGGCGGCGCTTCACGTCCATATGCCCCCAGCGGAAAGTTGACGGCGAAGGATGCAGGTTTCGGTGCTTCTTCGGGTTCGCCAGCCTGGTCAGATTCGTCCGTACGACGGGACTCCGATCCCCTCGGGCTGCCTTCGACAGGATCGGAGTCCCGTCGTACAGGGCGGTCTTCGACTCGCGTCACCGTCACAGTGGACGTTGAACCATCCGGCCAGGCGATTCTGCCAAAACCCGCTGCGTTGTCGTCGTTTTCGTTGAGGACCAGCGACACACGAACGATGCCATCAATGGTCCAGTCCCTGGCGCTGAACTGGCCCGTGACCGCGTAGTCGGACTGCTGAAGTTCCTTCAATTCGACGGCTTCTGATGGTTTTTTTTCGTCCGTGGTCTTCGCATTGTCTTTGTCGTTGTGTTCTTTGTCGCTCGTTTGTTCGGCTGCTTCTTTCGACTTCCCGTCATCATCCTTCGCTTCCTCTTCGTCCTTCGCTTCATCGGGGAAGCTCGCGCGCGATGCTTTTCCCTTCAGCTTGTCGCCGTCGCGAGTCAGCTTGACGAACAGCGTACGCGGGTAGGGGCCGCTGCGTTCGATGGTAAGTTCGAACTCCCCGGCGACATTGATGACCGGTTCCGGTTCGTGTTCAAAGCGTTCTCCGCCGACCCATGTTTCAACGACTTTCGTTTTCTTGTGGAACAGATCGCCGTCGGTCACGACAAAGCTGGCCAGTTTACCGGGTTCGATCGACCCGAGCTGATCCGCCACGCCAAACAGTGCGGCGGGAGTTTCCGTGAGGGCCTTTAGCGCCGACGCTGGTTTCAGGCCGCGGTCCACGGCCTTCCGCAATGACTTCAGAAACTCGCCCGCGGAACTCAGCCGGTTCGTGGTGAAGGCGAAGCGAATGCCGGCCTCGTCAACTCGGGCGGGGTTTTCCGGAGCGATATCCCAGTGCAGCAGCGATTCCAGAGTGACACCGGTCGCGATTTCAGGAGTCGACACATTCGGCGGTTTCGAAAAGTTCAACGGCAGAATCACGGTGCGTCCGGTTGCCGAGATATCGTCGAGGCGCCGATACTCGTGCCCGCTGCCGCGAACGATGAGGTCCAGACCGAACTCGGTGGCGTATCGATCGGCACGCAGAAAAAACAGCTCGTTGGAAGTCTCGATGATGACCGGCTGAGCGGCTGTCACCACAGGCTGCAGCGCGGCCAGAGCGTCATTGATTTCCGGTCGAGGGAGTGACGGATCGGCATTGGCGGCATTCCACGCGTCGCGATACCACATCGCGTCGTACATCGTCTGCCGAGCCAGCGCGACGGCTCCCATCGGCGAACCGGGATACTCCGAACGACTGCGGCGGTTGACGGTCAGTTCCAGATGCTGAGCCACATCCGTCGCCAGCAAAGCCTGCTTCGGGTCGGTGGTTCCCGTGGACACGACGGCGCTTTGTCCTCTCACGACTCCGTCCGACGGAGCCAGCAGTCGCGCGACGATTCCCTGCTTCCGCAAAGCCGTGTTTTCGGAACCCGTCACGGCCACCTGCTTCGCCGCCGACAACTGCGGCACGACGTTGGAATTCCAGTGCGTCGGCGACTTGTCGAGCGAATCCGTTGCCAGACTTTGCTCGGCATACGCGTCGATGAAGCCGGGATAGATCGTGCGCCCTTTGAAATCCAGCACGCGGGCGTCCGCGGGAATTTCGCCGTCGGTCATGACCGCTGCGATTTTTCCGTCGCGAAGGAGGACTGTGGCGTTCCGGAGCGTCCGCTCGGAATTCACGACGACGGTGGCGTTCGTCAACGCCCACACGTTTGGCGGATTTTCTCGCAGACCCACTTTGTGATCAGATGACTGATCGGCGACGGCAGAAAGCAGCAGCAGACAAGCAACCAGGCAGGCTCGAAAAGATGCGGACATGCGAAATCTCGTGGGTCGCGGGAGAGAATGACAACGGATGCATCGCCGTCAAATTACCCAGATTGCCGCAAGTTTTCATGGGTTTGCTCGGTTGTCGCTCGATTTCCCTCAAATTGAAGCGTGGTGGCGTTGTCAAACCGGCCCGGCGCCGGCCCGGCGATCCGCACGCGCCCGCTGGTCCGGCAGAACTCACGCGCAACGCGCGGCTCGTTGATTCGCCGCCGTGTTCAACGCGTCAACCGTTCCGGTTCGATGGCGGACGACCCCGACACCTGCTGCACGGCGGGCGGTGCTTCTTCGACGCGCGGAGTCAGCAGGATGAGTCGCATTTCGGGTCTGTGTGGGACCACTTTCCTGCCGAGCCCAGGCACCGATTTCGTCCGTTGCATGTTTGGATCTCGCGGCACCGACAGTCCCCAGACGGCAGCGGTGGTTTCCGGCCGTAGATCGATGGAGAATTCGGTGTCAAACGTTGTCGCCGTGGTTGGCTGTTGTTCCGATTCTGCCGCTACTGGCTTCAAATGAGTGTCCTTCATTCGAAAGTCGAGTCGAATGGTGCCGGATTCAAGCACGCTGGCACGCAGTCGCAGCCGCGTGCCGTCTTCCAGCGGCCGCAGTTGGGGTGAATCGCCGCCGCCCTTATCGCTCGATTCCGTTGAGCTCCACGACGACCTACCACTGAAAATTTCAGCCGTGTCGCCGTCGCGCACCTTCACCCTCGGCGCGAAGGACACGTTGCTGCGTTCGGATGACTGAACCGTCTGAATGACTTCCCTCAGCATTCGGTTTTCAAAGACCTTCGTGAATACCGGGTAATCAGTCCGTTCGATGCGTTTCGCGGAGACGAGGCGAATGCCTGACGGCTCAGCGGCGTCAACCTCCGACGTTGAGAAGCTCAGGTCGTCCGCGGTCGGGCACATTGGTCGCAGCCCGGTTTCGTAGGGACGCATTCCGTCGGCATCCGCGTCTATGCAGCGGACTTCGATCACAATCTCCTGTCGACCGTCGGGAAACGCGAGGCCAATTGCCGGCGACACGGTCTGCTGCTGGCCCGTCGCAGCATGGCCGAATATGACAGCACAGAGAACTGGCAAACACGTGGGAGCAAGACATCGCATGAGGAATCCTTTCCGGTGCGATCCTGGCGGGAGACGAATGTCGCGGCAGCGTGCCTGGAACGTCGGTACGGTAATTCGAACCCCGGAGCCTGTGGAAGTCCGTTTCGTTGACACCGGGTGAATTCGTCCGCGACCAGGCATAGCGGATGGTGGTCGCCGAACCCGCGGTCGCCGGCGAACGGCCAGCGCCTTGTCAATGTTTAAAATTG
>CAZHET010000291.1:0-2431 GCA_964531585.1 uncultured Planctomycetaceae bacterium | reverse complement strand
ATTCCGGCCTGCGCGGGAATGACGAACCCGAAAACCACGAGATGACAAGCCGCTAGTCCCACCACCAGGCTGTTGGATCGTTGACAGTTGCGGGAACGCTTAAATCGTCGCGCACGACCAGCAGATCACGTCGCACGACGCTGGCAGGAACGATCGAGATGCCTCCGCCGATCAGCCCGATCATCAATTGCCCGCTGGCCGTGCGAGCGTTGACCTGCGACGGCACCTGTTCCGCGACGTTGTATTGCGTCAGTGGCAGCCGCTGTTCGTCCAGCAGCAGATCGGGCGACCAGTTGATTCGTTCAGCCAGGCGGTATTGACGAATCAGAGCCGACGCCACCGCCAGATCGAACTGGTTCTGCAACACGGCCAGGGAGGCGACGTTGCTGCACAGCTCTTCCATCTTCTCGTTGAACTGGCGCGTGAACTTTTCGTTGCTGACTTCCATGAAGGCTGCGTTTTCCCGCTTGCCGTCGGCGCCGATCAGTTCGTCCTGAGACATCAACTGAAGTCGCGGTCCGGAAAGGTAGAAAGTGGTTTCGTCGGGAGTCGTTTCCAGAGCGTTGTATCTGGGAGCAAACCACCAGCGGCGCAGCAGGTTTCCATTGGGAGTCACCATCGCCAGGTAACTGCGGAAGCCGCGCACACGCGGTGAGTCCAGGCCCAGAGCGAGTCGCTTCAGCTGATAGTCGGCTTCCACGAAGGAAGTCGCCGTGTGAGACGATGCGGGAACTCCGAAGATCGACACGTCCCACGGTCCCAGCACCTGAGTCACGCCGGCAAAACGCTGTTTCGCGACGGCCATGCTGACTGCATTGGAATTCTGCTGCAAGTATGCCTGAGCCTGGGCGAGTCTGCCGGGGTCCGGGTCGAAAGAACAGCCCAGTGTGTCCTGCGAACTGCCCAGCCGCAGCATCACCAGCAGATCTTCCAGCGTCAGAGTCGGGCGGCCGGATTCCGTGCCGACAACCCGCATGTTGTCCAGCGTGGCGAATCCTTCCGCAGGCCCGGCGATCACCAGATCCCGAGTTTCCGGCATCAGAAAGACGTAGTCGATGCGATTCAGTCCCGCCAGAAAACGAATCTCCGGGGACAGGTCCTCTCCAGCCTCCAGCGCCCTGCGGCATTCTTCTTCCAGCCGAACCAGTGACACTTTGCGGAGTTCGCTGGGACGATTCATGTCAGCCGACAGGTGCTGCTGCGCTAATGCCTGCAGTCGCTTCTGCTGCAGTCGGGCTGGCTGGCGGCTGACTTCTGCTCCCGCGACGACCCCGTCCGGGCTGATCAGAATTCCGCCCGGAGGCTGATTCCCCTGACCCTGGCCGCCTCCCTGATTTCCACCGCCCTGATTTCCACCGCCCTGATTTCCACCGCCCTGGTTGCCGCCTCCCTGGTTCTGAGCGATCGCCGTCGAAACGCACAGGGTTGCGGCAATCGTGAACACGACGGCGGCGGAGATTGTGGTTCGCATGATAGGAAGCTCCGTGTCTCGAATTCGCAGGTCTGCGGCGAACGGCCCATGTTCACAGTTTACCGTCGTCGTCAGGAATTTCGCTCACTCATCGCCGATTGCCTCGAAACGCTGGACGCATTCGGCGTAGACTCCTCACGCGGGTCGCCGCAATTCTGTGTGGTCAAAATTCTGTCTGGTCGATTCGAGTCAAAAGCTGAGAACGGTTCGGGATGAAATTCGCAGGAAAGAACGCTCTGGTAACCGGTTCATCCAAAGGGATCGGGCGGGCGATTGCCGTCGAGCTTGCTCGCGGCGGAGCCAACGTCACCGTCAATTGCAATTCCAGTAAGGATCAGGCCGAAGAAGTGGCCGAAGAGATCCGTTCGCTGGGACGGAAAGCGCTGGTCGTTGCCGCGGACGTTTCCGATCAGGCAATCGTCGAAGACATGGTCGCTCAGACGGTCAGCGAATTCGGCAGCCTGGACCTGTTCGTGTCCAACGCGGTCTACAGCGACCGCGAACTGATGCTGAACGCCGATATGCAGGGCTTCCAGCGCACGGTCAATGTGTGCATGTGGGGCGCGTTCTACGGAGTCCGCGCGTCGGCTCAGCAGATGGTGAAGCAGGGCAACGGCGGATCGATCTGCGTGATCAGTTCTCCGCACGCGGTTTTGGCGATTCCAACGGCGATGGCGTACAACATGTCCAAGGCCGCGATCGACCACATGGCCCGCACCGCGGCGATCGAACTTGTGAAGCACGGAATTCGAGTGAATGTGTTTCATCCCGGCTGGATCGATACACCGGGCGAACGGAAGTTCTTTACCGAAGATCAGATTGAAAGCGGCGCGAAGGACCTGCCGATGGGCCGCATGGGGACGCCGGAAGAAATGGCGGGCGGAGTCTGCTTCATTCTCAGCGATGACGCGGCCTACATGACCGGATCGACGATGACGATGGACGGCGGAGTCGGTTTGC
>CAZHET010000290.1:2585-8549 GCA_964531585.1 uncultured Planctomycetaceae bacterium | reverse complement strand
CACGTTGAGTCTGACGTTTCCTGACGGTGAAGTCGATCTTCGAATCAGGGCCGCCCTTGCGCCAGATGATCGACCGGCGCTGTGGCCAGCGAGATTTCTGTGCGACTGGCCTTGCTGTCGCCTCCCGCGGCGGAACAGGTTTGCGTCGGGTTTACCTTCATTCTGGGTTCCCGCCTTCGCGGGAATGACGTGTCGTGCGGGAATGTTGCGCGGCGATATTGACAGCCGTTGGGCGGTGCCTAATATGGACTCCTGTGTCCATAATGTGCCGGCCGTTCGTCGGATGGCACGTTCACAAACCATTGACGGCGGCGGGGTTTCATGAGCGGCAACCGTTTCCACCACAGTCGACAGTCCACTCCATTCTCCGGGCACGGCGAGCAGTTGACCTCTGGACTCCGCTGTGTCGTAAGTCTGTTCGCCATCCTGATGACTCCGCCGATCTGTGCGGCGGCGGACGGCAGGGATTCGCCCGAATACAACCGCGACGTGCGGCCGATCTTCGCGGAGAACTGCCTGGCGTGTCACGGTGCCGACCCGGAAACTCGCGAAGCCGATCTGCGGCTTGATGTTCGTGACGACGCCATCAGCGCGGGAGCGATCGTTCCCGGCCAGCCCGACGACAGTGAACTGATCGCGCGGATCACGACGGATGATCCCGATCTTCTCATGCCGCCGCCCGGTTCGAAGAAGGCTCTGACGGCAGAACAGAAGGAGATTCTCCGGCGATGGGTTGCGGAAGGAGCAGAATTCCAGACTCACTGGTCGTTCAAACCGCCCGTCAGGCCGCAACCGCCGCAGGTGCGGAACGGTGCATGGCCGAAGAACGACATTGACCGCTTCATTCTGGCTGCCCTGGAAGACAACGGCCTGTCGCCTGCGCCGGAAGCGGATTCGCGCACTCTGTTCCGTCGCCTGCATCTGGACATCACCGGCTTGCCACCTTCGCCAGGTGACGTTGAAGAATTCGTCGCCGACTACGGTGCCCGCAAAGATGCCGCACTGGGAGAATGGATTGACCGATTGATGACGTCACCGGCATGGGGCGAGCATCGTGCCCGGTACTGGCTGGACGCTGCTCGCTACGGTGACACTCACGGTCTGCACTTCGACAACTACCGCGAAATGTGGCCGTACCGCGACTGGGTCATTCGAGCATTCAACGCGAACCAGCCGTTCGATCGTTTCACCGTCGAGCAGCTTGCCGGCGACCTGTTGGCCAGTCCCACGGACGAGCAGTTGATCGCGACCGGGTTCCAGCGGTGCAACATCACGACGAACGAAGGCGGCACGATCGACGAAGAGAATCTCGCTGTGTACGCGGCCGATCGAGTGCAGACATTCGGCTGGGTGTATCTGGGACTCACCACCAACTGCAGTCAGTGCCACGATCACAAGTTCGACCCGTTCACGATGCAGGATTACTACTCGCTGGCGGCGTTCTTTCGCAACACGACTCAGCCCGCGAAGGATGGCAACGTCAAGGACGGACGCAGTTCCGTGCTGGTGGTACCTTCCGAAACCGACAAGGCTCGCTGGTCCGCGCTGCCTCAGGAAATTATGTCCGCCACGCAGGCGCGAGACGAACGCAAAGCCGCGGCTCGTCCGGAATTCGAGCAGTGGCTGGCCACGGCGACTCCGGAATCGCTCGACGCCGACATTCCCGTCGATCAGTTGATCGTCCACGTACCGCTCACCGAAGGTTCGGGCAGCGAAATTCACAACGAGGCGCACATCGGCGACACACAGCCGAGCGTCTTTGCCGCGACGGGCGACGTAACGTGGATTCCCGACGGCAAGCTCGGCCCGGCCGCCGTGATGAAGCTCGGCGGCACGTTTGATCTCGGCGAACTCGGCAACTTTCAGAAGGACCAGGGTTTCAGCTACGGAGCGTGGTTGAAGCCCGGCAGCAAAGCAACAACCGGCGGCATCATCGCCCGCATGGACGAACAGGCCGCGTATCGAGGCTGGGATTTGTGGCAGAACGGAGCGTCGTATTCCGTTCACATCATCGACGCGTGGCCCGGCAACGCGATCAAGGTGTCGACTCAGCAGGATGTCGTCAATCCGGACGCCTGGCAGCACGTGTTCGCGACATACGACGGTTCCGGCAAGGCATCGGGCGTGCAGATTTTCGTCGACGGAAAGCCGCAGGCTCTGAAAGTCGACACGGATGCACTGCAGCCGGACGCATCGATTCAGACAGCAACACCGCTGCGCATCGGCCAGCGCAGCCATACTCAGGTGTTCGACGGCGGAGCCATCCAGGACGTGCGGATTTACAGCCGCGTTCTGGCGGCGGCCGAAGTCGCGACGATTGCTGACGTCGTTCCGCTGCAGACGATGCTGGCCACGGCGGCAGACGACCGGTCTGCAGACCAGCAGGCGGCGTTGTTCGAGCACTTCCTGCAATCGCGCGATTCGCAGTTCGTCACGCTTGTGAAAACAGTTGCCGATCTGGAAGCCGAACGGGACGCCATTCGCCAGCGAAGCCCGGTGACGCACATTCAGGAGGAGAAAAAAGACTCGCCCGCGATGGCTCATATCCTGATGCGCGGCGAATACGACAAGCCGGGTGCAGAAGTCGCCGCGGCCACTCCCGCGGCACTGCATCCGCTGCCGGAGGGCGTTTCGAACAACCGTCTGGGGCTGGCGGAATGGGTCATTGATCCGACGAATCCGCTGACAGCGCGCGTGACCGTGAACCGGTTCTGGCAGGAAGTGTTCGGTCAGGGAATCGTGGTGACCGCGGAAGATTTCGGAACGATGGGTATGCCACCCAGTCATCCGGATCTGCTCGACTGGCTGGCCGTCGATTTTCGCGAAAACGGCTGGGACGTGAAGCGGTTCTTCAGACAGATGCTGATGAGCGCAACATACCGTCAGGCAGCGATCACGACGCCGGAGAAGCTCGAAAAGGACCGGGCCAACGTCCTGCTGTCGCGCGGACCTCGCTTTCGCATGGATGCCGAAATGGTGCGCGACTACGCTCTGGCCGCCGGCGGGTTGCTGTCGCCGAAAATGTTCGGACCGGGCGTCAAGCCGTATCAGCCTGACAAAATCTGGGACATGGTCGGCCTGCCCGAAGGAAATACACGCATCTACGCTCAGGACAGTGGGGAGAGCCTCTACCGGCGCAGTCTGTACACGTACTGGAAACGCATGGCTCCGCCGCCGAACCTGGAATCGTTCAACGCGCCGAGTCGCGAAGTCTGTACCGTTCGCCGCGAACGGACCAATACGCCTCTGCAGGCTCTGGTGACGCTGAACGATCCGCAGTTCGTCGAAGCCGCTCGCCACCTGGCAGAACGTGTGCTGGAATCCGCTGGGGATGACAATCGCCTGGCCAACGACATCGCGGCGCGTGTGCTGAGCCGTCCGTTGACGGAGAACGAACGCACGCTTGTGCTGAGCAGCAAAGCCGACCTGCTGGCGTACTACCAGTCAAACAATGACGACGCTCGCGCCGTGATAGGTGTTGGTGAATCAACATACAATAAAGAACGTGACGTCGCCGAACTGGCGACATGGACCATGGTCTGTAACCAAATCATGAACCTGGATGAAGCGCTGAATAAATGAACAGACTAAACCAGTTCCACAGCCTGCAGACTCGTCGCAACTTCTTCAGCACCGGCAGGAATCTGCTCGGCAGTGCCGCTCTCGCGTCGCTGTACGGCACCGCGTTCGCAGGCGAGGCCGGTCACTTAGCGCCCGGCCCGCACTTCACGCCGAAAGCAAAACGAGTCATCTATCTGCACATGGTCGGCGGGCCGTCTCAGATGGATCTGTTCGACTACAAGCCCGTCATGCAGGAATGGTACGACAAGGATCTGCCGGATTCCGTTCGCATGGGCCAGCGACTGACCACGATGACCAGTGGACAGGCTCGATTTCCCATCGCTCCGTCGAAGTACAAATTCGAGCCGGCGGGCGAATGCGGCATGTGGATGAATACGGAACTCCTGCCGAATCTGGCGAAGAAGGCGGATGAAATCTGCTGGATGCGAAGTCTGCACACGGAAGCCATCAACCACGAACCTGCCATCGCCGCGATGCAGACCGGCAACCAGATTACCGGACGCCCGTGTCTGGGATCGTGGGCGTCGTACGGCCTGGGCACAATGAACGAAGATCTGCCGACGTTCGTCGTGCTGGTCGCTATCCCCAAAAACCGCGAACAGGAACAGGCGATCTCTTCCCGGTTGTGGAGTTCCGGATATCTGTCGGGCGAACATGCGGGAGTTTCCTTCCGCAGCGGTGCCGATCCGATTCTGTACATTAACAATCCACCGGGAGTTCCGACCGCGATTCGCAGGCGCACGATCGACGGCCTGAATGCATTGAATGAAATCAATTATCAGGCTCTGGGCGATCCCGAAACACATACGCGCATTCAGCAATACGAACTGGCGTTCCGGATGCAGGCCAGTGTTCCCGAACTGACGGACCTCAGCAGCGAGCCGGATCACATTTTCGCCCTGTATGGCGAAGACGCGAAAAAGCCCGGCAGCTTTGCGAATACGGCGCTGATGGCTCGTCGCCTGGCGGAACGCGGAGTGCGGTTTATTCAGGTGTATCACAACAACTGGGACCATCACGGCAACGTGGGCGGGCGCATGCCGGACCAGTGCAAAGACGTCGACCAGCCGTGTTACGCTCTGCTGGAAGATCTGAAGCAGCGCGGAATGTTGGAAGACACGCTGATCATCTGGGGTGGTGAATTCGGCCGCACGATTTATTCTCAGGGAGGCCTGTCAAAGGACAACTACGGTCGCGACCACCATCCTCGCTGCTTCTCGATGTGGATGGCGGGCGGCGGAGCGAAAGGCGGAGCGATCTACGGTGAAACCGACGAATTCAGTTACAACATCGTGCGTGACCCGATTCATATCCGCGACTTCCACGCCACGGTTCTGCAGTTGCTGGGTTTCGATCACGAAAGATTGTCCGTCCGCTTTCAGGGGCTCGACCAGCGCCTGACGGGAGTCCTGCCGGCAAAGCCGATCGACGAACTAATGGCATAGCCCGGTTCGTTGCTGATCTGACTGCGACGGGACACAGTTCCTGTCGCATCCCGTTGGCGCGGCCGTTGTGCTCGTCCGCTGAAACTTCGTCGTCGTTGCCCGGTCGTCGCAACTGGTCACTCAGGCGGCATCCGTCGTTGTCTCTTGATTGTGCGTCGTTGGTTATGAACGGCTGCGGTCCCTCGAGCGAAATCTGTTGCGCCCGGTTGCCGTTCCGGATGTCGAGGTCTTAAACTCACAGGCATTGAGAACTTCGTGCCCTGTAAGTTCGAACCCGGCAACTCAATACCCTGCAACTCCTCGCCCCTCGCTCGGGTGTCCGGATCCCGCTGTTAATGATTTCACAAACCGTCGAATACGCTTTGCGCGCCATCCTGACGATTGCTCAGCACGAAGGGCAACCGTGTACGGCGAAGAAGATCTCGGAGATCACACAGGTACCGCTGCCGTATCTGTCCAAGCTGATGCAGGGACTGGTTCGCGGTGGCCTGGTGAAATCGCAGCGCGGACTGCACGGTGGATTCGTGCTGACATGGCATCCGCAGGAACTGACGATTCTGGACGTCATCAACGTCGTCGAACCGTTCAAGCGGATTCGGGAATGTCCACTGGGAATTCAGTCCCACGGCACCACTCTCTGCCCGCTGCACCGACGCCTCGACAGCGCGATGGAAGCCACGGAAACCGCGTTCCGCGAAACAACGGTTGCCGAGGTTCTCGCACAGCCCGGCAGCGTCTCGCCGTTATGCGAAGACCGGAAGCTCGTGACGCTCGGTGCCGGCAGGAAAGCCGCCGGAACGTCACGAAAGCGAAAAGCCAGCGGTTGACTTCGACACGCCGCTGCAGAAAGTGACTCGACCGAACAGCCGCCCCGCGGGGCAACGCCCAATGTCACTCACTTTAGCTCTGATCTGTGAGCGGCAAGGCGCTAGCCGCC
>CAZHET010000290.1:0-2575 GCA_964531585.1 uncultured Planctomycetaceae bacterium | reverse complement strand
CGGTTTTTAGCAGCGTTTTTTGATGCAAACACCGGCGGCTAGCGCCTTGCCGCTCACAAAGTGAGTGACATTGGGGCAGCGCCGTGAAGCGATTCGATTCGTTTTACCCGTGACCGAGAGGTGAGGTTTGGGGGCACCCCTGACGGCCTGGCCTTGCGGCCGCGGGCTAAACGACGTGCGTTTTCCCGCACCAGAATTCTTCACGGCGTTGCCCGCGCGGGGGTGAGCACCCGCAGCGGCCCGCGTCTGACCTGAACGCCCTGACGATCCACGGCGAGCAGTCGATGAGATTCTCGCTGGCGTACGACGTGGTATTTCTGTTCGTCGACTGCTGACCATACAGGCATGCCCGGTCGCCCCGTCGATTGCCACAGGCCGGTCGCCTGAAACGAGCACTGCTGCGTTCTGCGCTGCGAGATGCCGGCAGGACCGCAGCCCGTTGAGAATTCCAACAATTAAAGAATTGTGGACCTTGACATCCAGTTATGGCTCCCGTAATCTGCCCGCCGGCTTGAAACGGGAGTTCACCGCGAACTCGTATCGCTTCCATTACTGCCTGGCGAGGATTCCATCATGTTCTGCAATCAGTGCGAACAAACTCAAAACGGAACCGGCTGCACCGACATCGGCGTGTGCGGCAAAGACGAAGACATGCAGTCGCTGCAGGAGATTCTGCTGTACGGTGTCAAGGGGATGGCCGCGTACGCTCACCACGCCCGCCGGCTTGGCAAGACGGACGAAAACGTCAGCGCGTTCATTGAAGAAGCTTTGTTTTCGACCGTGACAAACGTCAACTTCGACATGGAAAGTCTGCTGGAACTTGTGCTGGAATGTGGCCGCCAGAACATCCGCGTGATGCAGATGCTGGACGAAGGCCACACAGAACGTTTTGGAACTCCTGAACCGACGACGGTTTATGAAGGCACGAAGGAAGGCCCGGGAATTCTGGTCACCGGCCACGATCTGCTGGATCTTTCCGACCTGCTGGAGCAGACGGCGGGCACCGGCATCAATGTCTACACGCATGGTGAAATGCTGCCGGCTCACAGCTATCCGGGTCTCAAAAAGCATTCTCACCTGGCCGGGCATTACGGCGGCCCGTGGCAGAATCAGCTCTGGGAATTCCCGATGTTTTCGGGGCCGATTCTGGGCACGACCAACTGTGTACTGATTCCGCCGGATACCTACGCCGACCGGCTGTTCACCAACCGCGTGACGGCTGTTCCGGGAGGAACGCGTTTGAAGGACAGCGATTTTTCCGCGGTCATTGCCAAGGCAAAGGAATGTCCGCCGCTGCCGGAAAACAAGGTCCGCGAATCGACGATTGGGTTTCATCACAGCGTGGTGCTGGGAGTCGCCGGGCAGGTGGTCGACGCCGTCAGGTCCGGAGCGCTCAAGCGGTTCTATCTGATCGGCGGCTGCGACGGAGCGGAAGCTGGACGCAACTACTACACGACGCTGGCCGAATCGGCTCCACAGGAATCCATCATTCTGACGCTGGGCTGCGGCAAGTATCGGATTCGCAATCACGACTACGGTACCGTCGCCGGACTGCCGCGTTTTCTGGACATGGGGCAATGCAACGATGCGTACGGAGCCGTCCAGGTCGCTCTGGCATTGTCAAAAGCGTTTGACTGCGGAGTGAACGATCTGCCGCTGGAAATCGTGCTGTCGTGGTTCGAACAGAAAGCCGTGGCGGTGTTGCTGAGCCTGCTGGCTCTGGACGTCAGGGGCATTCGAGTCGGACCGGTGCCTCCGGCGTTCGTGTCGCCGAACGTGTTCAAAATTCTGCAGGACAAGTTCGATCTGAAGATCATTGAAGCTTCGCCGCCGGCCGAACTGGTTCAGCTGGGAGCTTAGCGCTGACCGGACCGCATCCCGGACATTCGCAGTGTTCGGGATGTCTTGTCCTGCGATGAGGAACCATCCCCGATTGCACACTATTTAGATCCCTGAGATGCAGACGATTGACGAAGAGCGGCTGGAAACAGACGCGTTGTACCGTTACGAATTTCTCGCGGAGTTCATCGGGTTTGGTCCCGAAGACGCGGCGCTGATTCAGGCGTTCGCGCCGCACATCGGCCCGCGAATTGGCGAACTGGTCGAACTGACGTACGCGAAGCTGCTGAGCTACGACGCGACGGCCCGGCACTTCGTTCCCCGGCAGCATGGCTATGACGGCGAAGTGCCTGCGAATCTGTCCGAACTGACGGCCGGTCATCCGCAGATTCAGTTTCGCAAGGATCATCTGAACCGCTATTTCATGCAGCTCATCGGCCGGTCGTATGATGCAAAGATGGTGCAGTATCTGGACATGGTCGGAAAGATGCATACGCCGAAAGCGGGCAGCAGGCACATTGACGTGCCGCTGGTTCAGATGAATGCCTTAATCGGTCTGCTGTCTGACATCATTCTGCAACTGGTGGCCGAGTCGCCTCTGGACGACGCAAAGAAGCTGCAGACTCAGCGAGCCTTCAACAAGCTGCTGTGGATTCAGAACGACTTCGTCACGCGGCACTACTAAGCAATGAGCGGAAAAAAAGTGTCTGACCCCAATTGCCGGGAACCGGCCCTT
>CAZHET010000289.1:0-8597 GCA_964531585.1 uncultured Planctomycetaceae bacterium | reverse complement strand
ACGGCGCAGTCTGTGACGGCGCAGTCTGTGACGGGCTCGTGCTGATTTCGACTTTGGGTGCGGCAGCCAGAAAGCCGACAAGCCGCTGTGATGTTTCTGAGTGATCCTGATCGTCGATTCTGATTCTGACGACGCTGCCCGCCTGATCGTCGTTGCTCATCAACCGGCCTGTGGAAGATCCGACAATGGCGATGATGATGATCGGCATGACCACCAGCACCACCAGCGCGCGAGTGTCGCGGGCGAGAATCCGCAGATCCTTCAGCGTGATTTTCAGGGCATCAGTCACGCAACCGCGTCCCCGTCAGTTCGAGAAACAGCCGTTCCAGACTGGGTTCATAAGTCCGGATACTTTGCACGGCGACATCATGTTCCGCCAGCGCCAGCAGCAGGTCGCCGACCTGCTTATTCAGGTGGGCTTCTGACACATCATTGGTCGTCTGCAGTTTCAGAGACAATCCGTCATCTGCGTTTTCGACGGTCAGACCCGTCGGGCGCCGCAGTTCCGAGGGCAGCTGCTGAGCATTGACGATGGCTTCCACTTCGCGGGGAATCCGCGCCAGCAGAGCAGACAGTTGGTCGCAGGCCAGAACTTTGCCGTGATCAATGATGGCCACGCGTGAACAGATCGTTTCGACTTCCTCCATGTAGTGACTTGCATAGATGACAGCGGTTCCGTCATCCCGCAGGGAACGAACGCAGTCCAGCAGGTGCGTGCGGCTTTGCGGATCCACACCAACCGTGGGCTCATCCAGAATCAGCAGCTTCGGTCTGTGCAGAATTGCCGCGGAAAAATTCAGGCGTCGCTTCATGCCGCCGGAGAACGTGGCCGCCAGGTCGTCGCGGCGATTTGTCAGGCCCGTCAGGTCAAGCGCCTCGGCGACGCGATCAGCCAGCAGGTTTCCGGAGAGACCATACAGACTACCGAAGAAAAACAGGTTCTCCGACGCGGTCAGGTCTGCATAGATGGCCAGATCCTGTGGGACGACTCCCAGAATTCTGCGGGCCGCCGGCTGATGACGATCGACTGGCAGGCCGTCGAGCTGCACAGTCCCGGAGTCGCGATCGAGCACCCCGCAGATGATCATCATCGTGGTTGACTTGCCGGCCCCGTTCGGTCCAAGCAGTCCGAAGACCTCCCCCGCGTCGACGTGGAACGAGACACCGTTCACGGCAACCAGATCGTCAAATGACTTGACGAGATCCTGAACGACGAGCAGGGAGGACATGGGACATCGTGATTGGAGAGTGCAGAATCGGCGGAAGGAGGAACTATCGCGGAATCGGGCGACGTCGCAACTGACGCGTGAGTTGGTTGACGCGTGAGGCGGTCCCTCCCGGGCAGACCGCAAATCTTGCGCCCTCGCGATCACAAACTGTTGTGAATCCAGCCGGGCGACGATACAACCGTCGTCTGGCCGCTGTGGCCAGTGCTAGTCAGGGCCGCCGACGTTTTCTGCGGAGTATGCTGCGCCGCAGTTACGATCTGTGAGTTCTCTCCAATGGCCTACCTTAAACAGGCATTCGGTGACCAGCCGGACGCTGCCACGCATCCGCTGACCGGCGACATTCTGACAATCGGACGCCATGAAACCTGTGACGTCGTTGTCGAGTCGCCGGCCGTCAGCCGCTTTCACGCGAAGATTACGGCCGAAGGCAGCCGTTTTTTTGTCGAGGACCTTGGCAGCCGCAATGGCACGATTCTCAACGGCAGAGCGATTTCCCGCAAGACGCCGCTGAAGAACGGAGACCGCCTGGAAGTATCGACGCTGCCGTTCGTCTTCTTCGCGCAGGATTCGCTCGACAGTGATTCCGGAAACTGGGGTTATCGCCCGACCGTTATCAGTGTGTCCGATTCGGCGGTCGCCGATTGCAACTCGTCGGCGCGTCAGACGGTCGAACGCGGTGATGAGATTTCCTATCAGCAGCTCGGTCGCGATCAGTTGCGGGAGAATCAGATTCTGTCGCGCGTGGCGCTCGGTAGTCGCGATGCCGCCTACCCCGTCGACGATGACGCGCCGAGGAAGCTTCGTCAGGTGCTGACGCTGACTCACGGCCTGAAGCGTGCCATCCGCACGGATGAGATTCTGGCCGCGACGCTCGAAGCCGTGTTCGAGTTTTTTCCCGCGGCGGAATGCGTGTCGGTGATCACTCGCAGCCGCTCGCGCACCGGCCTTGTCGTCGACGCCGCCGCCGCACGAGAAGAGGGCCGCGATGCTCAGATCTGCCTGCCGGTACTGCACCACAGCATGGAAAACTTCGAAGCTATCCTGTTCGTGGACTACTGGCAGATGCCGCCTGCCGGGCACCAGATCGCCAAGTCCGTCCCGCGATATGTTCTGTCCGCGCCACTGGTCGGCCGTTCGTTGGAAGCCTTCGGGGCGGTTCAGGTCGACACGGGGCACACCGCCCGGTCATTCAGCCACGCCGAACTCGAGCAGTTGGCCGTCCTGGCTCACCTGGTCTCGATGGCTCTGGAAAACGCCAACGAAGTCGATCTTGAAGTATCCCGCTGCCTGAGCGATCGCGGGCTGGAAGATGCGTCGCGACTGCGCGCCAGCATCTGTCCGCTGATGCCGCCAGTCGTGCCTGGATATCGGTGGGGGCATCAGATTATCGCTGCGCCTGACATCGCCGCCGATCTGATTGACTACACAACCCTGGCCGACGGCCGCATCGCCTGCCTGCTGATCGATGTTCCCGGACGAGGAGCCGAAGCCATCGGCCTGCTGGTGTGCCTGACTCGGCTGCTGATTGGCGCTCTTACCGAATCCGGCAGCGCTGGCGCCGCTTTGCGACTGACCGAACAGGAGCTGATGAAGAGACTCGGGCACGTGCCCATGATCACGTCGGTGGGTGTAATGCTGCTGCATCCCGGCTCCGCCATCGCAGAGATCACCATTGCAGGCCACTGCGTTTTGGCCGGGATCCGGTCCGGCCGTGCGGAGACATTCAGTCATGCTGACGTGGTCGGTCCGCCGCTGGGCACCGGTCAGCAAAACGGGCAGCAGGCGCGGATCAAGCTTGCAAAAGGGGATTCGCTCGTGCTGTTCAGTGATGGGGTCACCAAGCTGATTAATTCGACCGGTCAGGTGCTCAGCGGTCAGACGCTTGTGCAACTGATCGATGAAGCCGCAAAAAATCCCGTGGGTTCGATGGACATCGGCCTGCGCGTCGGGCTGGAAAAATACCGCAACGGCAGCCCGGTCCCGGACGACGTTGCGATGGCCTGCGTTCAGCGGCTGCCGACAGCAGACGACAGCCACGTCGGTACCGTTGTCAGCGACCCTTCCACCGAGCAAGAGAAGCCCTGGAAAGGCTCCGAAACATGGGACATGCCATGAGCGACGTCCCGAAGTCGGCCGGCGATGTGCTGGGACCGGGCGGCAGTATCGCCCGGCGCCTGTCCGGCTACGAGCCGCGTCCCCAACAGCTGGAACTCGCCGCGCGCATTGAAGACGCCATTCGGCAAGGGAAGCACCTGGTCGCCGAGGCAGGAACCGGCGTCGGCAAGAGTTTCGCGTACCTGGTGCCGGCGATTCTGGCCGCCGAAGAACGCCGAATGAAGAGCGATGACGACGCCCCGGACGGCAAAACTGCGAAGGGCAAACAGGAAGGCCAGAAGGCTCGCAGGATCATCGTCTCAACACACACGATCAGCCTGCAGGAACAGCTCATCAGCCGCGACATTCCGTTTCTGCAGTCGGTGCTGCCGGTCGAATTTTCCGCCGTGCTGGTCAAAGGTCGCAGCAACTACATCAGTCTGCGCCGCACCGAAAAAGCGATTTCCCGCAGCGGCCAGAAAGCCCTGTTCGAAATGGACGGACAGCGGCAACTGGCGCAAATCGCGTCGTGGGCCAAAACAACCACCGACGGCAGCCGGTCGGACCTTTCCTTTCGTCCCCAGCCCGCCGTGTGGGATGAGGTATTGAGCGACCACGGTGACTGCCTGCACAAAAAGTGTCCGCACCACGATGACTGCTTTTACTACAAAGCCCGTCGACGCGTGTGGAATGCGCATGTTCTGGTCGTCAACCACGCACTGTTCTTTTCCGATCTCGCCCTGCGCCGCGAAGGGGCCAGTGTCCTGCCCGACTATGACACCGTGATCTTCGATGAAGCTCACACGGTGGAAGCGGTCGCCGCCGACCATCTCGGGCTGTCGATCAGCGAAGGTCAGTTCGACTACCTGATGAACAGGCTCTACAACGACCGGGCTCAGCGAGGCCTGCTGATCCTGCACAAGCTGGTGGAAGCTCAGAAGCTGGTGCGAACCGTCCGCCAGGCCAGTCGGGATCTGTTTCTGGCGATCGATGACTGGTCTTCGCGTTTCGGCAGAAAGAACGGCCGCCTGGACAAACCGGTCGACGTGGTCAACAACGTCACGCCCCGCCTGCATGAACTCGGCGCGCTGATCGAGACCCACGCTGACAGGACTCGCAGCGACGCCGACAAAGTCGAACTGACCGCTGCCGCAGACCGGTGCTTCTCACTGGCCGACAGTCTTGCCGCATGGTGCGTGCAAAAGGAAAAGGACGCGGTGTTCTGGCTGCAGCGCGGCGGAGTTCAGCAGCAGCGGCTGACGCTGATGAGTGCGCCGATCGAAGTTGGCCCAATCCTGCGCGAACACCTGTTTAACGAGGTGTCCAGTGTCATCATGACCAGCGCGACTCTGGCCGTCGGCTCAAACGACTTCCGCTTCTTCCGCTCACGCATCGGACTGACAGACGGCGGTGATTGCCGGCAGGGCAGCCCGTTCGACTATCAGCGACAGGTCCGCCTGATCCTGTCGTCGAACATGCCTGACCCCGGTGCCGACGCCCGCGGATTCGAACAGGAAGTCGTCAAACGCATTCAGCGACACGTCCTGGAAACCGGCGGCCGAGCGTTCGTCCTGTTTACCAGCTATTCGATGATGGAATTCGTTGCTCAGCGAATTCCAGGCTGGCTGGCCGAACACGACCTGACGCTGTACAGCCAGGGCCGGGGGATGCCGCGTTCCGCCATGCTGGAACGCTTCCGCAATGACCCGCGCGCTGTGCTGTTCGGCACGGACAGCTTCTGGCAGGGAGTGGACGTGCCAGGAGATTCGCTGCAGAACGTGATCATCCCAAAGCTGCCGTTCAGTGTTCCCGATCATCCTCTGCTGGAAGCGCGAGTCGATGCGATTAAGGCGCGCGGCGGAAATCCCTTTCGCGAATATCAGATCCCCGAAGCGGTCATCAAACTCAAGCAGGGCTTTGGTCGTCTGATCCGCCGAGCAACGGACTCCGGCCGTGTGGTGATTCTCGATCCGCGCGTGCTGACAAAACAATACGGCAAACTGTTCATCGACAGCCTGCCGGATTGCCGCATCGAAATCGACAACGGACGCACCATCGAACCGGCGGGTCGCCGCTGAGATCCCTGCGGGATCTGCCGGAGGCCCGAAGTTGTCGCAGCCCGAGTACGCCGCGAGCGCAGGTTGCAACGCTGTTGTGACGCGGCAGGTCACCTGGCCCTGGCACCAGCCAATTCATGCACCGCGTCCCACTCGGCTTTCGTCACGCGGACGATCGACAGGCGGCTGCCCTTCGCCAGCACCTGCATTCCCGCAGTTGTCTTGTTTGCCCGCAGCGCTTCACGACTAACAGGTGTCTTAAAACTCTGAGTCAGCCGGATGTCGACCATGTACCACGTCGGATTCTCCGGATCGCTCTTTGCGTCGAAGTATTTGTGCTTTGCGTCAAAGGCGAAGAGATCCGGATACCCGGCCTTCACCACTTCGGCCGTTCCGGCGATGACCATCGGGTCGACTCGGCTGTGATAGAACAGCACTCCGTCGCCTTTTCTGATTTCATCCCGCAGCATGTTGCGAACCTGGTAGTTGCGAACACCTTCCCAGGAAGTGCGCTTGTCTTTTTCTTTCGCCAGATCCTGAATGGAAAATGTGTCCGCTTCGGATTTGAACAGCCAGTAGTTTCGTTCGGCGGCCGGCATGAATTCGGTTCCTGAAATGCTGTGGGCGAATCTCCGTTTGCCCCGTGATATTCGACCACGGGCTGAACGGATCAAAGTCAGGTCGCGTTTTGTCAGCGGTTTCCCCGGATGGTATCATTGCTCACGCCGCCACTCGCTTCCATTCATTCCGCTTCTTCCAGAGCCTGCCACGATGTTCCGCTACCCGTGCCAACGAGTTCGTCCGCTGCTGCCCACCCGGCGAGAGGTGCTGCGGCAGTGTGCCACAGGTTTCGGCAGCGTCGCGCTCGCGGGAATGGTGGCCGATTGGGCGCTGCCGGGCACCGACGCACAGACAGGCCCGTTCGCGCCGAAAGAACGTCACTACGAAGCGAAGGCTCGCAGCGTCATCTTCCTGTACATGGACGGAGGAGTTTCGCAGGTCGATTCGTTCGATCCGAAGCCCGCACTGCAGAAGTACAATGGTCAGCCATTTCCGGACAGGATGGAACCCACGCAGTTCAACAACATCGGCAATACGCTGGCCAGCCCGTGGACGTTTCAGCAGTACGGCGAAAGCGGCATTCCCGTCAGCAGCCTGTTTCCGCACATCGCTGAACATGTTGATGATCTGGCCGTGGTACGCTCGATGGTGTCGAACTTCCCGGAACATACGAACGCCAACTATTTTCTGCATACAGGCCACGGTCAGCAGGGCCGGCCGAGCACGGGAGCATGGTTCGGCTATGGCCTGGGAACGGAATGCCAGGACCTGCCCCATTATGTGATTCTGAACGGCGGGCTGATTCCACCCGGCGGGCTGGACAACTTCGGCAGCGGGTTTCTTCCCGCCAGCTTTCAGGGTTCTGTCTTCGCAAACAATGATCCGCCGGTTTCCGACGTGAAGCGTCGCGAGGAATCAGCCGCTTTGCAGCGAAACAAGCTGGACCTGATCCGGGCGCTTGATCAGGACCTGCTGCAGCGTTACGGAGCCGACGATCAGATCGAATCCGCGATCGCGAACTACGAACTGGCGGCGCGAATGCAGATGGCGGTGCCGGAACTGATGGACCTCAGCGGCGAGACGGCACAAACGCAGGAGGCCTACGGCATGCTTGACGAGTTCCACAACACCACCACTTTCGGACGACAGTGTCTGATCGCACGACGACTTGTTGAACGCGGTGTGAGGTTCATTCAACTGACGTGCCCCGGCGGCAACGGCGATCGCTGGGACCAGCACAGTAACCTGAAGGACGGTCACGAAAAGAACGCTCGCAGCGTCGACAGGCCGATTGCAGCACTACTGGCGGACCTGAAACAGCGCGGCTTGTTCGACAGCACTCTTGTCGTGTGGTCGGGAGAATTCGGCCGCACACCGTTTGCTCAGGGCACCGACGGACGTGACCACAACCAGTTCGGCTTTTCCATCTGGCTGGCCGGAGGTGGCGTCAAAGGTGGAACGGTATACGGCGCAACGGACGATTTCGGCTACAAGGTTGTGCAGGACAAGGTCGAAATCCACGACCTGCACGCCACGATGCTGCACCTGTTCGGCATCGATCACGAACGTCTGACATACCGCTTCAGCGGCCGTGACATGCGACTGACCGACGTGCATGGCCGGGTGGTTCGGGAGATTCTGCTCTGACCTCCGAGTGCGAGGCGTCCAGGACGCCGACTATCGCGCTTCCGGTTCTTCCAGATAAGTATAACCGTTGAGCGCTTCTTCGTAGAACTTCACGAACGCGCCGGCTTCTGCGTGAGTGATTCGGTTTTCGCGAACGGCTTCTTCCACGGCGACCTGCAGCCGGTGGATCAGGTCGCGGCCGTTAAACTGCACGTAGTCCAGAACCTCACTGACGGTTTCGCCCTTCAGGATTGTGTCCAGCACAACTTCGCCGGAGTCTGACAGCTCGACATGCACCGCATTCGTGTCACCGAACAGATTGTGCAGGTCGCCGAGAATCTCCTGATAAGCTCCGATCAGAAAGGCTCCCAGGTAGTATGGTGATCCGTCATATTCATGCAGCATCAGTGTGCGTTTGACGTCACGGCGGTCGATAAACTGATCGATCTTACCGTCCGAATCGCAGGTGATGTCGCTGATCACCGCGTGCCGCGTCGGGCGATCGCACAGTCGGTGGATGGGCATCACGGGAAACAGTTGTTTGATCGCCCAGGAATCGGGCATCGACTGAAACAGAGAGAAATTGCAGAAGTAGTTGTCGGACAGCATCCGGTCGAGTTTTTCGAGTTCCTCCGGAACGAATTCCATCGACGAAGTGAGCGTCCAGATGCGGTGACAGATCGCGAAGTACAGATTCTCGGCGATGCAGCGCTGATCGAGCGGCAGGTGCCCGGTGGTAAACAGTGTCATGACAACATCGATGGACTGCTGCGCGTCGTGGTAGCTTTCCAGGGCGTTGCGTGCCGTCAGGGATTTGTAAGTCAGAAACAGATCATGCAGCGGTTGCGGGGATTCTTCGTCCGGCGTCAGTTCCTCCAGCGGCTCTTCGCGGCCCTGCTGCGAAACACCCAGCACGCTGAAGACCAGCACGCTGTGAAACGCAGAAATGGCACGGCCGCTTTCGGAAATGATGTTCGGGTGCGGGATCTGAGCGTCGTCGCAGACCGCCTGAATGTGGAAGACCACGTCG
>CAZHET010000288.1:0-8658 GCA_964531585.1 uncultured Planctomycetaceae bacterium | reverse complement strand
CCAGGTCGCGAGCCTCGTGGCACACGCGGCTCGGCGGGAGCCTCGCCCTCCCGAATCACGTGCCAGGTTGCTGTCGAACCGCAGGGAGGGCAATCGCCGCATGGGGCGGCGGCTCAGCAGGTGCCTTTGCTTCCTGATGGTTCGCCCGCGGCCGACGGCGCGCGGGGGCGCATCCCGATCATGCTGGACGAATCCCTGTGCTGCCTGGAAGACGCCGAGCGAGCAATTTCCGGTGGCACCTGCGATCTATTTAACCTGCGGTTGTCCAAGTGTGGCGGCATCGTTGCGTGCATTCGTCTGGCCGACCTGGCCAGACGTCACGGTCTGGGCTATCAATTGGGTTGTCAGGTGGGCGAAACGGGAATTCTGTCTGCCGCCGGCCGACACTTTGCCTGCAACGTCGGTGGCATCCGCTACCTGGAAGGCAGCTACGACCGATTCCTTGTCCGTGAGACACTGATCCGCGAAAATCTGACGTTCGGGCGTCGAGGGAGGGCTGCGAGACTCACGGGTGCCGGACTGGGAATCACGGTGAACGACCGTCGCGTTGCAGAAATTGCGTTGAACAGTGTGAATCTGATTGGAAACCAATGAAAGTTGCTCTGTTCATCCCGTGCTACGTTGATCAGTTCTATCCGCAGGTCGGCATCGCGATGGTGGAAGTTCTGGAGCACTTCGGCGTGGAGCACGAGTTCCCGGAGGCTCAGACCTGCTGCGGTCAGCCGATGGCGAATTCCGGATGCACCGGCGAGGCGGCTCCGCTGGCGAAGAAATTCATCGACGTGTTCGACGGCTACGACTACATCGTCGCTCCGTCCGGAAGCTGTGTGTCGATGGTTCGTCACCACTACGATCCATTTTTCAGCGATGGCGATCAACGTTCAGCGCGGGTGCGGGAACGGACTCTGGAACTCAGCGAATTTGTGACCGGCGTGCTGAACGTCGGCAGCATCGCAGGCCGGTTTCCTCACAAAGTCGGTATTCACCAAAGCTGCCACGGCCTGCGTGAGCTGCGTCTGGGACCATCATCCGAAGTCATGACCGAGCGGCCGGCAATGCTGGATCGTCTGCTCGGCGGCATGGACGGCATTTCCTTCTCGCAATTGAGCCGTGCGGATGAATGCTGCGGCTTCGGCGGTACCTTCGCGGTGGCGGAAGAGGCGGTTTCGTGCATGATGGGCGAAGACCGCATCAACGATCATTTGTCCGCCGGAACGGAAGTGCTGACGGCCGGCGACATGTCCTGCCTGATGCACCTGGACGGAATCATTCGCCGGCAGAAGCATCCGATCAAAGTGATGCACTTTGCCGAGATCGCAGCAGCAGGACTTGCGGCGGTGAAGACTTAGAACGTCGAATTAGTCCGGGCCTGGCTTCCTGACGAAGCGAGCATCGCGTTGAATGATCGACTCGCGAAGGTGCCTGGCCCGGTTTTGGGGCGAGCCTCCTTGTTCACAATCCTGTTTCATCAACACCAAATCACGAATCGCCGCTGCCGAACACCTGTTTGTTCACTGCCCAACGACTGACCACTCATGCCACATCCCGCCCTCGCCACAGAATTCACAAGCGACGTCAAGCGTGCTCACTGGCATGACAAAGCGCTATGGTTCGTGCGCGAAAAACGCGACCGGATGGCTCACGGCGTGCCGGAGTGGGAGCACCTGCGGGAGCAGGCGTCTGCCATTAAAATGCACACGATGTCGCAGTTGCCGACCTATCTGGAACAGTTCGAAGCCAATGCGAAGGCTCGCGGCGCGCAGATTCACTGGGCGGCAGATGGCGACGAACACAATCGCATTGTGCTGGAGATTCTGAAGCACCACGGTGTGCAGAAAGTCGTCAAGAGCAAGTCGATGCTGACCGAAGAATGCCACCTGAATCCGTTTCTGGAAAAGCACGGCTTCGACGTCGTGGACACGGACCTGGGAGAACGCATCGTTCAGCTTCGCAACGAATCGCCCAGTCACATCGTGTTGCCGGCGATTCACATCCGGAAGGAAGAAGTAGGCGAGTGCTTTCACGAACACCTTGGCACGGAAGCCGGAGCCTCCGACCCGGCCTATCTGACGGAAGCCGCTCGTCAGCACCTGCGCGAACGATTCTGCTCCGCCGACGTCGGCATCACGGGAGTCAACTTTGCCATCGCGGAAACCGGCGGCTTTGTTGTCTGCACCAATGAAGGCAACGCGGATCTGGGAGTATCGCTGCCGAAGCTGCACATCGCCTGCATGGGGATTGAAAAGCTGATCCCGCGAGCCTCTGACCTGGCCGTGTTTCTGCGGCTGCTGGCCCGGTCCGCGACCGGACAGCCGATCACGACGTACTCCTCTCACTTCCACGGACCTCGCGAAGGCGGCGAACTGCACATCATTCTGGTCGACAACGGCCGCAGCAACATTCTGCAGAACCCCGACTTCCGCCGCAGTCTGAACTGCATTCGCTGCGGAGCCTGCATGAACACCTGCCCCGTGTTTCGTCGCAGCGGCGGTCACAGCTACGAGACGACGGTTCCCGGTCCGATCGGGTCAATTCTGGCTCCGATTCGCGAACCGGAAAAACACAGTTCGCTGCCGTTTGCGTGCAGCCTGTGCGGGTCCTGTACCGACGTGTGTCCGGTGAAAATTGACCTGCATCATCAGTTGTTCACGATGCGCAGCCATCTGGAGAAACTGAATATGCTGAAGATGTCGAAGACGCTGCCGATGAAACTCGCATCGACCGTGTTGTCTCGCACATGGCTGTTCAACCTGTCCGGTCGAGTCGCGCGAACGGCACTGCGCTGGTTGCCCCGATTCGTCGTTTACAACCCGCTGAACGGCTGGGGGCGAAAAAGAGAACTGCCGCAAGCGCCGACAAAGACGTTCCGCCAGCAGTATGCCGAACGGCAAAGGACGAAGCATGGAGACTAGCGAGCGGCAGACGCCCGCAGCGATTGAACGAAGTCCGGGGTCTCGTGAGCAGATTCTCAGAAGCCTGCGCGCCGCGCTGCCACAGGCGTCGCCGCTGCCCGAACTGTCGCCAACCGGGCCGTGGCAGACGTTCGACGACCCGGCGGCGCGATTTGCCGAAGTGCTGGCCAGTGTGGGAGGACGCTATGTCCCTGTCGCAACAGTCGCTGACGCCGATGTGCTGCTGCGGCAGACTGAGGCGTGGCAGTCAGCCCAGGTGCGCCTTTCTGCGGTCACCGGCCTGGGGGACTCAACGTTCACCGAAGCAGACATCGACGACCCTCACGACCTGGAAAATGTCGATTTCGCAGTTCTGCCCGGTCACTTCGGCGTGGCGGAAAACGCAGCCGTGTGGGTGACGGATGACAGCGTAAAGCATCGAGTGCTGTACTTTATTCCGCAGCACATCGCGCTTGTGATTCCGGCCTCGCAGATCGTTCACAACATGCACGAAGCCTATGCCCGCATCAACGTCGGCCACCACGCGTTCGCGGCGTTCATTTCCGGACCGTCGAAGACCGCAGACATCGAACAGTCCCTGGTCATCGGTGCTCACGGAGCACGGTCGCTGACCGTGTTCGGAATCGGCGCGAGCTAACGGCTATCTGGAAAAGAGGGTCTGACTTTTTCGAGGGCAGCGGACATTACGGCAAAAACGGCTGCCCGGAGAGGGCAACGCCGTGAAGAGTTTTTCCCCCGGAAAACACGCTCG
The DNA here is from genome assembly GCA_964531585.1 of uncultured Planctomycetaceae bacterium. Lineage (GTDB taxonomy): Bacteria > Planctomycetota > Planctomycetia > Planctomycetales > Planctomycetaceae > JAWKUA01. Next base: position 4,995 of record CAZHET010000288.1, on the reverse strand, counting down.
TTTAACCCGTGGCCGAAAGGCCAGGCCGTCACGGCTTGCACCAACCTGGCCTCTCGGCCACGGGTTAAACGAAAATAAACTCTTAACGGCGTTGCGGAGGGGGGCAGACCCCATTTTCAGATCTAAGAACCTGTCCGGTTTCAAATCCGTGTCTTCGTACGATGGCCTTCCAAGGCCGTCGCGCTAATCCCGACGGACTCGGAAGGCCATCGTACGAAATTGTTCCTCGACAGGTTTTAAGTGTCCAGGTTGTCACCCCGGTGCGGCGCTGACAGCGACATGAGAAGGGCGAATCGGTGCCGCGAGGTCGTCATCCGTTCGCGCCATAAACGCAAACGCACCAGACGCCGTCATGGCAATCCGGTGGGAGGTGCGTCGGAGGATTTTCGATCGACTGTCGCTCAGCGGACCAGTCGTCAACCGGAGTCATTTTTCCTCGGGCAGCGACCTACAGGCGGCCGAACAGACCGAATCCGATTGGTGCCAGCGTTGCGGGAATCGGCCGAGCCTGCGGCCGGTAGCCTCGAAGATTGCAGTTGCCGTTCGGGCAGGCGGCGTTCCCATAGCCGGGCAGCGTCGAGTAGCCGGTCGGCGCACGGTAGCCGGTCGGTCCGTAGCTGCCGTAGCCGGTTCGCGAGCACTGCCCGTTCACACACGTACCGCAGCTTCCGTCGCGACAGGCTCGGTGGTCACCGTGTGAGCACTGACCGCCGACGCACAGGCTGCCGCTTGTTGCTGCCGGGGCGAACAGCGGAGCCGTTCCGTAGGCGCTCTGGCCGTTCGGATACAGCGTGTTCCGGTACAAGCTGCCAGAAAGCGGACGGGCGCCGCGGCCGTAGTTTCCAGGTCCGGTCTGTCGGCCGTTCGGACAGACTCCACCCGGACAACGATTCGTGTCATAGTTGACCGCGCCGTACGCGGCAGCGTCATACCGATTGTCGAGTGCGCACGGGGCGTTCATCGGGCCGTAGCTTGTGTAAGCAGGACGCTCGAACAGCGGGCGTTGCGACGTGTAATCGCGTGAGGCGGGATACGAATCAAACAGGCCGGCCGACCGGATTTCGTCAGCGTCAGAGAAACTGCGATCGGCGGCAGTCACGGTGGTACACAGAGCGGCAAGCAGCAAAGGGGCGATGGACAGGATGCATGTCTTCATGGCGAACCTACTTTCAGTTTGTCGCACGTCGTCGGCAGGAATCGCCGACTTGAGTGACAGGGGACGTGATTGACGGGAAATGTCACAACACTCCAGCGACATGGCGAAGGGTGTGCCATTTTCGCCGATCAACCACAACTGGCCTCAGCGGCGTCGGTTACGTCAGAAGAGGATCACCACGGCCTTTCACTGCCGTTATCAGGGTGACGTCACGCGCCGTCCGAACGGATGCGACTAACACGATTTAAGGATCGCCAGTCGTGAACGTCGCCGTGTCGCAGAGTTCCCTGCCTTCGCAATCATCGCAATTAGCAACGTCAGGCACCGCGATCAGAAGCTTCAGGTGTCCTGAGTACACCGATAGCAGGGAATCGCCAGGAGTGCACCGATTGTCGGAGCCAGGAGGTAGATCCACAGCGTGTCGAGATTTCCGCTCAGCAGTGCGGGACCGAGCGACCGGGCGGGATTCATTGATGCTCCGCAGACGGGGCCGGCGAACATGGCTTCGAACGCCACAACCGACCCGATGGCAGCACCGGCCATCACACCGACTTCGCTGGCACCTGTCGACACGTTGAGGATCACAAACATCAGAATCAGTGTCAGGATGACCTCAAAGCCGAACGCATGCAGATCGGTTACGCCGCTGCCTGGCAGCGTGGCTCCAAGCGTGGCGTGGAGCGGATAGAACAACTTCAGCAGGACACTCGCCGCGCAGGCTCCTGTGAACTGACTGGCAACGTAAGGCACGACTCTGCGAGCTTCGAAGCGTCCTGCCGCCCAGAAGGCGATTGTCACTGCGGGATTGATGTGTGCGCCGGAGAACTTGCCGATCGCGTAAATCACGGACATCACTGTCAGACCAAAGGTAAGAGCGATCCCGGGATGGCCGATGGTTCCGCCGTGCGAGTCGTTCGCGATGATGGCACCCGTTCCGGAAAACACCAGGATGAATGTTCCCAGCGCCTCGGCGAACAATTTCTTCATACCGTCGTCTTACTGAAAGCAGTAGCAGGCCGTAGAGTCTGCAGCACAGGCGCATCTGAAAAAGCAGGTTCCGAATTGCCCGCGGGAGTATTGACCGGTGTCTGAATCGCTGCCAGCCAGCGCACACGAAAATTCACAAACGACCGTGACGCAGGGGCGAAGTCGGGCTTTGTGGCTGCGGGCAGCCATCGTGCTGCTCGCCGGTGGTGCGCTGATTTTCTGGCAGCGGCATCGGATCATCAGCCCCGCGCTGCGTGCCGTGGTGACTCATCACGTCAGGAATCACGACCTGAAGGCGGCGGCGGCGTGGGCCGAAACGGCTCGACGAATCGTTCCCGATGATCCGTCGCTGGCCATTCTGCAGGCAGCAACAACACACCGGCAACCGCACCGCGTGACTGAATGTCAGCACGTGGTTCCGCCGGGACGCCGCACGACGTCGCCGCGAATACACATATCGCTTCCGTACATCGTTGAGCGAACGCGACTTAGACTCGCAAGTTCGGGAATCCGATCCAGCCCTGCGCCGCCAACAGGTGATAGTGCGGCAGCTCCTCCAACAATCTTTGGAGCGATGAAGACGTGCGCTTCGTCGACCAGTTGACAGTCAAAAAAACTTCCCAGAACCTGGGAGCCGCCTTCCACCAGCACATTGGTGAACTGCCGCTGACCAAGCTGCTGCAGTACCGCTGCCACGGATGGATGCCCCGCGGAATCCGTTGGCGTCAGACAGACTTCGCACCCAATGTTTTCGAGTGCCCTGACGGCGTCGGCTGTTGCCCGCTCGGTCACGAAGATCAGGACGGGAGCCTGTTCGATCGTCCGGGCGAGCTGGCCATCAGTCACGACAGACGTGCCGAGCGAGTCCAGAATCACACGCGTCGCCATGCGTGGGCCGGCGGGGCGAGCGATCAGCGTCGGATTGTCTGCTCGCACCGTTCCCGCACCGGTCAGAATCGCATCCATGTGGCCTCTCAGCCGGTGAACTTCCGCACGAGATTGTTCGTTCGAAATCCATTGCGAATGCCCCGTCGTTGTCGCAATGCGCCCGTCCAGTGTCATCGCCCATTTCGCAACCACCCACGGACGCGCATGGCAGACAAGCATTTCGAATGGCGAGATTAGTCGCCTGGCTTCTTCCTCGCAGACCCCGACGACCACATCGATCCCGGCGTCCCGAAGCTTGCGAATCCCCTGACCCGCAACATGCGGAGCCGGGTCCTGGCAACCAATGACGACGCGACGAAATCCTGCGACGACGACCGCTTCGGCACAAGGCGGTGTTTTCCCGTGGTGGCCGCAGGGTTCGAGAGTCACAAACAGGTCAGCTCCCTGAGTGCGCCCCTGCGCTTCGCGAATCGCGTTGATTTCGGCATGAGCGTCGCCGAATTTTTGATGCCATCCTTCAGCGATCTTTGCGCCGTCCGCAGAAACGATGACGGCTCCAACCGCGGGATTCGGTTCCACCATGCCGGTCCCCCACGCGGCAATGTGCAGCGCGTATTGCATAGCGGAAATGTCGTCGTGGAATGTGTCCATTTCGGCAGCATAACACGGGCGGGAACCGGATAAATCAAACCCCAGGCTCCATCAGCACCCGTCTGACACAGATTCCGGAATCATGTGCCTGACGAAAGGCGAAGTGCAGCCAGCGCGGCACCGGTGTGTCGGAGCTGCGGCGGTTTGTCAGAGCGGCGGCGGAGCTGCGTTCTCCGGTCACGCCTGACCGGCAAGGCGGACGAAGAGTCGTTCCAGTTGCAAGCGCAGATCGACCCGGCTGCCGCCTTTCAGATTGTGATCCGCTTCCACGAGCCACTGGAACAGCCGGCTGGCTTTGTCGTAGCCCATGCGTCGCAGGTATTGCTCCGACGCGGACACCGCTCCCGGAAAGACTCCCGCGCTGCGCAGTGCTGCGGGAAGGTCACGAGTCTGGCGGGCGATTTCTGTCGCTTCGGCGTACTTGCGGAAGACGAATGTGATGCCTCCCAGAATTTTGATCGGATGTTCGCCGGACACGATCAGCTTGTCGAGATCTTCAATCGCCCGGCCGACGTGACCGTCGCGGACGGCGTCCAGCATGTTCCACGTCGTCTCCAGCCGCCAGCCACCGACGACACGCGTCACGTCGTCTTCTGTGATCGTGTCGTTATCACCGACCAGAGCCGCCAGCTTAGCGAGTTCCTGTTCGAGAACTCCCAGACTGTCGCCAGCCAGTTGAATCATCAGTCCCGCGGCGGCCGGCAGCAGTGTCTTCTGAAAGTCGGCCTTCGCCGACCGCTGCAGCCAGCGGGACAGCGGGGCACCGGTCAGCGGACTGCATTCCACAGTCAGTCCGGTCTCAACGACGGCCTTCGCCAGCTTCGTATTCTTTGGCCACGATTTGACGTCCAGAATCAACAGCGAGGACTTCGACGGATTCGCGACGTACTTCTCCAGCCCCGGACGATTGTCTTTGATGAAGTCGTCGGCATCTTCCACCAGCACCACGCGCTGATCACCGAACATCGATACGGTCAGCAGTTCGTCCACGACACCGCGCAGATCGGCATCTTTTCCGGCGACGCGAGTCAGCGCGACATCGTCATTGTCGGCATCGGCTCCCGGCAGCCGCTTCATCGCTTCCAGCTTCAGGTACCGTTCGTTGCCGAACAGCACGACCACGGGCACGTGAGCGGGTTTGCTCCTGTTGGCAAGGAATTCGGTAGCATGCATTGTTCGTTGACCGTTCGCGAAATTTCGCACGAGGCGACTCGGATTCGACCGCGCGGATTTGACAGGAGCGGAGTCCCGTCGCACGGGCTGCTGTGAATCTCAGGAATTCTGCCGCCTAACCGTCACCGCGGCGACCACCC
>CAZHET010000287.1:0-8688 GCA_964531585.1 uncultured Planctomycetaceae bacterium | reverse complement strand
GCGTCGTGCCAGAGTTCCGGAGTTTCGACGGAAACCAGAGCGACGGCTGCATCGGTGCCGGAATCGTCGGCAAGCAGACAGCCGTCGTGCAGCATTTTGAGAAAACCCGCGCAACCATGATTGGCGGGAACGATCAGATTCCGGGGAAGCTGAAACCGAAGCGTCAGTTCGGCGGCGAGCCGGCGACACGCGCGCGGGTCGGTGTGTGAATGGCACAGCAGGATCGATGAGAAATCGGACAGGCGTCGACCGGATTCGCCTTCGAGCCGCTGACAAACGGCGACGGCAAGGTCTGCCGCCGACACTCCCGGTGCCAGCAACCTTCTGGTGGCGATACCGGTGGATCGCAGGATGCTGCGAGTGTCGGTGAAACCCGGCTGGCCACCGAGCTGCGACAGTCGGAGCACCTGATCGTTGTCGAGAAGTTCGAACAGTTCGTGCCGGTCGAATACGTCCACGATCGTCGATAAACCGACGTCCGCGCGGCCGGCGAAGTGTGTGGATTTCACGAAGAACTTCCTGTCGGTCACAGATCTGCCTGCCATCGTGGCGGGGTTCGCTACGGGTCGCTAACGTCCCGTAAGCACTCCTGAAGCCTTAGAACACCTGTTAAAACGATTGAGAACCATACTGAACGGAACCGAATTCGCCGCCGATCTCAGAGGAACGGGGCATTTGAGCCAGATTGCGGAGGTTGGCAATATCGGGCTCCGGTTAGCTATCTGGCGGACACGACTGCGTGGCGAACGCTGCCCGCCTGCGGAAATGGCAAAATCCCATCGGCCATTTGGCTTACGCCGGAATCTCGTAGCCTTTCCGCTGTTCGCGAGTCTGCCACAGGGCTGCCTGCGAATCACCTTCAATCTGCTCAGTTTCCGGATTCCAGGTCAGTGTTTTGTTCAGCCGGATGGCAATGTTTGCCAAATGGCAGGTTGTCATGGCTCGATGGTGTGAATGAACGTCACTGACCGGCTGACCGCGGTCGGCGGCGCATTCGAAGAAGTTGCGCATGTGAGCATTTCCGTCGCTGCCGTCTCCGGGGTCTTTACCCTTGTAGAGTTCCCGAATCGTATCTTCCTTCAGCGGCTTGTCTTTCATTTCATCAACCGCCTGTCCGGTCAGCTTCCCGCGATTCACGAAAATTCGGCCTGCTGAGCCTTCCAGCATAATCCCGTTATCGAATCCCAGATCTGTCGCGTCGTCGCGTATGTGCAGGACGGCACCGTTGGCGTAAGTCGCCTGAACGTGGAACTTCGTGGCGGTGTTGTACCGCGTATCGTCGAGCGGCACCCCGTCCTTCAGTTCCACCGGGTGTTCCGCGGTGATCGGTTCAATTTTGACCGGCCCCGTGTCGTCGACGCCCAGCGCCCATGACGCGATATCCACGTGGTGTGCTCCCCAGTCGGTCATCTTGCCCCCGGAATATTCATACCACCAGCGGAATTCATAATGGCAGCGAGACCAGCTTTTGGTTTCGCCGTTGTCCCCGGCAAGGTAGCGGAAGTCGACTTTCGGAGCCTGACCGAGCCACAGATCCCAGTTCAAACCGTTCGGCACGTCGGCGACGGGCAGCGAGTCGCTTGTGGGAGCACCGCCGATGGCCACGGTGACGGTCTTGAGGTCACCGATGCGTCCTTCGCGGACGAGTGCCACCGCTTTGAGAAACATCAGGCCCATTTCGCTGCGCTGCTGAGTTCCTACCTGAAACACGCGGCCGGTTTCTTCCAGCACTTTGCGAATCTGTTTGCCTTCATCAATTGTCAGCGTCAGCGGTTTTTCGCAGTACACGTCTTTACCGGCTCGCATGGCCTCGATCGCAATCTTTGTGTGCCAGTGGTCGGGCGTGACGATGGTCACGACGTCAATGTCGTCTCGGTCCAGAACCCTGCGGTAATCTTCGTGGACGTCAACAGTCCGTTCGACACCGCGCCTGCTGTTGACGCTATTGATGCGCTCGTGAGCCCGACCTGCGTGGCTGGCATCCGCATCAGCCAGTGCGGCGCAGTCGGCGAATCGCATCGCGTTCGGCCCGACGGCTCCCCAGCGGCTGCCGGTGCCGATGCATCCCAGCACAGGACGGTCATTGGCACTGCGAAACGGAGCGGCCAGCGACGATGGCGCAAACCAGTAGGGCATCGTCACTGCCGTCAGAGCCGCAACACCCGCCGATTGCAGAAACTGGCGGCGCGAAACCGGATTCCCAACAGTGCGGCCGGAGTGATTCGATTTCTGGGTCATTGTGCGAAGCTCCGGTACGGAAATCTGAGAAATCCTGATGAAGAAACGTGTGGCACTTCACAAATCATAACGAAACGAATCCTCAGTGAATACGCAACGCGGACGCAGAATTGCCCGCTGCCGCACGCCGCACGATTTCGGCGATCCCGACATTCCCACAAGGCTTTCGGCATCAAATGGTTGCATTGCTGACAGAATCAGCAAGATACGGAAAACATACGGTTTCTCGACGGACTCAAGCACGGATGGCTGCTACGGACAACTTGAATGGGCTCGGCGTTTCGAAAGCTTCTGAACGAATTCCACCTTCATTCCAACGGGAAATGGTTTCTGCTGTCTGTCCTGACAGGAATCATGGCGGGGACGGGGGCCATCATATTTCAGGTGCTGGGGCAGGTCGTCGTTCGGTTCGTGCTGCTGCAGTTTGCCGGATTCCAGCCTGGCGAAGCGGCTGGTGAGCAACACATCTTTCATCCGCCGGACACGCCGTTTTCGTTCGTGTGGCTGGTAGCTGTTCTGATTTTCGGCGGACTCGTTTCCGGATTTCTGGTCTACACGTTCGCGCCGGAAGCCGAAGGACACGGTACCGACGGAGCGATTGACGCCTTCCATAACAAACGCGGGAACATCTCGGTCCGAGTCGCGATCGTGAAGACTCTGGCGTCCGCAGTCACGCTGGGAACAGCGGGGTCCGGCGGACGCGAAGGTCCGATCGCTCAGATCGGAGCCACGCTGGGATCGTTCGTTGGGCAGAAGCTGGGCCTGTCGGCTCGGGACCGCCGGGTCCTGATGGCTGCCGGCATGGGAGCCGGAGTTGGCGCGATCTTTCGTGCTCCGCTCGCTGGTGCGCTGTTTGCCGGCGAGATCATGTACCGCGACGCCGACCTTGAATCCGAGGTCATTGTGCCGACCGCCATTGCGTCGATCGTGGCCTATTCCGTCTACGGGCTGTTCCTGGTGTACGGGCTCGCTCTGCCGCCCGAAAAGTGTTTCGAGACGGTGTTCGGCAAACTCCCGGACTACACCATGAACTCCGTATCGGAACTGATTCCGTACGGCCTGATGTCCGTGGTGCTGGTGCTGGTCGGCATCCTGTACATCAAATGTTTTTACGGGATCCACGAGCTGTTTCGGAGAATTCCCGGTCCTCGTCATCTGAAGCCCGCGATGGGAGCCGGATCTGCCGGACTGGTCGCGGCGGCGCTGTACTTCGGCATCGGGACTCACGGCGGCCTCGTCGAAGTCGTTGTGGACGAGCCATCCGTGGCAGCCGGTCAGTCGGGCACCTCTACGGACGCACAGGAACTGCCGATGGCGGGGCCAGCGACACCACAAGCCGCTGCACCGGACATCGCTGCGGACGCCGCTCCAGATACTGCTGAGGCAGCGCGGCAACTGGGGCAGCGGAAACTGCTGGGAGTGCTTTCCACCGGCTATGGAGTTCTGCAGACCGCGCTGCAGTCACCCGAAACGCTGACGGTGCGGCTGCTGCTGATCGTCGCACTCTTCAAGATCCTGACAACATCGCTGACGATCAGTTCCGGCGGTTCCGGTGGCGTGTTTGGTCCATCGATGGTGATCGGAGGCTGCGTTGGTGTCGCCTTCGGAAAACTGGCGCAGCTGTACTGGCCCGAACTGCAGCCGGGCGCATTTGGAATTGTCGGCATGGCGGGATTCTTCGCCGGGTGTGCTCACGCGCCGATTTCCACAATCATCATGGTTTCCGAAATGACCGGAAGCTATCAGTTGCTGCTGCCGACCATGTGGGTGTCGACACTGTGTTTTCTGCTGGGCCAGCGCTGGACGTTGTACAGTAAGCAGGTTTCATCGCGGCTGGAATCGCCGGCTCATCGAGGCGATTTTCTGGTAGACGTGCTGGAAGGACTGACGGTGAACGACGTTTTTCGCAAGGATCGGCACATCGAATGTGTGCCTGAAGCAATGCCGCTGTCTGAAATTGTTAAGCTGCTCAGCCGCACGCACCAGCACTACTTTCCGGTCCTGAACGCGGAGCAGACAATGGTCGGCATTTTTTCCGCGGATGATGTGCGGCGATTCATTTACGACGAAACCATCTGGCAACTGGCCGACGCTGCCGACGTGATGGTGTCACGATTTCTCAGCGTCGCTCCTGACGACGACCTGAATGTTGCGCTCAGAAAATTCACGACTCTGAATATCGATGAACTGCCTGTGCTGGATCCGCAGCAACCCGGCCGGCTTCTGGGTATGGTACGCCGCAAAGAGACAATTGCGGCGTACAACCGGCTTCTGCTGGCGAACAAGGAAGCCGCCGCGGAGCAGGAGATTTGAACGCCCCTGCTGTTTCCCGTGAAAGCTGTCTGTGTTTTGTCTGATTCAGAGATTCCGCTACCGATGACCCGTCCCAGAATTCGCATCGCCACTCGTTCCAGCCGGTTGGCGCTCTGGCAGGCGGAACACGTTGCGTCACTGATCCGCAGTGCAGACCCGGATGTCGCGGTCGAGATCGTCCACGTCCGCACGGAAGGTGATGCGAATCAGTCCGATCCGCTGAGGCAGTTCGGCGGCACCGGCGTCTTCACTCGAGAAGTTCAGGTCGCTGTTCTGAATCAAACGTGTGACATCGCTGTCCACAGCCTGAAGGACCTGCCAACCGAATCGGCTGACGGACTGACGCTCGCAGCGGTGCCTGGGCGTGCTCCCCGCTGTGATGCGCTGCTGCTGCCTGCGACGGCGGCTGCGATCCGTGATCTGTCGGCGCTCGAGGAACACGCCCGCATTGGAACCGGCAGTCCTCGTCGTCAGGCACAGTTGCTGCATTTTCGGCCCGACCTGAAGATGCTGGAGATTCGTGGAAACGTCGAAACCCGTATCCGCAAACTGGACGACGGCGAATTCGATGCCATCGTGCTCGCGGAAGCCGGTCTTCGCCGACTCGGCCTGGCGGACCGCATCAGTCTGGTACTGGAACCACCGCTGATGTTTCCGGCGGTGGGCCAGGGTGCCATTGGGATTGAATGCCGGGTCGACGATAGCGCGACTCAGCAGATTCTCGCAAAGGTCAGCCATGCGGAAGTCACGACCTGTGTGACGGCGGAGCGTTCCTTGCTGAAGGAGCTGCGAGCCGGCTGCCATGCTCCACTGGGAGTCTGGACGGAATATGCTGACGACGAACTCACGCTGACGGCTGTTCTGCTCAGCCTGGATGGTGAGCACCGGCTGGAAGCGACCGAAACGGGGGATTTCGCCCAGCCTGCCGCAATCGGCAGCGCCGTTGCGCGATCGTTGCTGACCGCCGGAGGTCACGAACTGGTGCAGCCGTGATCGCCGGACGCCCTGCGTCCCGGTTCTCGAAAAATCGAAAAGTGCGCGTAGAATCCTGGGTGCCTGGTAGAGTTGAGCGCCCATACTTCAAATATCGTCGGATCGCACGGAAGCAACCGACTTCCGGCAATGGACTCTGGAACCGCCGACGGATTGCAATGCCTGTACCTTCATCACACAAAACTGCCATGACGTCCTTCACCGGAATCATTCCTCCGCTCGTGACTCCTCTGAAATCGTTCGACAAACTGGACATCGACGCGGTGGATCGAGTGATCGACCACGTGATCGATGGCGGTGTCCGCGGAATTTTCGTGCTGGGTACTACCGGCGAAGGGCCGTCTCTGACGTATCCGATGCGTTACGAAATGGTGGAACGAGCCTGCACGGTCGCCGAAGGACGCGTGCCGGTTCTGGTCGGCGTCACCGACTGCTCCCTGGCAGAATCAATGTATCTGGCCGAACACGCCGCAAGCTGCGTGGCCGCTGCGATCGTTGCTGCCGCGCCGTTTTACTTCGCGACAACTCAGGCAGCCGTGATTGACTGGTTCGAACGCCTGGCTGACGAATCAGCTCTGCCGCTGATGCTGTACAACATGCCGAGCTGTGTGGAGATCCACCTGACGCCAGAGACGATCCAGCGTCTTTCGCAGCATCCGAATATTGTCGGCGTGAAAGACAGCAGCGGCGATCTGGCCTACTTTCGAACTCTGTGCCGGCAATTCGAAGATCGTGACGACTTTGTGGTCTTCATGGGGCCGGAAGAACTCGTTCCGCAAGCCGTTGCGGCCGGAGCTGACGGGGCCGTCTGCGGTGGCGCGAACCTGTTGCCGGCGCTGTATGTTGATCTGTTTGAGTTGTCTCAGAGAGGCGACCACGACGACGTCACACGCCTGATGAACATCGTTCATCACGTCTTCAGCGACGTCTACCGCGACCCCGGCGACCGCATGAATCTGATTCCCGCTCTGAAGTTTGCTTTGCACCTGCGCGGAATCTGTGGTGCAGAGTTCGCTCCGCCGCTGCCGCGGCTTTCACAGGGCCACGAACGACAGATCCGCGAACGGCTGCCGGCGTTGCTCGCGATGGCAAACGTTCCCGCCACTGTGCGAGCGACATAACCACCATGTTCGTCGACCGAGTCATTCTGTACTGTCGGGCCGGAGACGGTGGCAACGGTTGCAGCAGCTTCCGCCGGGAGAAATTCGTGCCTCGCGGCGGCCCCGACGGAGGCGACGGCGGTGACGGCGGCAGCGTGATTATCCAGGCCGATCGCAATCTCGGTTCGCTGACAAATCTCACCGGCCACCGGCACTGGAATGCCGAACGAGGTCAGCACGGCATGGGCAGCCTGATGACCGGCCGCAACGGACACGACACCGTCATTCCCGTCCCGCCGGGAACTCTGGTGCTGGACGCAACTCACGGCCATCTGCTGAAAGACCTGCAGCACCACGGCGAACAGGTCATCATCGCAAAGGGAGGCCAGGGCGGAAGAGGAAACAAGCGATTCGCGACATCCACCAACCGCGCCCCACGCGAGTGTGAACCGGGGAAGCCGGGGGATTACCGAGAAATCGTGCTGGAACTGAAGCTTATCGCAGACGTCGGTCTGGTCGGAAAACCAAACGCAGGCAAGTCGACGCTGCTTTCACGCGTTTCGCGAGCCACTCCGGAAATCGGCGACTATCCCTTCACGACAAAGTATCCGAACCTGGGCGTCGTGCAGGTCAACATGGATCAGAACTACGTACTGGCCGACATTCCGGGACTGATCGAAGGTGCCCACGAAGGAGCCGGCCTGGGCCACGAATTCCTCAAGCACATCGAACGCACGCGGCTGCTGGTTCATCTGGTCGAGCCGGCACCGATGGATCAGTCCGATCCCCTGGACAACTACGATCAGATTCGCACGGAACTGGAAAAATACAATCCCCGACTGGCCGAACGCCCGGAAATTCTGTGCGTCACCAAGGCCGAACTGCCGGACGCAGAAACATGCGCCGAACTGCTGCGTGAAACGTCCGGCCGCGAAGTGTTTCTGATTTCCGCCGTGACAGGAAAAGGACTTCCTGAGTTAAACCGTCTGGTCGTAGAACGGTTGGAAGAACTGAACTCCGAATCACAACCGTTCGAGACAACGGTGATCTCGACGGCTTCGGACAACGTCTCGTAGGCCGGACCGGAAACAGCGATTTCTGACACAGGTGACAACGCAGTCATGCAAATTCTGCTTGCCAGTCCGCGCGGTTTCTGTGCCGGCGTCAACATGGCGATTGAATGTCTGGATGAGGCCATTCGCCGGGTCGGCCCGGGCATCTACGTCTATCACGAAATCGTCCACAACAAGTACGTCGTCGATCGGTTCACTCAACAGGGAGTGACATTCGTCGATTCGCTGGATGAAGTTCCGCACGGGTCCATTCTGCTGTTCAGCGCACACGGTGTGTCTCCGGAGATCCGCCGCGTCGCCAGGGAACGAAGTCTGCAGACCGTTGACGCCACGTGTCCACTGGTGACGAAAGTGCATCTGGAAGCCATCCGCTACGCTCGCGACGGCTACAACATCCTGCTGATCGGCCACGAAGGCCACGATGAAGTCATCGGCACGATGGGAGAAGCTCCGGAAAGTATTACGCTGGTGGAATCTCCGGCCGAAGTCGCGGCCCTGCCATTCACCGCAGACGACCGGCTGGCCTATCTGACTCAGACAACGCTCAGCGTCGATGAAGCCGCGCAGGTGATCTCCGCCCTGAAAACACGCTATCCCAACATCGAATCGCCGAAGAAGGAAGACATCTGCTACGCCACGACCAATCGCCAGGACGCCGTGAAGACTTTGGTCGAACGAGCAGATGTGCTGATCGTGCTGGGCAGTCAGAACAGCAGCAACAGTCGCCGCCTGATGGAAATCGGAGCCGCGCAGGGTGTGCCTTCGTACCTGATTGACGGGGCGTCAGAACTGCAGCAGGACTGGTTCGACGACGCAGAAACCGTCGTCATCACCGCGGGAGCAAGTGCTCCGGAAGTCGTGGTGCAGGAGTGCATTTCCTATCTGCAGCAGAATTTCGCGGCAACGCTGTCCGAAGAAACGCTGCGGCAGGAAAACGTGCATTTCAATCTGCCAAAGGAACTGCTGCAGCT
>CAZHET010000286.1:0-8689 GCA_964531585.1 uncultured Planctomycetaceae bacterium | reverse complement strand
CAAGTCGAGTCTCCCACGGACGTCAATAGATCAAGGCGATGTTTGCTTCCTCCGGGAGCCAGGCCCGGTTTTGTCGGGCATTTTGAATACCTAACAAGAGTGCCACTGGGCTCACGCCGTCTGCTCACACTGTGTTGGTCCGCCTGGCTGCAGCGGATCGCAGGTGGGAGTGCTGAAGGAGAATTACAGGACGAAGCGGCTGAGATCTTCGTCTTTGCGAATGTCTTCCAGTCGTTCGTCCACGTAGGCTCGGTCGATGGTAATTGACTTTGTTCCGCACTCCGGAGCGGCGAAGCTGACATCTTCCAGCAGGCGTTCCATAATGGTTTGAAGGCGGCGGGCTCCAATGTTCTGGGTTGTTTGATTGACATAAAAGGCCACATCGGCGATGGCCTGAATTCCATCGTCGGTGAATTGCAGCGTGATGGCGTCGACCGCAAGCAGTTCGGTGTATTGTCGCGTCAGTGAGCCGGAGGGTTCAGTGAGGATTCTGACGAAGTCGTCTCGCGTCAGGTCCTGAAGTTCGACACGAATCGGAAAGCGTCCCTGCAGTTCGGGCATCAGGTCGGACGGCCGTGAGCGGTGAAAGGCACCTGCCGCGATGAACATGATCTTTTCCGTTGACACCGTTCCGTAGCGAGTCTGTACCGTCGTGCCTTCGACGATTGGCAGCAGATCGCGCTGGACTCCCTGACGGCTGACGTCTGCGGATTTGGATCCTTCACCGGAACTGCAGATCTTGTCCATTTCGTCGATAAAGATCATCCCGGAGGACTCCGTCAGTTCGACGGCTTCTTCGTGGATCGCGTCTTTGTCGAGCAGACCTTCGACTTCCTGTTCGTGCAGGACATCGCGAGCCTGAGCGACCGTCATTCTGCGTGCCGCATTTTTCTTCGGCATCATGCGTTCCAGCATTCCCTGCAGGTCCATGTCCATCTGTTCCATCCCCATGTTGGTGAAGACCTGCACGGGCGAGGACCGCTGTTCGACGGAGAGTTCGACGGTGCGTTCTTCCAGCTTGCCGTCGCGCAGCATGTCTCGAAACTTGGCGATGGTGCGTTCATGGCGGGCCTGATGAGACTCCGCTTCGTCGTCGATCGTTTCCGTCTGGCCTGATTGCGCGGCGGCAGCATCGTGAACGGTGCGTCGTGGCGGCGGTTCGAACGGGACCAGCAGTTCCAGCAGACGATCCTCGACGCGCTGTTCGGCGACGGATTCGACTTCCTTCCGCTTCGCCGTGCGGACCAGACCGATGGCGGCGTCGACCAGATCGCGAATCATGCTTTCGACGTCGCGGCCGTAGTAACCGACTTCGGTGTACTTGCTGGCTTCGACTTTAATGAACGGCGCGCCGGTCAGCTTCGCCAGGCGGCGTGTGATTTCTGTCTTGCCAACACCCGTCGGACCGATCATCAGAATATTGCGAGGCGTGACTTCGCGGCGCATTTCTTCCGACAGATTCAGCCAACGCCAGCGATTTCGCAGTGCGATTGCGACGGCTCGCTTGGCGTCGGACTGACCGACGATGTGCTGGTCAAGCTGCTCAACCACCTGAGCGGGTGTCAGTGCTGACACGGGATTTCCTCGATGATGATGTTGTTGTTGGTGTAAATGTCGATGTCGGCCGCGATCTGCAGCGCTTCGCGGACGATCTCGTCAGCGGGCAGCGTGGAGTGCCCCACCAGAGCCCGCGCGGCGGCCGTCGCGTAGGCTCCGCCGGACCCGATGCCGACGACGCCGTCGGTGGGCTGAACAACGTCACCCTGACCGGTCAGCAGCAGCGTGAGCTCCGCGTCGGCGACGATCATCATGGCTTCCAGCCGCCGCAAAGCGCGGTCCATGCGCCAGTCGCGGGCAAGTTCCGTCGCGGCTCGCGCGATGTTGCCCGGATAGTCCTTCGCCTTTTCTTCGAAGCGTTCCATCAGAGCGAACGCGTCGGCGGTGGATCCGGCGAAACCGACAATCACGCGCCCGTCAAGCATGCGCCGCAGCTTGCGCGTGTCGGATTTCATGATGGTGTTGCCGTGAGTGACCTGGCCGTCAGAACCCACGACGATCTTACCGCCGTGCCGCACTGCGAGAACCGTGGTGGCCCGCCAGCGACGATCGTCTCTGCTTTTTTTTGTCATGGGACCTTGTTCCAGCGTGGAGGCTCGTGTGGTGAAACAGTCTTTGTCCACGTCATCCCGGCCACCGGAATGACGGGCAGGCCGTAGTAACGAGGACACAGCAATGAACAGGAAACAGGAATGAGAAGGGCGGGTTGAAATGACAGGCGGGTTGAAATGACAGGCGGGTTGAAATGACCGCAGCACAGGAATGACGTGCAGGCCGGCGTTTCTTATCAGGTTCCGCGGCGTTCGCGGTAGTCAAGCTGCCCGCGCCAGCCGAGCTTGCGATGCAGCGTTGCGTAATAGCTGTGTCCGGGGAAATGCACCAGTTTGAACGTTTGCGCAGCGCGGCGGATCCGGACGCGTTCGCCGGCGTTAACGTGACGGTGAATCTGGCCGTCAATGACCAGCATCACGCCGTCCGGAGCATCCGCGACGGACAAACTATACGTGCGGTCGGCCGAATCGACGATAGGTCGAACGGTCAGCGTGTGCGGGCAGATCGGGGTGATGCAGAATGCCTGCAGGTCCTGTCTGAGAATCGGCCCGCCGGCGGACAGATTGTGAGCCGTCGAACCGACGGGAGTGCTGATGATCAGACCATCGCAACTGAAGGTGGTGACGGGCTGAGCGTCGATTTCCAAAGCGATGTCCAGCATCTTCAGCGACTTGCCGGACGTGACAGTTGCTTCGTTCAGGCCGAGATCTGTTTCCACGGTGCCGTCGGCCAGCAGGTGTTCGCATTCAAACATCAGGTGTTCGACAACGCGATAGTTTCCCGACTTCAGGTGTTTCAGGTTTTCGCGAAATTCTTCCGGGTAGAGATCAGCAAGAAATCCCAGGCGGCCCACGTTGACTCCGAGGATCGGAATCTGCTTCGACCCCAGTTGCCGACAGCCTCGCAGAATCGACCCGTCGCCGCCGATGACAACAGCCAGATCCGCGTCGCAGGAATCCGGCACGGTTTCGGAGCGCGAGTACTCACCGATGATTTCAACGCCCGGAGTCTGGCGCGTGGCCTGCAGCAGGTCATTCCACGTCGACAGAACTTCCGGCCGGTCGCTGCCGGTCAGCACGATCAGTTGCAGCACGCCGTCCGCCATGAGAAGTCAGTGGGAAGGATCGAATTGGTGGGCTCTGCCACGGATGCTAGGCAATGGTGCCACGGATTCCCAACCGTGGCGGACCATTGTGTCGCCGTACGACCCGGATCGCGTCGGTGCGAATCGACGGGAATGCAGTCCCGATGTGCAAGCGGGCTGCGGGCGAAGGCTGCGTCAAGGCTGTCCCAGCACAAGGCAGGCGTTGTGGCCTCCGAAGCCGAAGCTGTTTTTCATCGTGCGGCGAATCCGCATGTCTCGCGCGGTGTGCGGGACGTAGTCCAGATCACAGCCTTCCGCCGGATTCTCCAGGTTGATCGTTGGCGGTGCGGTCTGTGTCTGCAGGGCCTTCACGCAGAAAACCACTTCCACGCCGCCGGAGGCTCCCAGCAGATGGCCAAGCTGGCTCTTGGTGCTGGACGCGGCCAGCGACCGCGTGTGCGAACCAAAGACCGCCTTGATCGCTGCCGATTCGGCGAGATCGCCCAGCGGCGTGCTTGTGCCGTGAGTATTCACGTAATCGATGCCGTCCGGAGCCACTTGCGCATCGGTGATTGCGTTGCGCATCGCGTGAGCCGCGCTGACTCCGTCACTGTCGGGAGCCGTCATGTGCCGCGCGTCGCCGGAAAGGCCGTAGCCCTGAATCTCCGCCAGAATGTTGGCACCGCGCCGCTTCGCGAATTCCATTTCTTCCAGAACCACGATGCCGGCTCCTTCGGACAGGACAAAGCCGTCACGATCGCGATCGAAGGGGCGACTGGCCCGTTCCGGCGCGTCGTTGCGAGTGGACAGGGCGTTCATGCGAGCGAACCCGAACAGCCCCATCGGCGTCAGCGGCGCTTCACTGCCGCCGGTGACCATGACGTCTGCCAGCCCGCTGCGAATCAACCGATAGGCGTCGCCGATGGCGTTGGTGCCGGATGCACAGGCGGTGGCGACGGCCGAATTCGGGCCGCGCAGTCCCCAGCGCACAGAGATATTCCCGCTGGCGGCGTTGATCATCAGCCGGGGAATCATGAAGGCGGAAATGCGTTCGGGACCGCGATCGAACAGCCGGGCGTGCTGGGCCTCGATTTCATCCAGCCCGCCGATGCCGCTGCCGACCAGGACTCCGTGGCGGTATGGGTCACCCTGCGAAAAATCGATCCCGGACTCGACAATCGCCTGATGGGCAGCCACGATTGCGAACTGCCCGAAACGATCCATCCGCCGCAGCTCACGGCTGTCGAGTTTCATGTGAGCACATGCGTCGAAGTCCCGGACTTCGCCGCCGAAGCGGACGCGCGACTCGCTGCAGTCAAACCGTTTGACGGGTCGAACGCCACTGTGGCCTTCACAGATCAGCCGCCAGACTTCGTTCACATCGCAGCCGAGGGATGTAACGATGCCAGTGCCGGTGACTACCACCCGTCGTCGGGACATCGATCAGGACTTCGCCTCGATATAGTTGATCACATCGCCGACCGTCTTGATCTTGTCGTAGTCTTCGTCCGGGATTTTGATGTCGAACTCGTCTTCCAGCGCCATCACCAGCTCGACAATATCCAGCGAATCGGCCTTCAGGTCATCCACAAAGGAACTTTCACGCGTGACGTCCTCCTTTGGAGCATCAAGCTGATCGCTGACAATCCCAAACACCTTTTCTTCAACGGACACTGAGACATCCTCCCGTTAGAACTTCGACTGCCGACAAACACGGCTGCTGGCCGGAAAAACTGGATCTGCGAGGCCGCCTGGCGTCCGCGCACTCGGTACGGAACGTGACCGCAACCGGAAAGTCAGGAACATATAGCGGGTTTCCGATTTTGTGTAAACCCGATCGAATGCCGGAGATAGGCGTTTCTCGCGGGCGGTCAGCCGCGAGTGCGTCTGAGGTTTCGCTGTTGTCCGGTCGCCCGGTGG
This sequence comes from uncultured Planctomycetaceae bacterium, assembly GCA_964531585.1. GTDB lineage: Bacteria > Planctomycetota > Planctomycetia > Planctomycetales > Planctomycetaceae > JAWKUA01. The sequence continues at coordinate 3,576 of CAZHET010000286.1, read as the reverse complement.
CCGGTCTCGCGGGCGCCTGGTCGCCTGCCGCGTGGTGGGCGTTGGCGCGTTGCCGCATCCGCAGTTCCTGCTCTTATGGGCCGGACATGCTGCCTGCATCGCCGGGGCGTAGTTTTCCCGGCTTGCCACGCAGCGGCACTTTCTGCCGGCGGCGATCCGCCGGTTACCCCGTTCCGTGCCTCCCGAAGCCTCATCCACCGTGGCCGGTTAATCAGCTTCCAGCGAATTTGACGACGGCGTCGATAAGAACACGGGATCTGTGCCGTCACGCCAAATCCTTAAACCAGGCGACTTTGCGGACCCTGTATCGTATTTCACGACCGCATCCTCGCGGCCGCATGAACGACCAATCGCCTCTTTGCCCGTTGCGCGCCCCGCGCGCCGTCTCCTCAGTAAGATTCTCATGTTGATCCAAACACTCCGGTACCTTGCCTGGCGCTTGAGTTGTGACTGTCACCGAGCCACCAGCCGCCGCCGGGGCGGCGTGAGCGGGGCTGTTGCAACGGCGGAGGTTCTCGAACAGCGGCAACTTCTGGACGCGACGGGGATTCAGGCGTTTCATCGCTCCGGTCAGACGTTCGTGACATGGAACGAAGCGCTCAATGTCGGCGGTGAGCATTATCACGTCTACCGCCACTCCAGCCCGATTTCCACCGGCAATCTGTCCCAGGCTCAGAGGCTGACTTCGAAATGGGGGCCGCTTGACGAAAACACATCGGTCCATCAGCTGACAGGCGCAGGAGCACCGCAGACATTTGTCATCAATGACCTGGGAACTCCGCTGTCCAGCGATCAGGGCCTGTTTGTGCATACCACAGCCAGCGGCAGCGGAGGTGCGTGGTACTACGCCGTCACGCAGGTCACAAATGGCGTGGAAGTGTTGACGATTTCGCCGGGGTCCAATGCAACGACGTCTGCAGTCAATGAAACTGTCACAGTGCCCGCGCCGGTGCTTGTGTCGTCCGTCAACAATGGACGAGGCCGAGTCTATACCCAGTTCATGGACTACACGCAATGGAACCCGACGTTCCAGGGATACGCCTACAACTATGCTGTGGCATTGCCATCGAACTACAACCCGGGCACCCAGTGGCCGCTGAAGCTGACGCTGCACTCATTCGGTGGCCGCTATATGGCACCGGCGCATTCGGAATTTGACTGGCAGGCCATTCAGGTGTTCCCCGATGATCCTGGCGGTGATGCCGGAACACAGCACACATGGTGGTACGGGTTCGCTGCGGATCACAATTACGAAACATCCGGCACCACGCCATCCAGCGGCGTGATTGAAAATTTCACGGAGCAGCGACTGCTACGAACGATTGACGAAGTGATTTCAAACTTCAGCGTTGATGAAACCAGAATCCACGCTCAGGGACATTCCATGGGCGCGTCCGGAGCACTGGCTCTCGGCATCCGCTACGGAAACGTGTTTTCCGGCGTGTACGGCAGCCTGCCGATGACGAACTACGCGACAAGTCCGCTTTTTCAGGAGAACTTTCGCACGTTGTGGGGAACTCAGCAGAACAATCTGCCCATTGTCAGCAGGGGGATCCATGCCAGTCAGATCTGGCAATATGACGGTGCCGGTGTTTACAACTGGGTGAATCACCACGAACAGGTTGTGCGGCTTCGCAGCCATGACATGGCATTCCTGACATTCGGCCATGGAACGGCAGACACCACTATTGACTGGGCGACGCAGGGCCAGCCGTTTATTGCCGCGTTGTATGAAGCAAACACCGCGTTCACCGCTGAGACGCGAGCCGGCTGGGATCACACGTGGCTCGGCTTTTCCGGCATCAATCACGACATGTTCACCGGAAGTTCCGGCCAGGATCTGGGAGAGTTTGTTTTTCGCAGCGACTACAGCTTCCCTGCGATGACCAGTGCGACCGATTCGGGACCGGTCCCACCCTCGACGTCACAAACCGGGTTTTACAATCTCAGCATCAGCTGGGCAACGCCATGGAATGCGTTCCACACGAACATTGTTGACACGACTGATCGCTATGAAATTTCCCTGAAGTCAAAAACGGTGGCTCAGACAGCCAATATCACGCCGCGCAATCTGCAGCAGTTGCAGGTCAGTCCCGGCGATTCCTTCAACTGGCAGAACTTGAATAATTCCACATCGCAGGTGGTCGCGTCAGGTTCGGTGACCGCGGATGCCGACGGTCTGCTGACGATTCCTCAGTTCCAGATCGGAACCGGCAGCGGCAATCGGCTGGTCCTGATACGTGGCGCATCGGGGCAGCCGGTGGTTACGGGACCATCGGGGCTGACCACGGATGCGACGCCGACGATCACCTGGTCCGGTGTTTCTGCGGCCGCTTCGTATCGTGTCTGGATCACGAATCTCAGCACGGCAACCAGTCCGTACAGCGACGTTACCGTCAGTGGCACATCGTTCACGCCAGCGGCCGATCTTCCGCTGGGACGATACACCGTCTGGGTACAGGCCAATCTGTCAGGCGGCGGAAGCAGCGCGTGGTCGGCGGCAGCGGCGTTTCAGGTTCGTCCGGCGCCAGCAATCGTGTCGTCCGACAGTTTTCAGACCGCGACACCACAACTGTCGTGGACCGCCGTCACGGGAGCGTCCAGGTACGAAGTCTGGGTCAACAGTCTCAGCACCGGCCAGAGTCCGATTGTTCACAACACGAACGTTGCGGGAACGTCGCTCACTTTGCCCGCTCTGGGCATCGGGCGGTATCGCGTCTGGGTGAGAGCTTTCAACGCTCAAAACGACTTTGGCACGTGGTCCGTTTTCCAGGACTTCCGGATTGTGACACCGCCGACGTTGCAGAATCCGTCCGGCGGCAGTTTTGCGCAGCCCGCTGCATTCCACTGGAACGCGGTCGCCGGCGCGACCAGCTATGGTGTCTATCTGCGGTCTCTGGAAGACAACGCGACGATCTTCTTCCAGCAGGGAGTGACCGCGACCTCGTTTGCCAGCCCGGCCACGCTGGCCGCGGGCGACTATCGCTGGTGGGTGATCGCGAAAGCCGTCGACGGGACGTCCAGTGCCTGGAGTCAGCCGCGTGATTTTTCCGTGGCAGGCCGACCGATTCTGTTCGGCCCGACCGGAGCTATCAGCAGTCCATCACCGACGTTCTCATGGCAGACGTTCAGCGGAGCAGTCCGCTACATTCTGCATGTGTCGAGCCTTGACGGAGCCGGCGTGGTGATTCGCGAGGACTTCCTGGTGGCCACAACCTATGTCAACCCGACTCCCCTGGCCGCCGGAAACTACCGCTGGTGGGTCCAGGCCATAAACGCCACCGGACAGCACAGCTTCTGGAGCCTGCCGTCCGACTTCACGGTTACGTAATACCGACAATTGCCGAAAGAAAATCAAGCGGCCGGGTGCATACTCAGGTCAGTTGCGGTATGGGCGCGTCTTGTCGCAGCATGGTTGTCTTAGGAAACGGAGAAGCTGATGGACTCAACGACATGGCTGGGGGGGAACTCCGCGAGTTGGTCGTTCGTAGTCGCGACGGGTCGTTTCCGACCCCCGTTTCCACCCGGTGCAGGAAACGAAGAAGCCCGGCTGGTCAAGGCCGGGCTTCAACGCCG
>CAZHET010000285.1:0-8712 GCA_964531585.1 uncultured Planctomycetaceae bacterium | reverse complement strand
TTTTCGTCCAGCGCCTTGTGCGGGAAGACGAACGCAGGCTCCTCGCCTGGAACCCGATGGACGATCGACAGGTTTACGAGGTGTCGAGCGTTGTCGAAAGCACTGACGACGGACCGTTGCAGCAGATGGTGCTCACGAAACTGCACACAGGAGACGACCGATGAGCGGCACGGCTCGCGCAATTGTTGATGACGTTCTTGGGCGGCAGATGACCCGGGAAATCTGGTCAGGAAACTATGAGAAGGCGTTGCCGATTTCTGTTCAGACTTTCGATCTCTCCGCAGTGCTGCCTGCGGTGTTCTTTATGTTTCGCTTTGGCCACCGACGGGGCCGTGGGCAGTTCGTCAAGACTTTCGGGGCCGCGTCCGGGACACCGAAGGAGCGCAGACGTGGCGCGACGATTGAGCGAATCACGTCGATACTTACCGGCGAACCGGAGTTCGCCAACTTTCGCACTGAAACAGAATCAGCAATTCTCGGCGATCTCCTGCTCAGTTTTTGCCTTGAGAACGCGAAACATGCACTTGGCCGCACTGAACAGGTTCAACGGGTCGCGCCGGCCCATTACATGTCAAGCTGGATTGACCTCCCAGACCAGGTGACGCACTTACGCTATGCCCCCGAGATGATCGTGGCAATGTTGGCCGACCAGCAGTCTCACCACGTCGAACAAACCAGCGAAGACGACAAGACCTGGTTCGGTGTGGGACGTGGATTCGATGACAATGTTCTGTTGCGGGCATTTCACGATGGCGTCGTTCGTGAGGGACCATTCGACGCGAATCGAGCAGCCGATCGTTTCGACGAGTCTGCGGAAGTCGGACTGGATCAACTGCTCATCATTCGTCTTGCTCAGCAACTGGGCGAAGCGCCGGACAAAGTACGAGCCAAGACCGAAGGCGGCGATCGCATCTCAAATCAACGACCAATCGCTGAAACGGCGGCTCGTCATTTTTCCGAAGACATCCGAAAATTTGTTCGCGCGTACGCCGATGTCATTCCCCGCCATGCATTCGTCGAACTGCTCGAATCATGCATGGCCACAGGTCTGACCACGATTGTCACCAGTGTCATTGAACTACTTTTCGATTGGTCTCGAACCGGACAGATTCGCAACAGCAACAAACAGCAACCAGCTCATCTATTTGTGGATTGCTCGAACGGCGTCCAGCGTGAACTGCATTCACTTGCTGAAAACTCGATGGATGACTTCATGCGACGCATTCAGCGTTTCCCGGTTGTCCTGATGGCGCTGCGACTGCTTGACTATTCGGCGCGGTACGATCGAAAGCTCAAGAATCTTCAGATGCAGACCCGCCCGTACGCCACCGACTGGGTGAATTTGCTGGGAGAGATTCTGTTTGAGCGCCACCCTCGATCGGAAGCCATTCTTGACGGCCTGGACGCGAAGGCCGAAGAACTCGGCGAGCGATTTGAGGCTGAATATCCCGACGCGGCTGCAATGATGCGGGACAGTCGAGCACAAGAAAACCCCGTCTGGAGAATCGCGGAAGCGCTAACGTCACTGCAGCGGCATCTATTCCTGAATGAGATGATCGATTCCGTCCTGATGACTTCCCGCCCAAATGGTTTGGCAGCCAAACGAACGGTATCTCGAACATCCGTTGAAGGACGTGCCAAGCGCCGCGAAGTCCGTTCGATTGTCTTTACTGATTCCGTGCTGGACTACCTTGTTCATGTGCATGTTCTGCCCTCTGGCAGCAAGCGGGGCTGGCGACCGCTCGCATTTCGCGACTTTGTTCAGGCGCTCCGGGAACGCAATGGATTCTGCGTCGACGTCGCTCCGCCCGGAATGACGGTGTCAAACGATTTACTTCAACGTAACCGAAGTGTTCTGGAACGCCGACTGCGGGATCTGGGCCTTCTTGTCGGAGTCAACGATGCGGAATCGATGAAGCATCTGCGTCCGCGATTTGAATTCAACAACGGTGAGTCGAATGATCTGGCATAAACTTCACGGGGAACTGCTCGGCAAAGCTTTCGAGAAGACGCTCGGTGTCCCCGGTCCCGGATCAATGGCGTTCGTCCGCTGCCTGACTCCGCACGTCATTCGTGAACTCGCTGGTGATTCAGGATTCGCCCCGAATGACTGGCATGTATGGCGTGTGGGAGAGATAAACGACACGGCTTCCCGGTCAATCACTGCAGACGAAGCCGTCGAGATTCGTGAGGCGAAGGACGATCCGGTGTTGCTGCTTGTTGACACCGATGAAGCAGGGGCCGGCATGGACGGTGTTTACAGCGCCGCCCGTGAAGTCGATGAGTCAGGTCTGTTCAAGGAAGCGATTAGGCTTGCCGCCGCTCAGGTCACGAAACAGCATTCTCGGCCGGTGCGCCTCTATGCCGAAACTGCCGTGAAGCGCGCTCGAAGGCTCGGGCAACAATTCAGCCTTTCGCCGTGGACGGAATTCGATTTTCTGGTCCGTGTTGCCGAGGAAAAGAAGCACCCGGGGAAATTACTCGGCCTGCTTGGGCTGTGGCCGGTCAAGTGTGAAGACAACGATGAATCCTCGGACGATCTTGATATTTCCCGGCTGTTCATCGAGCGGCTGTTTGGAAACGCGGTTTCAGCGAGATCCCCGGCCCGCAGAATCGAATCACTGAAGCTTCTGAACCCCAGTGATCTTCAGAGAAGCCAGCTTGAGCGGTTTCTTCGCTCCGCAGCCACACAGCCGTTGCAGCAATCGCTGTCTGAACTGGAATCCACGCCGGAGCTGTGGGTCAACGCTCTCAAGATGGAGGCCGCTGCCCAGCAGGTTGAAGGCATCGAACTTATCACGTGGCGGAATCGCAATGGCGGTGTCAAGAAACCTTCCGGACTGATTGAAGATGGTGACCCCGATGATCCGCCGGTCTTAATTCTGGATCCGAATGCCGATCAAAACGGAAACTATTCCAAGCTGGAAATCTCATGGAACGCACGTCCCGATAATCTGGAAAAGGACTCCGTCGACTATCAGGTGGCCATTGTCACCGACATGGATGAAGAACTGACTTCGCGGACAACGTCACATACCGCGAAGAAAGATGAGAAGTGTCGATTCACAAACGACGACTTCGCGATGTTGAACGACGACGCTCTGATCAACGCCAGAATCGTCGTGTCCGTGGTCGGCAATGATCAGATCGAAAAGCAAGAAAGCGAAGAATTCGTGATTCGGTTCGGCGAACCGCCGGAGAGGACTGCCGGAGGCGTCGGCAAGATCATGCGGACGTTCAGCGAAGGCCTGATCGAGCTGGATGACCGCGACATGGTGACAGATCTCGCTTCGGCTGCGGAAGCCCTGCCCGTCGATTCGAAGGGATACGTCGTACAGCGGACGCCCCAACGCGGAAAGACGTTTCGCGTATTGCGGCCACCGTTGATCGCGGAAGTCGAACAGGACTGGATTTCCCGTGGCGGCGAACCTGGTCGCTGGCGCGTCAAGGTTCGTGCATCCGGGGCACGGGCTTCGATTCCCGAATTCGTTCCTGTCAGGACACCGGAGTCGGAGCCGGAATCGGTGACCTCACTTTGGGATCGAGCGACCACGGCCAGCAAAAAGCTGGCGGAACGATTTGCGCAGTCGGGCGGGGGTGTCGGCCAGATTTATGATCAGAATGCGGCTGTTGTGGGAACGGTCATCAAGGAATACGTTCTTGCATGGGCCGCACTATTGGAGGAAGCAGAGCCGCTCGCCGCACTGCATCAAACCGTGGAAGTGCAGTCGCTCTCGGGACGCACCATCGGGTTGATTGTGTTGCCGGCACATCCCCTTCGAGTCGCGTGGCAGTTGGGCTATGACAATCTGGTTCTGCACACAGGATTCGACGAAGAGAAACGTCCGAAACAGGTTCGCGATGAACTCGACGTGCTGGACGGATCGATGTTTCCCGCGTTTCTTCCAGGTGTCGACGCACAGAGTTCGTTCGTGTTTGCTGACACGCTGGGATTTCACGCCGTCGGAATGGTGCTGGATTCGGACAAGGAACCGAAAGCCGCGATTGCGATCCTCGCCCGGTCGCTCGGAGACACGGGCTCGTCGGAAATCGCCCCGACCGTCGGCGGCCAAAGTGCGCACGTGCTGGGGCAGGAAATTCTTCGCTACATCGAATGCCACGACACGTCGCGACTGTTGCACATTCATGCGCTGCGTCCCGGTGACGGCCTGACAGTCGCGCGCTCGTTGGGCCATGTTCAGAAGCAAAATGAACAGTCGTCTGAGATTGATACTGACGACGATGAGTCTCAGCCGAATAAGCCGTCATTCGTTCTCGAACTTTATCCTTCCGCGGAACAGCGCGGCGTCGCGGGACGCTTCATCGCCGAAGCACGCGAAAAGCGCCGCAGCGGCGCGGGGGTTCTGGGCGAAAATGATCAATGGATGCTGGAATCATCGAGCCTGCCGGGAGGGATGACGCTTCCTCGGCTTCGCTGGGCCAGAAAGAGCCACACCGATCCCGCCACAGCGGCTCACCTGGCTGTAGCGTTCGACACATTTGAGTCTCGGGTCGTCGCCGAGAATCCGCAATCCGATAACGTAAAGCGGCCGTTCTTTGCCTTCGGGCTGATGTCGTTCTTTGAACGGCAGTACACAAGCCTGCCATCTCCGCTTTGGAAAAGCTCTGTGCTCACATCGACAGACGGAGAAAAGCATCCGTCCGAGCGAGCACACACTGAGCGTTTGCTGCGGATGCAACAGGCAATTGAAAAATGTGTCGCCAGAAACCTGAAGCAAGAAGCGAACGGCCCCGTCCTGCGCACTGAAATTTCGCCGGAGAAGGCTCATAGCCTGCGAGAACTCCATCGGCTCTGTGACTGGGTGATTACACTCGATCGAAACGCCGGAATCGAATACTTCGATTCGCCACGCGACAATCGGGAAATCTACGATGCCTACGTGATCGACTGCGTTCCGGAACGCGAAGACCTTGGGTGCCTTCAACTCATTACATCGACGAGCAATCTCGACGAAGTGCGAACACTTCTGGACACGGCGCTCGACCAGATGGGCCTCAGCCGCAGTCGCCGAAATGCGGAATTCCTGCTGGGTCACCTGAAAGAACTCAGTGGCCGCCTGGCAATTCGCCTGACGGGACAAAAGGCACCGACGGCGGAGCTGATTGCACTGGCGATGTGCCACGCTAATTGCCGTGACTCGCTGGCGGATGACAGTTGCTGGACGTCACTGACGAACGGATTCTTCGTACCGGTCGATGACATTCGCGACCTGCTGCCGCCGGTGGCTGACAAATCGGACAATGGTGGTGATCTCGTGGTGAATGGCGATGACGACGAGCCACAGCGAGCAACTCGCCCCGACTTGATCTACGTATCATGGGCGGCTCGGAAAGGACTGCTCTTCCGTTTCGCCGAAGTAAAATATCGTCGCCACTTGCGAAGCGCCCGCAGCCCCGAAGCGCTGCAGCAAGTACGGCGGCAGGTGGAGTCGCTCCGGAAACGCTGGGACGACTGGTATTCAGGCGACGACGTTTGCGGCACCTTTCGCGCAATTCGTAGAGCCAAACTGGCACGAGTTCTCCGATTCTACGCTGACAAAGCCCGACGTCACGCGGCGGATGACGACAGCGACGGACTCACCGAATCCGCGTTCAGTCAGCTTTCGGCGGAGATTGATCGTTTAATCGAAAAGGGAGCGGATTATTCGTTTGCGCCGGCAGAAGGATCTGATCGCGGCTGGATTTTTTGCCCCGAGTACGCGGGCACACAGCCGCTTGAAATCACTCCTGCCGGATGGGAAACGCGGATCTTTCTGTTCGGCCCGGAACCGGGCTTTCGTCGAGACGCAGGGACTGTCCTCACGGCAGCGATTGCGGTCCAACCAGCAGAGCCACCCAGTCAACAATCGGGCAAAGCACCGGTTGAAGACGGAGTTGCTGAGCGGGTTACGAAACGTACCGGTGAGGCATTGGTTGACCCTGACGCACACAGTTCACAGGAAGATCGTCAGCACGGTCAAACTCCGGTTGATGACGAATCGCCTTTCGAGACCAGCGCGCCTCCGTCGATTTGCCTCGGCACGAACGCGCTTTCCGGTGATGATGTCAACTGGTCGTTGACGGTCAAAGGCAATCCGCATCTTCTTGTCGCGGGTCTGCCGGGCATGGGAAAGACGACTTGTCTGCTGAATCTGTGTCGACAGATGCTGGGCGCCAATGTTCGGCCCATCGTGTTTTCCTACCATCAGGACATTGATGAAAAGCTTCAGCAGCTTGTCGGGAGCGTTCGCTTCATCGACTTTGAAGGACTCGGATTCAATCCTTTGCAGGTCATCGATCGATCATCGCGAATGGCTCATCTGGATGTGGCTGGCGCGGTGCGTGACATCTTTGCGGCGATCTATCCGGAACTGGGTGACATTCAGGGTGAGAGCATTCGCAAGGCGATCAAGGACAGCTTTGTTGAGTACGGCTGGGATGGTGCAGAAGCGGACCGCACTCAGTTGTCGGAACCGCCGTTTTCTCGATTCGTCGAGATCCTGCGGGCTGAGCCGAAGCCGGATCGCGGGTTAAAAACGTTGCTTTCTCGACTGAACGAACTGGACGACTATGGGTTCTTTCAATCCACCGACAAACAGGAAAGTCTGTGGGACGCCGAGCAGCCGATTGTGCTCAGGATTCATTCCACTCAGAATGACAACCTGCAGAAAGCGTTCGCGTCCCTCGTGTTTTACGGATTGTACAAGGACATGTTTCGGCGAGGCACGCGCGACCGGATCACTCACGCGCTGATCTTTGATGAAGCTCATCGCGCGGCGCGGCTGCAGTTGATTCCGACGATGGCGAAGGAATGTCGGAAGTACGGGATTTCTCTCGTGCTGGCGTCGCAGGAGGCGCGCGACTTCAATGTGTCGCTGTTTTCCGCGATCGCGAATTACCTGGTGCTGCGGTTGACGGAAACGGATGCCAAAGTGCTGGCTCGCAATGTGGCGTCGTCGGATCAGGAACGGACTCTGATTGATCGCATCAAACAGATGGACCGCTTTCGAGCATTCTATTGCTGCGAAGGCGTGAAGAAGCCGGTGGCCGTCAGGCTGCAACAGTGAATCGAACGCTACAACAACGACAGCACCGGCGAAACTGAGTTGGCCGCACAGCGCCGTGGTGTATCCGCTCATTGGGACGCGCCCGCCGTAGTCGAGTCTCGCCGAGACTCGACAAACTGTCCTGCGGCTTGCATGGCGAAAGGGAATCCGTAGACGCGGGGCCATTCCGGCTGTGGTTGAAGCTGTCAACGACCGGGAGTCTTTTGGCAACCGGCTCCGCAGCGCGTTCGAGCCGGGGATCGTGGGACGAGCTGGACGAGATTCGTGTGCCGGACACAGCAACTCGGCCGGGATCGTCGTGAGCAATGTCGACGGTGGTCGATTCCGTTCCGGCGCAATCGGTCGACTCTTGCCGCCGCGCGGCCGGTTTAGGTGATTGAGCAGCCATGGCAGGTCGTTCTCAGCTCGCGTCGCCGAATTCGGCGACTCTGCCACATCTGAAACTGTGCTGGCCGGCGCTTTAACATGGCTGGCGCAGACACAGATAAAACGACCGTCTGCTGGACAGTCCCGGCACTGTGCCCAGACGAATCACCGGTACGGGATCACTGCAGTTGCCGTCGCCGCTGGTCATTCGGCCCATAAACGGGTTCACCCTCGTCAGGCATGGCTCACCACGGCCCTCTGCCGTTCGAAAGGGAGAGGGGGCGAAACCGCCCGTGACATCATCACGCACGGGGCGCTCACGAGCACAATTGACACCGTCGAAGGCAGCGACTTCGGCTCCCTCCGATTGATCGTCTCGCAGGTCAGCGACATCCTGAAACTGATCGCCGTGGAGGTGAATCGCGAGAACAGCAGGTTATTCGCAGCTGTTTGTTTCCTGTTTTGGACGTTGTTCGGGGCGGAGTCCGTTACAATGCAGGAACTGATGGCGACAGATGGCGACGAATTCATCCATGACGACACTCGACCAAGCCGAAAGCCTGCTTTCGCAGTTAACGCGGTCTGAAAAGGCTCAGCTGCTCCAGTCTCTGGTGCGAGACATCGGAGATGCGTTTCCGGGCATCGAGAGCATTCCTGGTGTTTGTGGTGGTGAGCCCTGCATCGTTCGCACCAGAATCCCGGTCTGGCTGCTGGAACAGGCTCGAAGACTGGGAACCAGCGAATCTGACATTCTCCGCAGCTATCCGACGCTACGCGCTCAGGATCTGACAAACGCCTGGCACTATGTCCGGTCGCACAGTGACGAAATCAGCCGTCAGATCCGGGACAACGAGGCGGCGTAGGAATGGCTCGATTCTACGCCAATGAAAACTTCGCTCAGCCGGTCGTCGAGCGACTTCGAGAGCACGGCCACGACGTTCTGACCGTATTGGAGGCAGGCAAGGCTGAACAGTCGATTCCGGATGACGCGGTTCTGACATTCGCTTCCGACGACCAGCGTTGTGTGCTGACTTTCAACCGCCGGCATTTCATCACGCTGCACCAGCAACAGCCCGAACACGCCGGGATCATTGTCTGCACCTACGACCCGAACTTTCGGGCACTCGCGGATCGAATTCACCGTGAAGCAACCGCCCAGGGAGCGCTGCACACGAAGCTGATCCGCATCAACCGACCGCAAACCCCGAGTTGACGGATCACCGACGAATCGCTGGCTCTGGCGCGAACCATGAAGCAACTGTCTCAGGACCACCTCGCC
>CAZHET010000284.1:0-8743 GCA_964531585.1 uncultured Planctomycetaceae bacterium | reverse complement strand
GGACTCCGCGTTCGACCATCCGCCGAGCCAGCAGGCAGGCTCGCGCGAAGGACGGCTTCGCCGGGTCGCAGCCATAAGCGTCCAGTGTCGCCTGAGTTTCCTGTTTCAAATCCATCAGTTCGGGTGCCGACGTCTGCAGCCGCGCGGCCATTTCAAAGGACGCGATGCGTGTGGCGATTTCCGGATCGTTCGTCACTTCCAGCCGACGGCGGTTCAGCCGGTTAATCAGACTGTACGTGTCGCTCTGCAGTGCATCACTGACACCGTCGGGGCTGCTGAGGTTCAGAATCGGATCGCCCAGGCTGCGAAAACGCGTGCCGGTGTACATCGTGGGCAGAAAGCCGCTGGACCACAGAGCCGCTCCGCCGCTCAGCCCCGAACCGGTGCTCATCACGACGAATGCCGGCAGGTCCTTCGTCTCAGACCCCAGTCCGTAAAGCACCCACGATCCCATGCTGGGCCGGCCGGGCTGCGAAAAGCCGGAGTTCAGAAAGATCTGCGCCGGAGCATGGTTGAACTGATCGGTGTGCAGCGATTTGATCAGACAAATGTCGTCGCTAATCTTCGCCAGATGCGGAACCGCGTCGGACAGTTCCGCTCCGCTGCTGCCGTGGCGACTGAAGGAAAACCTCGGCCCCAGCACCGCCGCGTCCGGTTGAATGAAGGCGTATCGCTGATCACCGATGACGGATTTCGGCAGCGGCTTGCCTTCCAGTTCCGTGAGCATCGGTTTGTTGTCAAACATTTCAAGCTGGCTGGGAGCGCCCGCCATAAACAAATGAATGACTGCTTTGGCCTTCGGCTCGAAGTGCGGTTTGCGAACCGCCAGCGGATCTGCGGGTGCATCGGCAGCGACTGCATGCGTTTGCAGAAGCTGAGCGAGCGCGGCGCTGCCGAGTCCGATGCCGCATTGTGACAGAAACCAGCGTCGCGCGATGGTGTCGGAACATTGCATGCGAAATGATCTCCGGAATTGTGTGGTTGATCCTGAACGCGGGTGACGTTTCCGCCATTGTAACACCGGGAACGGATCGAGTCCTGTCGTCACGCGTTGCGCCGCGGCTCGGCGTGCGGCAGGACGTCCGCGCGGAGGAACCGCATCCAACGCGGCCCGGCGTGCGGCAGGACGTCCGCGCGGAGGAACCGCATCCAACGCGGCCCGGCGAGCGGCAGGACGTCAGTCCGCCATCGTGCTGGGCGTGAGCCGCCTTGTCGGGGAGTGCCAATATGCCGTCCAGCCGTGAAAACGGACTCACGTCGCGCTGCTCGCCCGTGAGAAGGAGACGCGTCCGACACAGACCCGCGAGCGGCGCGACGTGCGTGCGTGAAATGGTTACCATCCGTGATATCAAAACGTGTCGCCGTGTAAGCGGACTGACGTCACGCTGCTCGCCGGAAACTGTCTTCAGGAGAAACCATTCATGAAAATCAGAATCCTTTACGCCATTGCACTTGTATGTGCGGTCACCTGCAACGACGCGAAAGCTCAGAAGCTGACATCGGACGTGCCCTACGTCCGGAACGGGCATGAACGGCATGTTCTGGACATCTACACGCCGGATAAGTCGGCCGATGAAAAGCTGCCCGTGATGTTCTGGATTCACGGCGGCGGCTGGCAGGCCGGAGACAAGTCCGATGTCGGCCTGAAGCCGAAGGTGCTGACGGATCGTGGCTTCGTGTTCGTGTCGACGAACTACCGTCTGCTGCCCGACGTTGCGATGGAAGACCTGATCGGCGACGTCGCGCGGTCGTTTGGCTGGGTTCATCGGCACATCACGGAACACGGCGGCGACCCGAACCGGATCTTCGTGGGCGGGCATTCCGCCGGTGCTCAACTGGCCGCGCTGATTTGCATCGACGACCGTTACCTGCAGAAGGAAGGTGTGTCGTTCGACGTGCTGCGAGGCTGCGTTCCGGTCGACGGTGATACGTATGATATTCCAAAAATCATCATGACGGCGGAACATCGACAGGCGCTTTACGGCGGGCCAATGTTTACGTTCGGGCATCGGCAGAAGTTCGGCAATGATCCGGAAAAGCACGTTGATTTTTCGGCCGTGACGCATGTTGCCGCCGACAAAGGTATTCCGCCGTTCCTGATTCTGTACTTTCCCGGCAACCCGGACACGAACGTTCAGGCACGTCGGCTGGAGAGCGTGCTGAAGTCAGCCGGGGTGCCGGCCCGAGCCTTCGGCAAGAGCGACAGCAATCACAGCCGGTTGAACAACGATCTTGGGAAGTCCGACGACCCGGCAACTCAGGAACTGTACCGCTTCCTGGATCCGCTGGTCGGGACGAGAGGGTGACTGCCGGATCGAAAGAACCGCCCAACGCCGCCCGGCGAGCGGCGGGACGTGAGTCCGCCATCGTGCTGGACGTAAGTCGCCGTGACCCGGAGTGACATGAAGCCGGACGGCCGTGAAAGCGGACCGACGTCGCGACGCTCGCAAAGCTGGGTGGCGGGCATGATGTGCGGCGCGTCTGGGCACATGATCCGCATTCAACGCCAGTTCGCTGCCGTAAAAATGGGACGCTAAATCCCCCGGAGATGGTTCATGCTCTGGCCGATGCTGGCGATTGGGTCAGGGGACTGGTCCTGTTCGACGTGGCACAACGCGGCTCCGGTTTCTTCGGCGACCTTGATCACGTCGGCCATGTTAATTGTGCCGTCGCCCAGTTCCTGGAATGCATCGTGAGGCACCTGGCCCTCGTCGTGCTGCACCTCCGTGCCTTGCTTCAGATCCTTCAGATGCACCTGAGCGATCCGGCCGTCCAGTCGCTTCATCGTGCCGATCGGATCCCAGCCGCCGATCTTGACCCAGAACACATCGACCTCAAACTTCACCAGCGTCGGTTCGAATTCGTCGATCAGCACGTCGAAGCCGGTCTTGCTGTCTTCCAGTTCCGCGAACTCGAACGAATGGTTGTGGTAGCACAACTGAATGCCCGCGTCGCGACATTTTTCGCCGGCGGAGTTCGCTCGTTCAGCGTGGCCCTTGTAGTGGTCGATCGTTTCACGATGGCCCTTGCCGATGTAGCCGAAGACCAGATAGTTGAGTTCCAGGGCTTTCGCCTGTTCCAGAATTTTGTCGAACGACGGAGCCTGCGGGGCGTCGGGTGTTCCAATCGATGTCCAGTCAATGAACGCGGACGTGACTCGCAGGCCGACGTCGTGAGCCGCCTTGACGATGTCGGCCGAGGAGAGCACGTTCATCAGTTCCGCCTGCTGATACCCAGCGTCCGCGACGGCTTTCAATGTGCCGGGAACGTCCTGTTCCATCTGATTGCGAACGGTCCACAACTGCAGACCGATGTTCTTCATGAAACGGTTGTCCGGTGGCAGAGCGAACAGCGGGCGAGCCAGTCCGGCGGACATGACGGCTGCGGCGGATGACGAGAGAAATGTTCTGCGGCGCATGATTGATGCCTCGTTCTCGGGGAATGCGGTGTGCCGATGGTGTGGTTGTCAGGCCCGTTCTCGGCTGCGCATATCGTCGTGCGGAGTGACGGATTTTGGAAGCGTAGGTGGCGAGCGGCAGGATGTGAGTCCGCCATCGTGCCGGACGTGCTTTGCCGTGACATGGACGAACTGAAGGCGGGCTGCCATGAAAGCGGACTGACGTCACGCTGCTCGCCAACGCGGACGGGGTGCGCGCGACGCGTCGTGCCGTGACTCGCGCTGGTCACCGACGCGGGCGGGTGTTGCGATGTTTTGCGGTCGGGTTCGTCATGCCGCGGGCAGTTTTCAAAACTTCTCGCGGAATTCACCAGGTCGGCTGTTGCAACTGCCGTCCACTTTGTAGCCTTCGCCTCGCGGGTCGTTTGTGTGTTGACGCCTGCCGGAACGCTGGTGCGATCGTTCCGGAACGTGGCCTGAGTCTGCATCCTGTCTGAACACCCTGGTTCCAAGCGCATTCTGCTGATTCGCGACGAACCGATTCGCAACGATCGCATTCTGTGCGGGCCTGCCGGAACGACACATCCCTTCACTTCGGAGCCCCATCGATGACACGATCGCAATTCCTGCTTCATGCTGCGCGCCAGGTTATTCGCGAATTCGGAACAAAGCCGTCTCGCCGGCGTTTTGCTGCTGCCCGACATAGTGCGTGGCATGCCGGCTTCGCGATCGAATTGCTGGAACCGAAGACGCTGCTGAGCGGCACCGGCGATGTGCTCGACGAAGCGGAAATCGCGAGAATTCAAAGTCTCGAATTTTCCGAGTTCCCGACGCTTTCGCCGACACAGATTCAGCACCTGACGACAACTCAGGTCGGCTCGATTCCCGACGAATGGTGGCTGAGCCGCATTCCCGAAGATTCGCGAGCCGCGCTGACCACAACGCAGATTCAGGCGCTGAATACCGCAGGCACCGGAATCGCACCGCTGACGGCGATGCAGATTGAAGTGTTGAGCGCCACTCAGGTGCAGAGTCTTGATCAGTACGACTTCCGTTATCTGCCGTCGTCGCAAATCGTTCATCTTTCCGCGGCGCAGATTGGTACGATCGAAAACGAATGGTGGTTCGCTCAGATTCCGGAAGCCTCCCGAGCTGCCCTGTCGGCCGCTCAGATTCGCGGGCTGAACACGCAAGCCGTTGGTGCCGGATTACTGACCGCGACGCAGGTGAACGCGCTGACTGCCAGTCAGATTCGTCAGTTGAGTTACCACAGTTTTGAGTACCTGCCGCCAACGCAGATGGCTCATCTGAGTGCCGAACAGGTGGGCACGATTCCCAACGAATGGTGGTTCAGCCGCATTCCGGAAGCGTCGCGGGCGGCACTGACGTCGGTTCAGGTGAGAGGGCTGGTCACGGCTGATGTCGGGTTGCGGTCTCTGACGGTTCGGCAGGTTAATGCACTGACCGTTGAGCAGATTCGTGCGGTCAGTTACGACCAGTTTCGGTACGTCACCGCCACACGCATTCGCGCGCTGACGGCCGCGCAGCTGGCGTCGATTCCGAACCAGTGGTGGCTGGAACAGATTCCCGCCGACGCGCGGGCTCAGATGTCCGTCGGCCAGGTGCGATCGCTGAACGTTGGTGTAACAGGAATCCGGCCGCTTACCGAGACGCAGATTTCCTGGCTGACGGCCGTTCAGGTGCGGTCATTGTCGCAGGATCAGTTTCCGTTTCTGAGTGCCGCAAAGATTCGTTACCTGACGGCCACACAGCTCGCGTCGATCGACAATGGCTGGTGGTTCCAGCAGATTTCGAATGAAGCACGAGCCGCCCTGGTTCCGTGGCAGGTGCGTTCGCTGCGAGTCGAGGCCGTGGGAATCGGCGGTCTGACCGATCAGCAGGTCACCTGGCTGACCGTCGCTCAGGTTCGGCAACTCGACTACAACGAGTTCGAACGGCTGGACTCGCGGCAGATTCGCTGGCTGACGGCCGCACAACTGCAGACGATCGGCAACCGCTGGTGGTTCGCTCGCATTCCGGAAACGGTGCGTGCGGCCCTGACGAACGCTCAGGTGCAGGCACTTCCCGGCGATGCTCTGGGGCTGGAATTTCTCACGCCGGCTCAGCAGTCGGTGATCACCGTGGCGCAGATTCAGTCGCTGCAGGAATGGGATTTTTCTCTGCTGACACCGCGGCAGATCGTGCATCTGACGATCGACCAGATGGCGACGATTTCCAGTGCATGGATGTTTAAACGCATTTCGGATGAATCGCGAGCGGCGCTCAGTCGCGAACAACTGCTGGCGATGGACGACACGATTCTGACATCGAAGGTTGGCCTGCCGGACGCCTTCGCCGTCGCGGCGGCCGACATGGAACACGGCGATGAGCATCCTCACCCGGAAGAGAATCCACACGGCGGTGATCCGGCCAAAGCGGCGGAGCACGCGGCCGTGTTTGCTCTCGTTCCGCATGAAGCCGCGACGCACGTCACGATCGCCAGCGGTGACTGGTCTGATCCCGCCACGTGGCAGGGCGGTGCAGTTCCCGACGCCGGAGCCGAAGTGCTGGTGAGCGCGGATCACGTCGTCACGTTCGACGCTGTGATCACGCAGGCCCTGCACACAGTTCGCATTGATGGCACGCTGACGTTCGACGCCACTGTCGAAACTCAGCTCAAGGCCGACACGATCATCGTCGACGCCAACGGTGTGCTTTCCATCGGTACGGCGGCCGCCCCCATCGGTGCGAACGGTGACGTGACCGCTCGCATTCTGATCGCCGACACCGGCGAAATCGACGCGACCTGGGATCCGCTGGCGTTCAGTCGCGGCCTGATTTCTCACGGAGCCGTCGAGATGTACGGCCAGTATGTCACGCCGTTTCTGGCGCTGGCCGTCGACCCGCTGGCCGGTGACGAATGGCTGACTCTGTCCGAGACTCCCGTGAACTGGAACGTCGGCGATCGGCTGGTGCTGACCGGCAC
This sequence comes from uncultured Planctomycetaceae bacterium, assembly GCA_964531585.1. Classification (GTDB taxonomy): domain Bacteria; phylum Planctomycetota; class Planctomycetia; order Planctomycetales; family Planctomycetaceae; genus JAWKUA01. The sequence continues at coordinate 2,360 of CAZHET010000284.1, read as the reverse complement.
CGAAGCGAACTACTCGCGGAACGAAGACGAAGAACTTGAGATCATCGAAATCGTCGGCAACCGAGTCCGCATCGACGCGGATTCCGAAACGCCCGGCATCGACGCTCTGGAATATGACCACACGACCGTTGGGTACGGCACGTCCGTTTACGTTGCCAACATGAATCGCAACATCGTGGTGCTGTCCGAGAACGTTGAAGACAACGAACGCCGCGGACATGTGATGTTTATGCACAAAGATGACGTGCAGGTTCACAACGTCGGGTTCTACGGACTTGGCCGCACCGACAAACGCAATCCGCTGAATGATCCGATTCTGGACGAACACGGGCAGCGCATGGAAGACACCGGCCTGAACCCTGCCGGACGGTATTCCGTTCACTTCCATCGCGCCGGAGTCAACGACGACGGCGGCGCGGCGGTGATCACCGGCAGCGCGGTCGTCGACAGTCCGGGCTGGGGCATCGTGAATCACGACAGCTTTGTGCACATGCGCGACAACGTGGCGTTTCACATCGTGGGAGCTTCCTTCGTCACGGAATTCGGCAACGAAATCGGTTCGATGATCGGCAACCTGTCGATCAACAACAGCGGTTCCGGCGACGGCATCGAAGACCGCCGGGACATCTTCGATTTCGGCCACGGCGGCCACGGCTTCTGGCTGCAGGGGCCGGGAGTTGCCGTGGAAGACAATGTCGCCGCGGGCAGCGCGGACGGTGCCTTCGTGTTCTTCACCTCGTCCTCGAAGGCTCGCTTCGACGCCGCGAATCTGGACGACCCGGCAATGGCTGCCGGCCACGATTCGGTGCCCGTCGGAGCCGTTCCGCTGAAGTCGGTTCGCAACAATCAGGCATTCGCCTCGCGACGCGGGCTGGAAACCTGGTTCCACATGACCGACATGAACGACGGCCAGTCGGTGGTCGAAGATTTTACGTCGTGGAATACTCGCGACAGTGGCATCTTCACACCGTACACCGGCCGCACCACGATCAGAAACGCAATCGTTGTCGGCGACGAACACCGTATGTGGAGCACCGGCATCGACCGCAACAATGTCACCAATCAGATGACGTACGACAACGTGACGGTCGTCGGCTGGGGCATCGGAATCTCCGCACCGGTCAACCGCACGACGGTGATTCGCGATGGCTACTTCAAGGCCGTGCGAGCCATCCAGATCGATCGCGCCGAAGATCTGCTGCGCGAAGTCGACATCGTCGGCGATCCGACTTTCGTCACACTGACCGACAGCGAACTTCGAGAACGCGATCAGTTCGACATTTTCATGAACGGCGGTTTTCAGATGGAGAACTTCGATCTGGAAACACTGTTTTCGCCGGACATCATTCGCCTGGGAACGGTGATGTTCAACAATCATCAGTTGTATTATCACGAACAGGCATCCGACTTTGTGCCGTTCCAGGCGGGCCTGGTGCCTGACTTCATTCCGGCCGAGCTGCTCGGTAGAACCAACGCCGAACTGTCAGCGGAATTCGGGATCGCTCTGGCCGGCACGATCGCTCCGCCGGACGCGACAGACGCATCCGAATTCCGCATCAACGGTCTGCTGGGCACGCGAGCTGACTATCAGCCGCAACTGGAACTGCTCAGCCGCAAGTACACGAACGAACTTGCCGGCTACGTGCTGCGTTACATCGACGACCGTGGCCGGCTGGTCGAACAGGCTCCGGTGGATCTTCGCGAAGGCTGGAATCTGCTGACGTACGACGTCAACGGGACGACTCGCACGTTCTTCGTGATGGGCGATATCGAAGCGCCGACGTTTGTGCTGGCTGATGATGCCGATCTGCGAGTCAACCCGAACGGGCTGCGGTTCGGCTTTGTGGTTCACGGAGACGTGTTCGATAACAGCTTCGGCCATAAGTCCTTCCGCCAGAAGTTTGACAATCTGGAAGAACTGCCGGTGCTGATGAAGGACGACGGCACGCAGTATCTGGAACTGACGTTCACGATCCGCGATGCGGCAGGCAACGAAACGGAAGTGCGATTGGAACTGATCCTGGATCCGGACGCACCCATCGTGCCCGGCACGAATCAGCGTGACCTGCCGCCGCGAGACATGCCGCTGACGCTGCTGGAACTGCTGCGGACGTACATCATCTTCAGTTGATGCACTGTGACAGCTGAATTTTCGGGTCGCGGAACGTGCCAGGGTTGTGTTTCGTGCCGGAAATCACTGAAAGTTCTGGCGACTTCCGCTACAGCTAAAACCCGCGTCCTTAGCTTAGGACCCGCACGCAAGAAAGTTACCGGGTTCACAACGAGTGGTCTGTCAATCGTGTTTCGAGGTATGCCACTGGCTGTGCCAGTGTCTCGAATGACGATAAACACTGGCACAG
>CAZHET010000283.1:8367-8744 GCA_964531585.1 uncultured Planctomycetaceae bacterium | reverse complement strand
GCAGACCTCCAGCGCGGCGATCGCCGATTCCGGAGTCGTCGCGATGGAATCGTTGAAGAACCGCAGGCCGCCTCCGTCCGCAACCTGCTGCAGTCGGTGTGGCAGTGGTTGAAAGGTGTGCAGCCGCTGTTCGAACGTCTCGATGTCCGCTCCCCACTGCCACGCAGCACACGTGGCCGCCGCGAGGTTCAGTGCGTTGTGACGTCCGGGAAGTTGCGCCGGCAGCGGAAATCGGATCGCTTCCTCGAAGTCGTTTCGACGAAGAATCAGCACACCGTCTTCCAGGAATGCTCCCTCCTCGCCGGAATCCTGCGTGCCGAAACGCAGCACGCTTCCTCGCGTTCGCCAACCGTCTTCGTGGCGCAGTTCGTCGGGCA
>CAZHET010000283.1:0-8357 GCA_964531585.1 uncultured Planctomycetaceae bacterium | reverse complement strand
GCAGAATCGCGATGTCGCCGGGACGCTGGTAAGTCAGCAGACGCTGCTTTGCGGTTCTGTAGCAGTCGAGCGTGCCGTGCCAGTCCAGGTGATTCGGGCTGAAGTTTGTCACGACAGCAACCTTCGGCGAGAACGGCACGTCGCGGAGTTGCTTAAGCTGAAAGCTGCTGAGTTCCAGCACGACGACATCGTCGGCGGTAATTCTGTCAACGTCCCGAAGCAGGCTGTGACCAATGTTGCCACCAAGCCACGCGCGACGGCAGTTTTCCATCCACGGTATCGTCCGGGAGGGCGAGGCTGCCGCCGAGGCAAAGCTCTGGGAGGGCGAGGCTGCCGCCGAGCCGCTGCCATGAATTGCGTCCATTGGCCCCGGCGGCTCGGCAGGAGCCTCGCCCGCCCGAGACTCATCCCTATCAGACGCACCGTCGTACACGACCTGCAACAAGTGATGTACCAGGGCTGTCGTTGTTGACTTGCCGTTGCTGCCCGTCACGGCGATTACCGGAGCGACGTTATGGTGCAGGAAGAGTTCGATTTCGCTGGTGACAGTGACGCCTCGACTGCGACAGGCTTCGATGTCGGCATGGCCTGGCTTGATCGCCGGGTTGACGACCAGCAGATCGCAGTCGTCGAATGCCGCGGGCGGGTGTTCGCCGAGCCACACGTTCTTCAGAGCAACATCGCTCAGTTGATCCAGCGAATCATGCAGTTCAGGTGCATTTCGCAGATCGGTGATGGACACGACGGCACCACGTTCGGCCAGAAACTGAGCTGCGGCGACACCGCCGCCAAACGTACCAAGTCCCAGAACGGTGGCTCGCAGTCCCGAATACGAACATGGTACGCGAGGTTCAGGCATGTGGACGGATTGAGGTTTCAAGCGGGTGTGATATCGTGCCGGGGTGAAGCTTGCGGCGGATTCGGGAGCAAACGATCGCGCACGAGGCGTTATTGGATAGCAGCGGTTGTTTAACCCGTGGTCGAAGACCAGGCCGTCTGTGGCGACCTCGCTGTCCCACGACCTGGTCTTCGACCACGGGCTAAACGAGTTGTTCATCGCCCCGGCACCGTCGGCCAACCGTTCAGTACACTAAACGTAACGGCTGTCGGCCGTTCGGAGAACTTCATGCCGAATTCTTTTCTGGGAATGCACCCGGCCGACTGGTGCGTGCTGGGCGGCTACTTCCTGCTGATCCTGGTGCTGGGACTGTGGTCGGCTCGCAAAGTTCACGACGTCGCGGACTTCTTCATGGGCGGCCGGCGCTTCGGCAAAGTCTTCATGATGTTCTTTGCGTTTGGTTCCGGAACCAGCAGCGAACAGGCGATCAGCGTTGTTGCGGGAACGTGGCGAGTCGGGCTGGCAGGCATCTGGTGGCAGTTTCTGTGGCTTCCGGCGACTCCGTTTTACTGGATCATCGCTCCCATGCTGCGGCGCATCCGAGCACTGACGACGGCAGATTTCTTCGCGGCACGATTCAGTCCTGGCACGGCGGTTCTGTATTCGATTTACGGCATCATCATATCGATCGTGTTCATCGCGGGAGCACTCTTCAGCAGCGGCAAGATGATCAACGCTCTGACAGGGAGTGCTCTGGACCAAATGGCCGATCGGCTGAACGTTCAGGTGCCGGAAATTTCGCTGGAACGTGTTCCGGTGGTGGCCGAACCCAATGCCGACGCGGCGAACGGCGCGGACGGCGCGGCGGCGAAAACGGCACTCAGTCTGTCCGTGAGTCAGCGGCAACTGGCGGGCTACGAATACGCAATTCTGGTGATGACCGTACTGTTTGTCGCGTACGGTATGGCCGGAGGGCTGGGAGCGGCGATCGTGACGGACTTTATCCAGGGCGTGTTGACGATTGCGTTCTCGGTGCTGCTGCTGCCGTTCGTGTTTCATCAGATTGGCGGCTTCGGAACGTTGCAGGAGCAGTCGACCGTTAAACCGGGAATGTTTGACTTCGTCGCCAGCCCGGAAGTCGCCGCGATGCTGGGTCAGGAACCGATCACGGCGTTCTACGTGTTTACGCTGTCCTTTGTGGCTCTGGCAGGCATCATTGTGCAGCCTCACATCATGGGAGTCTGCGGCGCGGGCAAGACGGAATTCGAAGGTCGCTTTGGCTTCACGGTCGGCAATTTTCTGAAACGTATCTGCACGGTGGCGTGGACGTTCACGGGACTGGCGTGCATCGCTTGGTATCTGGGAACCTCCAGCCCGCTGCTGACGTCCGGCAACGTGGACGACGCCGCTCTGCACGCGGCACTGACGGAACGGGTGTCGCCGGAATTCACCGCTCTGTCTGACGAGCGCAAAGCGGAAATCAGCGCGATCGACAAGAGCTTTGCCGACGAACTGTTCGGCCGAGCCGCCTACGACATTCTTCCCGGAATTGCTCCGGGGCTGATCGGGCTGCTGATGGCGTCGTTGCTGGCAGCGGTGATGAGCACCAGCGATGCTCAGATGGTGGTTTCCAGCGGGTTGTTCACGGAAAACATCTACCGTCGACATCTTGTCACGCTGCGGTCCGAACGGCACTACGTCTGGGTTGGCCGCATCGCGGGACTGACGATTGTCGCTTTGGCACTGGTCCTGCAGGCGACGTTTACCGACGTGATCGATGCGCTGAAAGTTATTCTGAAGACCCCGGCCGCGATCGGTGTCAGCATGTGGTTCGGTATTGTCTGGAAACGCTGGAACACGCTCGCCGTTTGGACTTCGACTTTGTCCGCCGCGCTGGCGTGGATCATCGTGGCCTGGTATCCGGACATGGTATCCGCGGCGCTTCCCGCTGCGGCTCAGGGAATCTTCCACCAGACGGCCGGCGGCTTCGCGATGCTCGACAGTTGGCAAAGCCTGATCTTCGTGATGACCGCGATCATCGTGGGAGTCATTACATCGCTGGCGACTCGCCCGAACGCGGACGACCAGCTCGATGGCTTCTTCGATCTGCTGCGAACACCGGTGCAGGCCGACGAAGCCGATGCCGCTCCGTGCGTGGTTCCCCACAACAACAACGTCCGCGAAAAAGTCATCGCATTCGCCGGTTTCCAGTTCCCTCGCCCGACGCTGCTGGGAGTCGGCGGTTTCGTCGTCGCGTGGATTCTTGTGTTCACAATCGTCGGGGTGACGAAGTGGCTGAGCACAGTGGTGTGAGATCCTGCTGATGCCTGAGCTACGCTCTCAAAAGCAGACTCTGCGGCTTCTTTCCGTGATTTTGATCTGCTCTCCGCTGATTATCTCGTTTTCCGCTGATCGCACCTGCTCTGCCTTCGCGTGTGGAGACATAGAATGTCCATCGACCGATTGCTGAGCGTCTGCTGTTCGCTACACTGGTGTGATGATTCGAGCATACGACGAAATCGTGGAATTTATCGCAGCGGGCACCACTCCCGATGCTGTAGCGAGGTACGAAGCTTCGACGCGGACGAAGGACTACGTCGCCGACTTGATCCACAAGGAGAAAACCGGCGGACTGACGGATGACGAGTCATCAGAACTAGACCACTTCCTGAAACTTGAACATCTCATGCGACTGGCAAAGGCCCGTGCAAGATTTCACAGCAAGCGATGACCAGTTACATCGCCGCTGACCTTCGCCGAATCGTCGAAGTTCGGGCGATGCATGTGTGCGAATACTGTCTGGTCCATGCAGACGACACATACCTCGGATGTCAGGTTGATCACATCATTGCCGAAAAACACCGAGGTCCAACGTGGGCCGGCAACCTCAGCCACGCATGTACGTTCTGCAACCGAGCCAAGGGAACAGATATCGCATCCGTTTCGGAAATGAGTGGCGAGATCGTTCGCCTCTACAATCCACGAACGGATATTTGGGACGATCATTTTGTACTGGATGGTGCCGTCATTCGTTCAAAGTCAGATATCGGCGCGGCAACCTCAGCGCTTCTCAGCTTCAATGCACCGGAGCGAATACTGGAACGCGAATCCATGGCAACGATCGGCCGATACCCGTCGATCGAAGCTCAGCAGTATTCTCTATCGCAGCGGAGCAGTTAAATGATGCCGCGGAGTTCTGCGAGTCCATCGAGCGACTTGATTGGCAATTTTCCCTTCAGGAGTAACCGAGATGGCACTTCTCAAGCAAACAATGCACGCCTGTGTTCTGTTCTATTTCTCGGCGGTCTTTCCGTACTCGGCCATCGCGGCTGAGCCCGAACTCACCTTCGTTGGCAGCGTGCCGCGGCAGCCGCTGGAGGCTGCGACGAAGCGGTTGACGGAGGCCATGCTGTTTGCCGGATCGCCATTCAGCGAGCAGACGATCGCACAACTGGACGCGGCCTATGGGCTGGACGACGATCGAGCCGCGGTGAAGGCCATTCAGGAAGCTCTCGATCCGTTGTGTCTGGCCGAAGTCAACATCAACGCGGAAAGTCGCGTCAAGGTTGCGGAAGGCCCGGTCAAAAAGGAACTGATGCAGCAGGGCTGGCGAGCGTTCCTGATTAAGGTGCATAACGAAGCGGGCATCAATCCGGAACTCGTCGCCGAAAGTCCCAACGCCGCGCCGATGTATCAGCAGGGCCGCGGTGCTCGCCAGCAGCCTCGCACGGATGAAGATCTCGTCGATGTCAGCGAAGTGCCGAATCGCTTTCTTGATCTGTCGATGCTCAGTCGCGAACCGCTGAAGCCGCGGCTGACGGGGCTGGCTCTGGAATACCGAGTGCTGCTGCTGTACAGCCGCGACGCCGGTCAGCGCGAAGCGTCGCTGTCGTTCAACATCGGAGCCGGAACGCAGGACATCGGCTTTCGAAATGCCGTGCCGATTCTGTTCAACGCGAGACCCGCCGTCGAAGTGACTTTGAACGTTCGGGACGTTGACGGTGATCCGACGATGGCGGCGTTCGTGATCAAGGACCAGTTTGGGCGAGTCTACCCGAACCCGGCTCGACGGCTGGCTCCGGACTTCTTCTTCCATTCGCAGATCTACCGGCAGGACGGCGAAACCGTGACTCTGCCTCCCGGAGAATACGACATCACGGTGACTCGCGGTCCAGAATACCTGCCGGTGAATCTGACAGCCACAATTCCGGACGCGAAGCAGCATTCGCTGGACATCAATCTGAAACGCTGGATTCACATCGCCGAACGCAACTGGTTTTCCGGAGATCATCACGTTCATGCTGCGGGGTGTGCTCACTACGACAGCCCGACCGAAGGCGTCGGCCCCGACGACATGATGCGGCACATTCTGGGAGAAGACCTGAACGTCGGCTGCGTGCTGAGCTGGGGGCCGTGCTGGTACACTCAGAAGCAGTTCTTCGACGGGCAGGTTTCCAAACTCTCGACCCCCGATTATCTGATGCGGTACGACGTTGAAGTCAGCGGCTTCCCGTCGTCACACGCCGGACATCTGTGTCTGCTGAAGCTTACCGAAGACGATTATCCCGGCACGACACAGATTGAGGAATGGCCAAGCTGGACTCAGCCGGTGCTGAAATGGGGTCAGGATCAGGGCGGAGTCGTCGGTTACAGCCACAGCGGCTGGGGCCTTGCGCTTCCGGACATCATGCCCAACGGTTCGCGCGAATTCGTCAAGCGTCCGTGGGGAGGTGCTCCGAACGACTGGAAGGGCAAAGCCGCCGACAAACTTCCGGACTTCGCGATGCCTCTGTTCGACGGCATCGGAGCGAATGAGTTCGTCGTGACGACGGCTCACGGTGTCTGTGATTTCATTTCGGCCGTCGACACTCCGGCAATTTGGGAATTGAACATCTGGTATCACACGCTGAACTGCGGCATGACGACTCGCATCAGCGGCGAAACGGACTTCCCGTGCATCTACGGCGACCGAGTCGGACTGGGCCGCATCTACGTGCAGCTCGACGACGGCGAAGAACTCGACTACGACCGCTGGGTCGCGGGGCTGAAAGACGGTCGCAGCTACTGCGGCGACGGTCTGAGCCACATTCTGGACTTTGCCGTCAACGGAGTCGGCGTCGGCCAACGTTCTGAGGACGGAACGCACGTCAGCCGAGTCGACGTCAACGAACCATCAACGGTGAACGTCACTTTTGACGCGTCGGCTTTGCTGGAGGAATCGCCCACAGAACACACGGAGGCGATTCGCAATCGCCGTCTTGACGACAAACCGTATTGGCACATCGAACGCTGCCGCATTGGCGAGACTCGCAGCGTTCCGGTGGAAATCATCGTCAACGGCGAAGTCGTCGACACGCAGCAACTGGTCGCGGACGGCAGCGTGAAGGCGTTCGAAATTCCCATCGAGGTGACTCAGTCGTCCTGGATCGCCGTTCGTATTCTGCCGTCGGTGCATACGAATCCGGCGTGGGTGCATGTCGACGACAAGCCAATCCGCGCGAATCGCAAGAGCGCCGAATGGTGCGCCGACGCGGTCAGGGTCTGCTGGGATTCGAAGGTCGGTCAGATCCGCGAAGGCGAACGCGCGGCCGCGAAGGCAGCGTACGACGCGGCCGAAGCCATCTACCGGCGTCTGGCGGAAGAGTCACAGTAGTTGCGGCTGGTTCTACGCGGGGTTCGAGCGAGGTCAGTGGTGCATCAGAATATCCCTGCCGATGCTGTGAGTGGCGGACGCTGCCAGCGTCCGCCTGGCGAGATGCCTGTCTGTCGCTTGTATAGCCGATGGCCTAATGAAGCCGTCGAACGCAGGCGGACCGTCGAAAGAGTGCAACGAGCGCAAACAAAAAGGGCCGCAGCACTTCGCTGCGGCCCTGAATACCTGAACTGTCAGTGGGACAACTATCCCTGGCCCGGTTGTGCCTTGACGCGTTTCCGGACGTCAGTTTCCAGAGTACCGAATGCCTGTTCATGACGCTGCAGTGCCATCGACAGGGCACTCCACAGGCGCTTGGCGGTGTAATGATTCAGAATGATTCGGTTGTTGACTTTGACCTCGACTTTCCCGACCGCGTAGGGAGTCGGGTTCAGGCCCAGGTCCAGGATCAGTTCTTCCGGAGTGCTGGACACTCGGCAGAAGTTCGCATATCCGGCATTGGCTGCCGAATCGTCGACGACAACTTCCTGAGTCTGCTGACCCGCCTGAGCCGCTGGATCAGCCGCTGCAGTCTGTGTTTCTTCCCGAGATTCTTCGCTCTTTGCCACTTCTCAATTCTCCTCGTTACGTCTGAAGCTGAATGTTCCAGACATGAAATTCCGCAGTCACATCGACTGCAATTGTCATTCTCGGCGATCTGTTTGTCCGTGCCCGGCAATACACAGCGGACCACCGCTGTGTTGCTCCGTCACAGCCTTATATCAACCGCTTCGCGTCGTCGCAACGAATCCCTTCAGAAGTCCCAGGGACGCTTCGTGAATATTATTCGAGCGGACAATCGTGCGAGGTGACTGAACTCATGACTTCACGCGAACTTCATCCGGCAGGCGGTCCGCGATGGTGACGGGGCGGCGAGCCAGCCGCTGCAGGCCCAGGCGAAAGATGACCCAGATGGCGATCAGGACTTCCCGACTGCTGATTTTGGTCCTGCCAAACCTGCGATCCTCGAAGGTTATGGGGGTTTCCACGAAGCGGCAGCCCGCGCGGCGGCAGCGATACAGGACTTCTTCTTCGAAGGCGTAGCCCATCGCCAGAGTCTGATCCCAGTCAATTTCGGCGAGTCGAGCGACTTGGTAGCAGCGAAAGCTGCCGCTGCAGTCGCGAGTTTCGAGGCCCAGCATCAGCCGGGAATACCAGTTCACTCCTCGGCTCATCACGTGTCGTGTCCACGACCAGCCGGAAATTCCGCCGCCCGGAATATAGCGAGATCCAATGGCCACATCGCAGTTCTGAACACAGTCGAGCAGCGCCGGGATGTGTCGCGGATGGTGGCTGAAGTCGGCGTCCAGATTCAGCAGCAGGTCATATTCGTTCTGAATGCCGTAGCGAAATCCGGCCAGTGTGGCGGCCCCCAGACCCAGCTTCATTGGCCGGTGCAGGACCTTCACGTGATTGTCAGTGGCCGCGAAGTCGGCAGCGGCCTGACCGGTCCCATCGGGCGAGTTGTCATCGAGGACCAGGATGTCTGCGTCCGGAGCCACGTCGCGCAGCGCGGGTAACAGCAGGCGGATATTGTCCAGCTCATTGTAGGTGCAGACGGTAATCAGCAGTCGCGACATATTTCGGCGGCAGGATTCAGCGGTCAGGAAGCAGGCCGTATTCTTCAAGCTGTCGCTGCAGACTCAACACCGGCAGACGAAACACATCAGAAAACAGCCGCAAATCGTGCGCCGCAGCGTCAGCGTCGCGCGGCCGGTCCGTTGCAATCCGGCGAACCGCCCGAATCAGCACATTCTTCGCTGTGTGCTGCATGTCGATGAATTCCTGCACAACGGTGGAGTAACCGGCCCGGTCCAGCACTGCCGC
>CAZHET010000282.1:0-8768 GCA_964531585.1 uncultured Planctomycetaceae bacterium | reverse complement strand
TGGATCGCCGCGGTCAGCAGATTATTGCGTTCGTTCGGCCTGAGCGATTCTTTCTTTGACAACTCAATCAGTGATTCCGTGTATCGCTTGTCCGGAAACTGCGTGATGGTCGCAAGCAGCCTGTCAGTGACCGTGCCCTCAGGAAGCCGCTGATCGATATACAGCCGCGCGAGTTCCGCATCGGTGCTGTTATTGAAGTTAAGCAGAAATTTTAGAACTCGATCCTGAATCTCCCGTTCCTCAAGGTGCAGAACTCGAGCGCGGGCAAAGTGATTGAAGCCGGGTTCCTCGTGTTCCTCGAAGAAGGCCAGAATGCGCTGCAGTTGCTGACTTTCAGAGGCCGTCAGCGGTGCGGAACCCAGACCGGCAGCCGTTGCATCGCCGCCGTCGGCATCCGCAGGCGCAGTTGGCTGAGTCGGGGCTTCGGCGTTCGGGGACAACTGCGACACGGCGGCAGACTGAGCAGCCCCGGCCAGAGGTTCGGCCAGTTCCGGTGCCGCTCGATTCAGTAGTTCTTCCGCGGACTCACGAACGTACGCGACCCAGCGATCATCGTCCGCGCTGAGCATCTCGTTGACAACACGTCCTCGGAAACCCGGCTTGCCTGCACTTTCCAGCCACACCTCCTGAACGACACGATCCGTCTCCGGCGACAGGCAGCGCGCCAGCGAACTCAGTGCTGCCTGCGAAACGTCCTGATCATCGCTCTGCACGAAGTCGTGCAGCGCTTCCACGACGCCGGGATACGCCACCTGGCTCAGCAGTTCCGCCACAAGGACCTGCTGCGAATTTGATCCCGACGACGCGTCGGCAATCACAGACTGAAGCTGTTCGGGAGTCAGCCGGTCGATGCTGGTGGATAGCGCCACGCGACGAATGCCCGCTTCGGGACTCTGCAGTCCGGCGAGCGCGACCTCCACCGGCTGACGCTGAAAGACGTCCAGCAAAGCGGCGGCGACGGCGCGTTCCCGGTCGGCGTGCAGGAAGTCTGTTGCACCGGAATTCCGAAAGCCTCTGTTGCCGCGATAGCTGACCGCATCCCCGCCAAAACCTGCAGCGTGGAATTCCGGAAACTGCACCGGCGACCGCGCCTGCGAGTTGAACGGCAGACGATTTTCCTCAGCGCCCTCACGAGCCGTACCGAGCCAGGAAACGGCCTGACTATGCCGCGGCGATGACGATTCCGAAGTCCCGATGACCACAACCCGCCGAATTCCTGCCGTGTGCAGATCCCGAAATTCCTTTGACAGCACCCAGATCGTTTTCAGGTCGTCGGTATCGTTTAACGTCAGCACTGCCAGGCAGTCTTCCGGCCCGATCAGTTCCGTTCGCAGATTCATCAGTCGCCGCACTTCGGCATTCACAGACCATTTGTGGATCCGCCCTGAAACCGTCCAGGACAATTCCAGCGGCGGTTCGTCTGACATCTGATGAATGACCGGAAACGCCAGCCAGCCGGTGATTTCTTCACCCGGTGAAAGAGTGCGGTCGCCGGAGAGCAGCGGGTCCGGCACGATGGTGTTCAGCCTGCACGGGGCACCGTCGCAGGTCAGCGTTACATCGCTGGCACGAATCTCCACCGGCTTATCGGACTGGTTGGTCGCCCTGACTTTGACCATTACGGACCGCAACGCCTCGAAGGACCGGGCTGTCATGCCTTCTGCGTTCACTTCCAGAATCTCAACGCCGATGGCCGATTTCTCGGCAGCCGGGGAGTCGGCCGCAGGCGTTTCATCGGCGAACAGACTGCCGGCCGCCATCGAACTCAGCAGCAGCACGACGATGGCAAGCGGCCCCGACAAGCGGTTGGGAAAGGGCATCCGATGGTGACTCCACAAGACGACTGCAGTTGCGGACGATGACGCGCCGGACCAGCGCCTGAGCAAGCACGCCGCCGACAAGGGGAATTGTACACCGAGCACAGCAACGGGAGCGAGCCGATTATGGCCCTGCCTTCGCGTGCGCCCGTGCCGCGAGATTCATCTGTTCGCTTGACTCAACGCGATTCACGCAGCATTCTGAGTTGTGGAGTTTCCCTCGGAGATCAGTCTGGCGAGACGGCGCGATCGATGAAACCACCGACTGATGACGTCGTCGTCACCCCCCTGCCCGCCGACTCGGTCGCCGACTCCGTTACCCGCGCGGACGCTGGTGCCGACGTCAACGGCGGACCCTCCGATCTCGCGCTGGATGCACCGACGACCGCCAGCCACGTCAAATCGCCACCGCGGGAAGTTCGGACTGCCACCACGCCGCTCTGGCAGTGGCTTTCACTGAACCACGGCGACCAGCGCTGGCTGCTGGCTCTGGGAGTTCTGTTCTTCTCCGTGACGGGAGTGCAGTGGATCAGGATGACGCAGCAACCGGACCCGCTGCCGTGGCAGCGAAGCGAGTCATTCGATCGCCTGTTTCGAGTCGACGTGAACAACGCCACATGGATCGAATGGAGCCAGCTGGAAGGCATCGGGCCGGGGTACGCTCATCGAATCGTCGCTGATCGGCAGGTCAACGGACCGTTTTCCAGCATCGACGATGTGACACGCGTGCCCGGAATCGGCAAGGCAACGCTCGACCGCGTCCGTCCGTGGCTTACAATCAGCCAAGGCCACTTTTCTCATTAATGACTAAAACTCAGGAAAACACTGCACTTCTTAGCGTTCCCGGTTCGGTTCTTCGGCCTCAGTCACCTCATCTGTCACCTTTTGGCCGAATTTCCGCAGGTGACGGCGGACTTCCTCAATCGTCGCCTTCGCTTCGATTTCGACGTAGAACCGCATGGTTGTCTGAATGTCACCGTGCCGCATCAGTTCCCGCAGAATCATCGGCGGGACGATCTTCGCCCAGCGAGTCCCGAATGCCCGCCGGAGATCATGGGCGGATGCGTACTTGTCGACACCGTTGACGGAGTTCACCTTCACGCCTGCAGCCTTGCCGACGTCTGAAATCCATCCTGACACCGTATCTGGCCGACGGCAGATCTTGCCCGTCGTGCGGCACGGGTTGAAGACATACCCTTCCCGCAGTTCCAGCGGTGTCTGCAGCAGAAAGTCCGCGAAGTCGTCAACGACCGGATAAATCAGCGAACGCCGGTTCTTCTGATCTTCGCCGTCGATCATCAGGCAGATGTCGCCGTCAGCATCGACATTCACCCGGATTCCGTCATCCCATTGCTGCCACGTCAGCCGCAACGCTTCCCCGAGTCGCAAACCGGACAGCCACAATCCCCGCATGATGTGCTGAATCGATTCAACGCTCTGGTTCACCGATTCCGTTTGTTGTGGTGTCGGATCTTTGAACACCGGGAGCGTTTTCCGGACGGCTTCCAGCATCCTGTCGAATTCTTCGCCCGTCAGTGGTCGCCCCTTCATGTGACGGCTGCCCGTCTTGCGGTTCTGCCGCGATTCTTTCGGAAACGTCGGCACGTCGCGGATGTACTTCTGTTCCTTCGCCCAGTTCAACGCGGTCAGCAGATGTTGAAAGTATTTCCTCAGCGTCATCTGGCTGATCGGCTGCCCCGTCCGCGGGACGATCCGTTTCTTCGCCAGCGAGTGCAGGCGGACCAGCCAGCGTTCTGTGATCCTCGACAGGCTGTCGGGCTTCATCAGGTCTTCGATGACGTTGAAGGTGGCCTCAACGCCCGCTGCGTAGCTGTCGCTTTCGTGCGCGAGATAGTGCTCTGCGAAGTCTTCCCGAAAGTCTGCCCAGCGAACGGACTTCACAGCCGCGATGCCGCTGGCGTTCAGTTCCGCCTGCCATTCCCCGGCGGCACGCTGTGCGGCCTTCATGCTTGTCGTGCCGCTGTCTTTCTCGTGACGCTTGCCGTCAATCGGGTCGGTGAACCTGAGATACAGATTGCGGTTCTTCCGCTTCACGACGATGACGTTGATTTCGTCAGCCATGCCACTGCCCTCCCATCTGAGAACATCCATCGAAGGAATGAAAGGGGAACGCGGCGAGGGTGTCCGCTATTCGGTCGGGTTAATTACTCCCGGCCTATCCCCAGGAACCCAGCATCGCCGAATCCGCCGAGCTTCGCAAACGAACGGCAGCGTCGGTTTCCGAAGGCGGCCAGAACGCACAGAAACACGGTAAAACACTGGGATTCTGAATCGAGAGAACGTTCAGAAATGCCCGATTTGACCGCTCTGCGGGCGTCGCGACGCCCGATCTGTCAAGCGTTCGAGTGCGGCGGGGTAAGCAGTCATTGAATCAGCGTTCTGTGGGGATCGAGCGTTGGTTGCTCTGATGGATGTCAACCCGTCATCGCGTGCCGTCGCCGGATAGATCCTTTTCGATAGGAGCTTCAATTCGCTTCCCTGCGGCCGCTGCGAGTTTTTGGGCGTACGAAATCTGGTCCTCTTTCGCTGTCGGAAATCCTGTGATGTCAGCGTGATTTGGATTACCGGGAAGTGGTTTCGCTAGGACGTCGAGGGGTTTTATTCGGCACCTTGCCGCTTCAATCTCTGTGCGACCGTAAAGCGTCAATCTGCGATCCGCAGCCACCTTGCGTCCGATGTCCCAGATTTCTTGCTCGTTACTGTCACGGTGGCGGTTTACTGAGAGATCAGTTCGCGTGTACGGCAAGAATAGCTTGGGACGGACCGTGTTGTCGCTTCGGCGAAACTCATTTGAATGGAGTACGAAACGCGACAGCATCTCGTCATTGCTCACGGGCGGAACTGGATCGGCATTGATCATTTGCTGCAGACGCGCCCGATCCAGTACAGCAGTGTCGCCGGAGCGTCGCCGTAGAAGTGACAGGAACCCCGAGGATCTTCGTCACCAAGCTGGGCAGCCCAGTAGAGCGTACCGTCCGGATCCACGCTGACTGTCAGGATGCGGCGGGGCGTAAGATACCACTCCAGACAGACGTGGCCGTCCGGTTCACCAAAAATCGCTGGAGTTTGATAACAGTACGGAAGAGACTCAACAAGCCGTTTCGCCAACACCAGGGTTTCGCCTTCAACAGGCCTGGACGCCTCACCCTCCCAGCCCGGTGCCGAGCAATGATTGAAGACATCAATCAACTGGTCAGTCAGCGGGAAGTTCGAGAAAGTGGCCGTGTCCTGATGACTACGCGTTTCGTCAAGGACCACTTGATCGACAATCCTGGCGGCTCTACTGACTCCTGCAGGTGTAGTTACGGTCACGACAGTGTCCCTCCAAAATGGCGTTCAGGATCGTTTATCAAATCGAAGAACAGCTTGTTCTTCAGGTATCGGAGATCCAGTAGTCTCTGTTCCAAAGATAGCGCGTCGAGCGGCCCGTCAGTAGTCGAAACGTCGATATCCAGAATCACTGACTTGCCACCAGTTTCGGACTTCGGGTCCGCTTGGACCACCCTTCGCACATGGATGATATAAGGCAGGTTGCCGGGTTTAACAGTATCCTGATGGAAAAGGCCTTCCGACGAAACACCAAGCCTTTCGAGCGGCCTTGTCTCTACCTGAAGCAGGTCGGCTACGCTATTCATGTCTGGTACCGCAACCTGTGAGATGTACCGGACACTGACACGGGCGATCGTCTTTGGCCGATGAACCTCAGCGAACTTGTCCCAGAACTTTTGTCCTTCAGCTATGAACGAATCCCATCCTTCGTAAGGGTGAAGCCTGCTAAAAACAAGCCGATCTCGCTTGAACTGACAGACAAACAGGGGATCTGCCTGAGGCGGTGAGCACAGGCGGTATCCTTCGCGAGACGAACGTTGCCGAATCTCCACACCGTCAGCAGAACCTTCGATAGCCGCTTCGAAGTTCTGCTGCGGTGTGATCTGATAACCCGGAAACGCATCCGAAAGCAGTCGTCGCAGCTCATCGTCCGAAACGGCTACTGAGGCAGCAGCCTCCCACTGGATAACTGCCTCAACGATAGGTGCTCGACTAAGGGTTGGGAAACTCTGGCCTCGGACGATCTCGAAGTTCTGGTCAGCCACACTTTTCTCACTTTTGTCGTCGCTCTAAACCGGATACATACAAACATCGCAGGTGTTGGAAAAACCCAGGCGCGACAAGCTTTCACCGTTGAGTACGCCGGGATTCGCATCAGGCGACGGCTAGTCGGCAAAAAGCTGCCGGTCGCCAGCCCCCCAGAAACTTAACAATTCATCCACGATACACCGATTATCGGAATCCGCTGGCGATTGTTGCACCTGCCACGATGCATGTTTGCAAGACCGAGCCAGTCTGCATACTCGCTCGCGGTCAATTCTTAGGCGTGCGCCCGTGTCGCCGCTCAACACCGCCGCCAACAGAATCCGGCTCGCTTCGTCGCACAGTTCGGAGAATTCCGCCAGCAGCAAAATTCCGCCGATGACGACACACGCCACCTGCCCCAGAGTCAGTGCCCGTGACGGTGGCGGTTCCGTCTCTGGTTGTCGGTACGGGTTCATGCGTCGGCTGGCTCCGTCTCATACCATTCCGTCAGCAACTCGATTGCCGCACGTGCGTTGCTCAGAGCGTCCTGAGCTGATTCCCGGTCGCCTCGGTCAGTTGTCAGTGCCACCAATCGTTTCGCAACGTTCCCGCCCAGTGTGAGGGCCGCCGCGGTGCTCTGGTCAATTCTGACCTGTCGTTGCGAGCGACAGTTGCCGCTTAATTTGCAACGATTCTCTGGCATTGAACAGAAGGGCATTGCAAACTGTCCCGACCGCCGAAAAGGGCTGGCGAAACGTCGCGATTCAATTTAACAAAAGAAGACGGGCCAACGAATGAAGATCTTGTCAGAGAAGTCCACCGCAACCGAAAAGACTTTCGAGATTCAGGTGGAACGTGGTGATTCGATATCTGCAATTGCCTCGGCACTTACTGGAGTCGCGCCCAGTAAGACGAAACATCTCTGGCCAAAATTTCGGCGAGTCAAGAACGGCCGACCTCAACAGATTCCGGATGTGAACAGAATCATTGCCGGAGAGCGATTGTCGTTCACGTGGAAGGGAGCGTCTGTGGGCGATGAACTCGATGACACGGCAAAACTATTTCATGTATCGAGTGATGCGACGACAAGAGCCTTGAACGATGCAGAGCTAAAGACGCTTGCGGGGGATAAGGACGTAGCGGACGCAATGCTGGAGCGAGCAATTCATGTCGTGTCGCAGTTTCACCGCCGATCGTCGGCGCGGGACCTTTTGAACAGCGTTTGGAGTCTGAATCCTGGCCGACGAGTGGAAACAGCAAAGGCGCTTGGGACGATCAGCACTGTGCTGCAGGCCGCGAAACGGGCTGCTGGAAAAGCCGAGTTTCGTGGTTCAGATGATGATCCGCGACGTGACAGCGCCTGCGCCTTCGCTGTGCAGGGAAAGTTCATTGCACTCAGGTCATTGTGCTATTTTCTGCGAGTTCATCAAAAAGCACACCGCGCTGCGATCCTTGTGCATGAACTCACGCACTACGCCTCTGGCCTGGAAGACTACGAGTACTACGACATTCCGTCAGGCGAAGTTTCGACGGATGTGTCTCGCGGTGTGCAGATTGTGCCATCCCGGGCGCTGCTGAATAATGCGGACAGCTTTGCTCTCTTTGTATATGCGGCAAACAAGAAGAAGTAGCCAACTCCGCCGGTCACCGCATTTTATCCCGCAGGGCCTTGCTCAGTTTCCGCCAATCCCACGGTGCGACGTGCCGTGAATCCTTCCAGAGTCCCGTTCCGAGTTCCCTCGAATGTTCTTCCGCGTCCCGGAGCATAGCATCGTCGGGAGAGTATTTACGATACCACCACGCCAGACCAGCCCGCACAAGTGCCACGTTCACCAGTTCGTCGGCGCGGTACACGTCGCCGATGGTTCGACCGTAACGATCTTCGCCGAATGACACCACGCGAACCAGCTCGCCCGCCGATGGCCTCGCTGAGAAATTCCTTCGCCGTGTTCCCGAACGGCTGGCCACGTTCCGGAGCATCGATTCCATTCAGCCTGATTCTGATCGTCTTCAGGTCCGCCGTCAGAACGTCGATGGTGTCGCCGTCGATGATCTTCACGCACTTGGCGCTGAACTTTGCCGCAGCTTCTGACGCGTCCGCTGTGGCCTCGGTGACGGCGGACGGCTCACACTCGCATCAACAGCCTTCGGAACGTTCTGTGGTGGTGGCGATGGCACGCATCCGAACAGAAGCAGAACGGCCAGCGGGTTGGTGAGATCTCGCAGGATGGTTCATTTCCTGCCTGTTTGGTGTCAGACTGCACTCGTCATCTGCCTGACCACGTGGTCGCGATCTGGCACCAAGTTTCCGAGCGAGATTTTCAAGGGACCGCATGGCCAACAACCATTCAAACACCGAGCGACGGCTCTGGGAAGCTGCTGATGAATTTCGGGCGAACTCCGACCTCAAGTCATCCGAATATGCGGTTCCCGTTCTCGGGCTGATCTTTTTACGGTACGCCGACCATCGGTTCTCGGAAGCTGAAAGGGAACTGGAAGGCAAAGGCTCCGGTCGGCGCAAGATCGGCAAAGAAGACTACCAAGCCAGAGGCGTAATGTACGTGCCGCCGGAGGCACGGTTCTCGCACCTCCTGGCCCTCCCTGAAGGCGAGAACATCGGCAAGGCGATCAACGAAGCGATGAAGTCCATCGAGGCCGCGAACGTCGACCTCAAGGGCGTCCTGCCGCGGACCTACACCAAGATCGACAACCTGATCCTGGCCTCGCTGCTCAAGAACTTCTCGCAGATTGCTGTCGATGCTCAAGGCGACAAGTTCGGCAAGATTTACGAATACTTCCTCGGCAACTTCGCCCGTGCCGAAGGGCAGCGTGGCGGTGAATTCTTCACGCCAACCA
>CAZHET010000281.1:0-8782 GCA_964531585.1 uncultured Planctomycetaceae bacterium | reverse complement strand
CGCTCTGATCTGTGAGCGGCACGGCGCTAGCCGCCGGTTTTTCGGAGCGTTTTTCCATGCAGACACCGGCGGCTAGCGCCGTACCGCTCACAAAGTGAGTGACATTGGGCGCTCGGCACCGGCGTCGTCATCTTGTTCCGAGCCCGCGCTTGTTCCCCGGCTCTGCACTTCTTGCCACAGCAGGAGCTTTCTACGGAACCGCGAGCTAACGCACTCCGGCTCATCAGGTCACTGAATTGCAAACGAGTCCTTAGTGCAAAACGGGAACTTATTGGCGGCACACGTCAGCCTTCCGACACGTTGCCTTCGACAACGTTCCGAGCGAAGAGCTGGTATGCCTGCCAGAAGTCTTTGGCCATCGAGTCCGGGAAGACGTGGAACTCACCGGCGGCCAGAGCAGCGACGATGCCATCTGCCACCACGGCGGGCGGTTCGACCACGTCTTCCAGTCCGGCATCGCTGGCCATGTCGGTATCGATCGGGCCCGGATGCACACTGATCACCAGAGTATTCTGTTCGCGAAGCGTGTCGCGCAGGGCCTGAGTGATGGAGTACGCTGCCGCCTTGGACGCACAATAGGTTGCGAAATCGGCAAAGCTGCGAAGTGATGCCACCGAATTGAGCTGAACGAAGGCTCCTCCGCCGTTGGATTTCAGGACCGGCGCAAACGCCTGCGCCATGCGAATCAGGCCTTTGACGTTGACATCCATCTCGAAGTCGAGTGCTTCAAAGACATTTTCCGACATCGGCCCGGCAACTCTCAGAACGCCTCCATTGTTGACAACCAGATGGGCATCGTTGGCGGTTTTGGCAGCGGCCGTGATGGTGTCAGCGTTGCTCAGGTCCAGTTCAACGGCGATCACACGCCCATCTGTGTTGCTGACCAGTTCGTCAGCCGATGACGGGTTGCGAACAGCCGCGTAGACCTTCGCCGCGCCGGCCTGCAGCAGCTTTTCGACAATCACCTTGCCGATACCACGATTGGCTCCGGTGACGAGGGCTGTCTTTCCAGTGATGTCGAAGGACATGAGATTACTTTCGAAGATGCCGTGCAAAGGTCTGTGCGACGCGACAAATCATACTGGTCGAAGGCCCCCTGACGAACTCACTCTTCGTCGTGCACCTTCGGATCAGGAATCGCGGCGATGAGCTGTTGCGGCAACTCGTGCGTTCCGTGAATCGTCGTCCAGTGGTTGAGGTCGTGCTGGTGGAGCCATCTCATTCGCAGCGCCAGGCTATTTCCGACGTCACAGCTATCCGCTCGCACTGCGACCGAAGTTTTGGATGACGAAGCCCTCGTCGGGTGGTCCTCCCGCTGCGGGCCGATGATGCACTCGCATCAGAAGTCCGCGTGCCCAGGAGTTCTTGGGAACGGAATGACGTCGCGGATGTTTGACATGCCGGTGATAAGCTGCACGGCTCGTTCCAGCCCCAGACCGAAGCCGCTGTGAGGGACCGTGCCGTATTTTCGCAGGTCGACGTACCACCAGTAGTCGGCCGGGTTCATCCCGCATTCTTCGATCCGCTGAAGCAGCACGTCCAGCCGTTCTTCGCGCTGGCTGCCGCCGATGATTTCGCCGACGCGAGGAACAAGCACGTCCATGGCTCGTACGGTCTTACCGTCGTCGTTGCAGCGCATGTAGAACGGCTTGATGGTGCGAGGATAGTCGAACAGGATCACTGGCTGTTTGAAGTGTTCTTCCGTCAGAAAGCGTTCGTGTTCGCTTTGCAGATCGTGGCCCCATTCGACGGCGTACTCGAATTTCTTCCCACTGGACTGCAGCAGCTCAACGGTTTCGGTGTACGGCAGCCGGACGAACTCGTGGCTGCGAATGTTCTCCAGAGTTTCCCGCACTGTCTTATCGATGCGCTGGTTGAAGAAGTCCATGTCGTCGCCGCACTGCTCCAGAACGTCGTTGATGATCGTCTTGATGAATGATTCGGCCAGGTCCATGTTGTCCGGAAGTTCGTAGAACGGCATCTCCGGTTCGACCATCCAGAACTCGGCAAGGTGCCGCGTCGTGTTGCTGTTTTCTGCCCGGAAGGTTGGCCCGAACGTGTAGCAGTCACCGACGGACGTGGCGAAGATTTCTGCTTCCAGCTGACCGCTGACCGTCAGCGATGCGGGTTTGCCGAAGAAGTCCTGCTTGAAATCAATCTCGGTCGTCAGCGACGCCAGCTTCGCCAGATCAAGGGTTGTGACCTGAAACATCTCGCCCGCGCCTTCACAGTCGCTGGTCGTGATGATCGGCGTGTTGATGTACAGGAAGCCTCGCGACTGGAAGAAGTTGTGGATCGATCGGCTGATGCAGTTGCGGACTCGGGCGATGGCTCCGAACGTGTTCGTGCGAGGCCTCAGGTGAGCGATCTCGCGCAGAAATTCGAAGCTGTGCCCTTTCTTCTGCAGTGGAAACTCAGCAGCATCGGCTTCGCCCAGCACCGTCAGAGACGAAGCGTGCAGTTCGATACGCTGCCCCTTGCCAGGCGACTCTTTGACCGTTCCGTCAACGGAAATGCTGGCTCCGGTGGTGACTCGCTTGATCGTTTCGTCGTAGCCGGGCACGGAACTGTCGACGACGATCTGCAGATTTCCCATGCAGCTTCCGTCGTTCAGTTCGATAAAAGAAAAGCCCCCCCGGGAATCTCGCCGTGACCGCACCCAGCCTTTGACGGTGGCGGCGGATTCCGGCTGAGCATCGCGGATCAGCACGTTGATTCGAGTCAGTGGCATGTTGCAAACCAGTGAGCGGGGAACGAACAAGAAACTTCCTGCGTGACCGGGAAGTTAGTTTGCCGCGACCCTGACCGAAAGTGAATCACAGCGAGCTGTCGAACCAGGGTCGCGTGTCGCGTGCCGGTGACTCGGAGGCTTTCCTGCAATAGCATGCGGAACGACGAATGGATCCTGAACCATGTCAGGCGGTGTCGTATCGAATCACGCACAGTTGCGTGAAAGTGTCGAAGCACTGCGTGAGTGGGTTGCGGCGCTCGAAAAGCATTCGAATCGCCAGAAAGCCGAATTCCGAGCCGTGGCTCAGTCCTTGACCCGGCTTCGAACCCTCCACCGTCATGGCCGACATCGAACGGCTGGAGACCGAGGGAAACAGCCGCTGGACTGAGCGCGCCGACGCTGCGACCCCGTGTACTTCAAAGAATCGCGTCGATCACATCGCCTTCCAGAAACGTCAGGCGTTCATCGCGGCCGAGGTGGCGGTAGGTCAGTCTGTGCTGGTCGAGTCCCAGTTGGTGCAGAATCGTCGCGTGGATGTCGCGGAAGTGATGAGGTGACTCGACGGCTCGCAGACCAATGTCGTCGGTGGCTCCAACGACCTGACCGCCGCGGATGCCACCGCCGGCCATCAGCATCGTGAATCCCAGATTGTGGTGATCGCGGCCGCTGCCGCCCTGAGCTTCCGGGGACCGGCCGAATTCTCCGCCCCACAGAATCAGCGTGTCTTCCAGCAGACCGCGTCGCTTCAGGTCCTTCAGCAGTCCGGCCACGGGCTGATCGGTTTCGGCGGCTTTGCGAAGGTGATTTTCTTCGATGTCCTTGTGAGCATCCCACTGCAGATTTCCTGGACCTCCGCCGGACACGACGCATACGAAACGGACACCGTGTTCGACCAGCCGTCGAGCCATCAGGCAGCGGCGACCGTAGTCGTCGGTCGGCTCGCGGCCGACTCCGTACAGGTCAAGCGTCTCCTGCGTCTCGTTGCGAAGGTCAAACACTTCCGGAGCCTGCGTCTGCATGCGGAAAGCCAGCTCGTACGAATTCAGCCTCGCTTCCAGTTCGTCGTCGCCGGGTCGCAGAGTCGCTTCGTTCAGTTCCCGGATCAGTTTCAACGTGCGGCGCCGCTTATGGAAATCGACATCAGCGGGAAGGTCCAGATTCAGCACGGGGCGATCTCCCGCACGAAACATCGTCGGCTGATGCGCGGCAGGAAGGAAGCCGTTCATGTACATCGGCTGGCCGGCTTCCAGCGCACCTTTCGGATCGGGCATCACTACATACGAAGGCAGCGATGACGTTTCTGAACCCAGGCCGTACAACGTCCATGACCCCATGCTGGGAAATCCGGGAACGGTTCTTCCCGAAAACAGTTCGTACTGTGCCGCCGAATGAACGACCTGATCTCCGTGGCACGACCGCAGCACCGCGATGTCATCAATGCACGTGCTGATGTGCGGAAACAGGTCGGAAACTTCGATGCCGCTCTGCCCGTGCTTTCGAAATTTTCGCTTGCAGCCAAGCAGTTTCGCATCGGGCTGAACGAACTGGTACTTCGCTTCGCCGAATTCCTGCGGTCGCGGCTGCCCGTGCAAACGGTTGAGGACGGGTTTCGGATCGAACGTTTCCAGTTGACTCGGCCCGCCCGCCATGAACAGAAAAATCACGCTGCGAGCCTTCGGCGTGACATGTGACGACCTGGCTCCCGGCAAGTGAGTTTCAGCCGCGTGGCTTTGTTCCTGCTGCAGCATCGACGTCAACGCCAGGCTGCCGAAGCCGGCAAACGATTCACGCAGAAAGCGGCGGCGCTGATGTCGGAGCAGTTCTGCAGGCGGTGCGGTGCGTGAGGGAAAGTCAGTCGACATAGAAGAACCCGTTCAGGTTGAACATGGCCAGTGCGAATTCCGTCAGCGATTCCGCAGCAAGGAATTCCAGCGACAGTTCGCGTTCCGCAGACGTCGGCTGTCGGCCAACAGCAAGGCGGAAAGCCCGGTCGACGATTGCCGCATGATCGTTGCCACACTCAGCGGTCAGTCGAACGGCCAGAGCCGCAGCCATGTCGTTGGCGAAGGATCCGTTCAGCAGTTCGAGTGCCTGCGGAGCGTGAGTGCTGGATTCTCGCGCGGGGCAGCTGGTCTGCAGAGCCGGCGCGTCGAAGGCTTCCATGAAGGGCAGGCGCAGGTTGCGTTTCGCGATCAGATAGATTGACCGGCGATCGTGTTCCGCCGCGTCATCGGCCACTTTCCACTGCGACGGGTTGTACAGCAGGCTGACGAGTTCGCTGTCAACCGGCGGCATCACGCTGGGACCGCCGGTTTTCAGATTCAGCCGCCCGGATACCGCTAGCATTGCGTCGCGGATCTCTTCAGCCGACAGCCGGCGTCGGGAGAATTTCCACAGCAGGCGGTTGTCCGGATCCGATTCATTTCGTTCCGCTTCGGCCGCAGTTTCGGCCAGCCGGCCTGCCTGGCGATAGGTATTGCTCAGGACGATCAGCCGATGCACCGGCTTCCAGCGCCAGCCGTTGTCGACAAGCTGCTGAGCCAGCCAGTCGAGCAGTTCCGGATGGCTGGGCGGTGAACCGTGCGTTCCAAAATCGTTCGGCGTGGCGACGAGGCCGGTGCCAAAGTGCTGCTGCCACAGCCGGTTCACAGCGACACGCGCCGTCAGCGGGTTCGACGCATCTGTGATCCACCGCGCAAGCCGAGTTCGCGGCTGTGGTTCTTCGGGAGGCAGTTCCGGCAGCGTCATCGAAACCAGAATGCTCGGCGGTCGCGGTCCGACGGCCACCCCTTTGTGTTCCCAGACGCCGCGGCGAAGAACGTGCACCGGTGTCCGGTTTTCAAAGTCATTGCGGATGCCCGGAATCGTTGGCGGATTGGGCGGAAGTGACTCCGTGAGTTCCTCGATTTGCTGCTGCAGTCGCGGTTTGTCTGCGTCGTCAGCCAGTTCGACCGCTTCGCGAAGCGCCTTGATCCGAGCATTGATGGCGATGGTCTCTTCGTTCCACGCGTCCACCTGAGCGTCCGGAACCAGCATGATGTTGTGTTCCGCGGTCGCCGCCATGTACGCCTGCAGACGGTAGTAGTCCTTCTGCGTGATCGGTTCGAGCTTGTGGTTATGGCAGCGGGCACAGCCGACGGTCAGCCCCAGAAACGCGTCGCCAATGATGTTGGTGCGTTCGGTCAGCACCTCGTTGCGGCTGAGTGCGATGTCGGGATTGCCGGCATTGCGGCGCACGGCTCCCAGACGATGAAAGATCGCAGCCGACTGGTACTGCAGGTTATCGGTTGTCAGTTCGTCGCCGGCGATCTGTTCCGTCACGAACTGATCGAACGGCTTGTCGGCAGTCAACGATTCAATCACGTAATCGCGAAACCGCCATGCGTCCGGCAGGTGGCGGTCGTATTCAAATCCTTCGGTTTCGGCGAAGCGGACAACGTCCAGCCAGTGCTGCGCCCACCGTTCGCCGTAGCGCGGACTGTCCAGCAGCCGGTCCACCAGTGCGGCGTACGCATCGGGAGACTCGTCGTTTTCGAAGTGCGTGACTTCATCGGGCGTCGGCGGAAGTCCCGTCAGGTCGAAGCTCAGACGACGGATGATCTGCGTGCGGGACGCTGCGGCAGCCGGTTCCCACCCGCGAATTTCGAGTTCCCGCAGAACGAAGCTGTCAACCGGAGTTCTCACCCAGTCTGACTTTTCGACGGCCGGTGGATCACGGGCCGGCACCGGCTGGAATGCCCAGTGCTGCCGAGCGGCTTCGTCGAAGGCGGTTTCGGAACCTGGTCCATCAGGAAGCGGGCGTTCTTCCTTTCCGGCGATGGCCGCACCGCCTTCGATCCACCGCCGCAGCAGGTTGACTTCGTCGGAACTCGGCCGCGGTTCATCTTCCGGCGGCATGAGGCCTTCGTCGATCAGTTCGATCAGCAGACTCTTTTCAGGCTGCCCCGCGATGATCGCCGGCCCGCTGTCGCCTCCCGCGGCAAGCGTGAACCGCCGCCGCAGATCGAGCGACGCCTGCTGAGCCTCGCCGCCGTGACATCGGACACAGTGAGCCTCCAGAATCGGAGCGACATCATCTTCAAACGTCGGACGATCATCCGCCGCCAGCCGTACATCCGCGGTGGCCAGAATGCAAACCAACAGGCCGACAAGGCCATTCAGGCATCGAGTTCGCATGAGCAGTTCTTTGCCGGTCATCAGTGTCTCCCCCGAGTCAGCGAAGTGCGAACTTCGGATGATTCACGACGATGGAGGAAAGGGGACTGGCTCCGAGCGCAAATCGCGGCAACGACCGCCCCTCGGCGACCTTCGGCTCGGTGCCTGTCCCCTTTCCGGCTTGCACACTGCGCGCCCGACGAAAGGGCGCGCCCGACGAAAGGGGGCAGGCACGTTGCAATGATGCGGTAACTGACCGCAGGACTGTAATTTGCGCAACGAGCCAGTCCCCCTTTCGTCTCGCATCTATGAATAATCCGCGTTAGCGTCCGGTTCCCGAAGCCAAACCTGCGTCGATTTGTCTGTAACCTGACCTACTCTTCTGCTGCCGCGACGGACGCGTCGTCGGAGGTTGCTGCTGGTGTGTCCAGGCCGATCAGCCGTTGTGCTTCCTTCAGCACGAATGCAGGATCCATGAACGGCTCGTAGCTGATGTCCTGCCAGCGAATACGACCGTCACCATCGATCACAAACGTGCCATGCAGCGCCTGCTGTTCGAAATCGTCGAAGCAGCGATACTTTTTAAACACGGCCATCTGCGGATCAGCCAGCAGCGGAAACGAGAAGCCGCCTTCGTAGTTCTCGTAGGCCTTGCCCAGCAGCTTCTGAGCGTCGGTGCTGATCGCAACGACCTCCAGGCCGGCCTCGCGAAACTTCGCGACTTCGGGTTGAAACTTCTGCAACTGTTCCGCGCAATGCAGGCAGCCGTAGCCCAGGTAGAAAATCACCACCACCGGCTTGCCGCGGAAATCGGCAAGTGCCACCTCATTGCCGTCGACGCCGGGCAGTGACCACGGAGGTGCGGCGACCGGCTGCCAGCGAAACGGCCCCAGTGAAGCCAGCTCGGGCCGCGCACCCAGGTCATCGGGCAGTTCCCGGGCGACTCGCCAGTCTTCACCGAAACCCAGCTCGACCGCGATCGGAGTCAGTGCGGCAAACATCGGAACGTCCAGATCAATCGTCGACGAGATCTTTCGCAGTTCTTCGAACGCGTTGCGAGCGTCATCGCGCTTGCCGGCCTGCCACAGTGTCTGCACCTGAGCCGTCAGCGGCCGCACTTCGCCTTTGTTTGTGCGAATATGACTGTTGATTTTTTCGACAGCGTCATCGGTCTTGCCGGCGGCCAGCATCACCACGACCTGCTCCTCGACGGGGACCGACTTCGCCTTTTCGAACAGCTCCAGAGCCTTCTCGAATTCGCCGCGATGAACGGCCAGCCGACCGTCGATTTCGTCAATGGCTTCCTGCAGGTCGGAAGCTCGCGAACGATGCTGGTTCTCCGCATCCTTGCGAGCTTTTTTGACTTCTTTCTCATCCTTCTTTTCTTCGACAGCTTTCGCTTCTGCTTCGTCGCCGGCCTTTGTCTGCTCTGCCTTTGCGGCATCGTGCGCCGTCTGCAGTTCTGAACGGACGGCTTCGGCTTCAGCCACGCGGCCCGTCGCCGCGAACGCCGCCCCCAGCGCGCGATCCAGACTCAGATCTTCGCCTTCTTCGCCGGTGTCTTCCAGCCACGATGTGCCGGCCAGCCGGATCAGTTCGTCGTAAAGCTGATACGCTTTCAGCACATCCAGCAGCCGCTGCCGACCGTACTTGTAGCTTCCCGACTTGTCGATGTTGTTGTATTTCGGATGCCGCGGCATCTCCAGCATGTTCTGCGCCAGGTCAATGGCGTCATGCACGCGGCCGATGTGAATCAGGTTGCGAATACACCATTCGTTGTTGTGAGCGAAGTTGTGAATCTGATCCGGCAGAATCATGTCTTTCATCATGTGAGCGTGATCGACGCGAGCCGACGCTTCCTGCTGGTACACGGCGTCGTGGTAGCGTTTCAGTCGC
>CAZHET010000280.1:0-8845 GCA_964531585.1 uncultured Planctomycetaceae bacterium | reverse complement strand
GGCAGCCGTGAGGCAGCAGATTCTGCTGCAGAAGCAGTCCGTTGTGCTGCCGCACAATCTGCCAGCAATGACACAGCCCGAAACCGAGTCCGCGACCGGCCTGTCGTCCGGAAAAGAACGGGTCGAACAGGTGTTGTCGCACTGGCGTGTGTGTGATGCCAGGCCCGTTGTCGTCAATCGCCAGGCAAACGGCGTAGTCGCTGTGCACGGACAGTTCAACGGTAATGCATCGCTCCACGTCCTGCGAATGTGTAGCGTCAGCGGCATTTCGCAGCAGATGCATCAGCAGGACAGAGATCTGGACCGGGTCCATTTCGACCTGAAGTCCTGATGCCGGAAGGTTCAGGTGCAGCTCACCGTCTGTGAGATTGCAGTTGGCGCGCACTTGCTCCGCGGCAGCCCGGACCGTCTCTGTGATGTCGCACCGCTGGAGTTCTGGCTGCGTTGGTCTGGCAAACAGCATGCTGTCGCCGATCATGTCCCGAATGCGCCACGCCTGAGATCCGATGGTCTCCAGCGATTCCCGGAAGTCCGCCCGATCGGTCCGCTTCAGCAGCAGTTGAGTCTGGCCGATGATGCTGCCGAGCGGGTTATTGACTTCGTGCCCGGCTCCGGCACTGAATTCCGCAACGGTTTCCATATGCTGCGGGTCGGCAATCAGGCACTGCCGACTGCTTGCGCGCGAAAGAATCCGGCGACAAACCTCCGTCGTCAGTTCGACGGGTTCTGAATTGTCCGCTGACGCACGGTCGTCTGCGAACGCGACCGCAATGGCGGCAAGTCGATCGGGGAACCGCAGGAGGAGTTCCGGGCGGTCAATCTTCACTTCTGCGGTCAGCGCAATGATCGACCGGTCATCGAGCAGCGAGGCGACGGATGCGTCCGCCCGCCCCACTGACACTTCGATCTCCGCATCGTCATCGCGAAAGCCGTGCGCGATGATGTATGTCGATTCGCCGAGAAACAAAATGACGGCAGCGGCGCTGGCGTTTCCGCACGTCAGCCACGCCGCGGCAGACGCCATTGCTGCGTCTTCGGGCGAGGGATGCCCCACGATGGAACGCAGAATATCGTCGGTCCAGTCGTCCACGGCGTCTGTCGGGGAGGGAGTGCTGTCCGGCTATGTTGCCAGTTGTTCGATGTCCAAAAGGCGACAGATCCGGTCGATCAACTGATCCACTTCGAAGGGCTTTTGCAGAAACTGGTCCGCACCGGAATCCTTCAGGTTCTGGATCTTGTCCTGCTCCACCATGCCGCTGATGCAGATAATGCGGACATCGTCCAGAGCGGAGTCACTGCGGACCCGCTGGCAGACTTCGCGGCCGTTGATATCCGGCAGCATGACATCCAGCACGATAATGTCCGGGTGATACTCCTTGACCATCATGCCGGCGTCGAAGCCGTTGTTGGCAATTCGAACTTCAAAACGACCGTCGGTTTCAAGCGCGTCCGTAATCAATTCCACCAGCTCTTCGTCATCATCGACGATCAGTGCCTTGCGTTTGCCGCTTTCCAGTGCATCCGTGGGAATGCCGTTGTCCTTCATGAACTTATAAAGAACATCACGCGGAATTCGGCGAAATCGAGATCCGGGGACGCGAAACCCCTTGAGCTGGCCTGAGTCAAAGCAGCGGATGATTGTCTGCTGACTGACCTTGCAGATCTTGGCAGCTTCACCCGTCGTAAACACTGTTTTCATGCGTCACACATCCATTCCGTGAAGAGCGATGATCTGCCAGGTGGCACCAACTTGACGCCCGACCTTGTCGGCCACCATCCGTGCGTCGACGGAATCAGAAAAACCGGGATTCAGATCGATTTTACGCGACACGCCAGGCCTGGCCCGCAAAGTTGCCGCCAATGTACTTTCATCGTCAAACCATCGAAGCTCACCAAACCGGCCTGCCGTTGATGGTTTCCCCGGCTCTGTCATTCCTCAATACGACCGATTGTATCCAATCAGGTAAGACCGTCAACGGCAGTTTAACAACGCATCTTTCCTGTGTTATCAGATTTGCGCAGCATTCAGCACCTCGATCACCTCAGCCCTGCAGTCAACACGACGATCAAGACCCATTGAATGTCCCGGGTTAGAGATCATCGCATTTTCTGACGCAACAACCCGTGCCGGCCTCGGAGTGCCGACGAAATGCGAGTCGCGTGAATCTGGACGCGGCTGTCAGACAACGAACTCGTCTATGCGCTCGCGGTCGGTTTCAGATAGATCATCAGGACGGCGATGTCGGCCGGAGTGATTCCGCTGACTCGGCTGGCCTGGCCGACGGTGCCGGGCTTCACGCGTCCCAGTTTTTCGCGTGCTTCGTGACGCAACTGCGGCACGGCGGCGAAGTTGAACGTCTCCGGGATTCGCACGCCCTCCACCTTCGACATGCGAGCAATCTCAGATTCCTGCCGACGGATGTAGCCCGCGTACTGAGTTTCGATTTCCACCTGCTGCCGGGCTCGTTGCGAGACGTCCAGGTCCCGAAGCGAAGGCACCAGGTCTTCCAGCTGGCACCACGTCACTTCGGGTCGTCGCAGCCATTCCTCAAGCGTACTGCCCTGAATGCGCTGCTCCCGAACGGCTGCAGTGGCGCGGGCAACCTGACGTTCGTATTCTTCGAATCGCAGCCGGCGGTCGGCGGACACGGTTCCCAGTTCGATCCCCAGCGGAGTCAGCCGACGGTCGGCGTTGTCCTGTCGAAGCAGCAGACGATATTCGGCTCGCGACGTGAACATGCGGTAGGGTTCGTCGACGCCCTTCGTGACCAGGTCGTCGATCAGGACTCCCAGGTACGCCTGGCTGCGCTCCAGGACGAATTCCGGGCGACCGGCGATTTTCAGAGCCGCGTTGATTCCCGCCAGCAGGCCCTGTCCGGCAGCTTCTTCGTATCCCGTTGTTCCGTTGATTTGACCGGCGAAATACAGCCCTTCGATCTGCCGGGTCTCCAGGGTCGGACGCAGTTGCGTCGGCGGAGCAAAGTCGTATTCGACGGCGTACCCGAACCGCATGATGTCGGCGTTTTCGAGGCCGGGAATCAGCCGGATCATCTGTTCCTGGACGTCGCGCGGAAGGCTGGTGGAGATCCCGTTGCAGTAGTACTCCAGCGTGTTTCGGCCTTCCGGCTCCAGAAAAATCTGGTGAGACGTTCTGTCGGCGAACCGGACGACTTTGTCTTCGATCGACGGACAGTATCGCGGTCCTGTCGATTCAATCTGGCCGCTGTACATCGGCGCGCGGTGCAGGTTTTCCCGGATGACGTCATGCACTTCCGGATTGGTCAGCGTCAGATGGCAGTCCAACTGCGTCTGTTCAATGCGATCGGTGAGAAACGAAAACGGCTGAGGATTTGCGTCGCCCGGCTGCACTTCGCATTTCGTGAAGTCGATCGTTCGGCCGTTGATGCGGGCCGGTGTGCCGGTTTTGAAGCGCTGCAGCTCAAAGCCCAGTGCTTTCAGCGCGCCGGAGATCCCGTGAGCCGCCTGTTCTCCCGCACGACCGCCTTCGCTCCTGGATTCGCCGGTATGCATGACGGCTTTGAGAAACGTGCCGGTCGTCAAAATCACGGCCTTCGCCCGATAGACGGCTGGTCCTGCGACTCGAACGCCCGTGATTCGCCCGTTGTTGGTTTCCAGGCCTTCGACGACTTCCTGGCGCAGGCTGAGATTCCGCTGCTGTTCAACTCGCAGCTTCATATCGAACTGGTAGGCCTTCTTGTCCGCCTGGGCTCGCGGACTGTGCATTGCCGGGCCCTTGCTGCTGTTCAACATGCGGAACTGAATGCCGGTGGCATCAGTGACGCGGCCCATTTCGCCGCCCAGCGCGTCGATTTCACGGACGATCTGGCCCTTGGCGACGCCGCCGATGGCCGGATTACAGCTCATTTGGGCGACAGTATCGCAGCTCATCGTCAGCAGGGCTGTTTTCGCGCCCAGCCGGGCAGCTGCGAGGGCCGCTTCCGTGCCGGCATGGCCGGCTCCGACGACGACGACGTCAAAGTCGTTTGGGTTGGGCGCAGTCATGTCAGTCCGGTTTGTCCGATGGAAATCCAACCCGGCCGCGAACCTGACGGGATCGGTGATCCGTCGAAAGGTCGCCAGCCGCGCATTGCCGTTCAGCCGCACGCGACAGTATAGACACCGCCAGCGGGTCGCTCTATCCGCTCGAAGCCCTCTGAATTACACTCTTGCCGGAATTTGCAGCGTTTTTGCGAAGGATCGCATTGGGTTGGCTGGCTACCGGGAACATGTGAGTGTCAGCGGCATGCTGGGCATCGGATACGCCTTCGCAGCCATCTTTCTGCTGGGATTCACCGCTGTTCAGGCGGCGATTGCTGCGATTCTGACCTGGATTTCCGGGATGCTGCCCGATCTGGATTCAGAAACCGGCCGACCGATTCGCGAACTGTTCGGGGTGACCGCCGCTCTGGCACCGCTGCTGCTGCTGCAACACACGAATTCTCTGGGCATTTCCGGAGACCGCCAGATGCTCTTCGCGCTGGTGCTGTATGGAGCAGTCCGGTACGGCGGAGCCAGCGTGTTGTCGAAACTGACGGTTCATCGGGGCATGTTCCACAGCGTGCCCGCGCTGCTGATTGCGTCCCAACTCACGTATCTGTGCTACCACAGCGAGGAGCGTCGCGTCCGGCTGCTGATGGCAGTCGGCGTGGGAATCGGCTTTCTGTCACATCTCATTCTCGACGAAATGTACAGTGTTCAGTGGGATGGAGTTCGCGTGAAGCTGAAGAAATCCGCCGGCAGCGCATTGAAGTTCTTCGGCACGGAGGCGTGGCCGAACGGAGTGACGCTGGGGCTGCTGATGTTCCTGTCGTATCTGACGCTCAGCGATATTGGTCTGATCCCTGACCCGGCAACTCAGCCGGCACCCGACGTCCTGAAGATCACGTCCGAACTGGACGACGCGCCCGAATTCCGAATGGCGGACGAACCCAGGCCAACGCGGTTTCAATAGCTGCGCTGAGCGTGTCGGCGAGGTGGACAGGTGCCGAGCCGTCAGTTCTGAAACGACTGTTGCGGTCGGACTCCGCGCCGGGAGCCAGTGCCCTCGTTCACCGTGAATAATCCGGGGTGAACATGCCGCTCGCCGTGCAAAGCTGGCTTTCGGCCGAACGTCACGAAGCCGCAATCGCCTGGCCCAGCGGCAGCAGGACATCGTCCACCACGAACTGTTCCATCAGTTCTTCGCACTTTGCACGAAGCTGCGACAGCCGATCCGGGAAGGATGCGTCGTGTTCCATACTTCCATACTGGCGCACCGTGAAGTAGACGCTGATCAGGTCTTCGGGGAAATCGTTCCGCCGGACGTGGTAGGCGTTCGTGCGGGTTTCGATCAACAGCCGAGCCTGCAGGCGGCAGGATTCTTCGAGCCCGATGGTCAGCGACGGCTCAAAATTCAGGACGGAGGCACCTTCGACATCGAGCAGGCCGTCGAACGCGGCTGTGGTTCCAAGTGCCTTGGCGACCAGAGCATCGTGGTTGCCCCGATAGGCGAAATCAAAGCCCATCATGTAGTCCAAAGCTTCGCAGTCCAAAGGACTTACGGTCAGCATGTAGGGAACCAGCTCAAGGATCAGCCGGTGCTGTGCTTCGACGGCGGACAGATCGGTGGGGTTCACGCAGCCGCTGCAGATCCGGCGTGATTCCATCGAAATCCAGCGGTGCTGAGGCTGGTCCTTGTCTTCTTCAAGGACGTAGTCGCCGTTGTCACGAGTGTAGAAATTCCGCATCGTCGGGTAGGATTTCTGGACTCGGCCGAAGAAATCCAGCAGCGTTTCGCGGGCGTTTGGCAGCGGCATCTCCGTGTTGAGATGCATGTTGACGTAGAACTCGTGAGCCAGCGAGCTGAATTGGTTCATGGACGTAACTCCGTACCAGAGTTGGCGAAACGGAAAGTTCGACACTCACGCAGAAGGGGGCCGGCAGCCCGGACGGAGATTTTCACACCGGAAGGCGTACGAGACGGGAAAACGCGGGATTCTAGGAATCCGCAACAGACCGGTCAAAGACAACGACCGCTGGCGCGCAATAATGCACTGATTCCCGCCGGCGGCATCCTTAAGGCCGGCACGCGAGGAGCGTTTGGAACCGGAAAAACCACCATTCGGCAAGCTCCAGGCGGAGCGATGGTGATCGCATCCCAGAGTGTACAGTTCTTACGTGTTTCTGAAACTACGCAGCTTTTCGACGACGCGAACGATGCGGCCAGCCGCGTCATCGATTTCCTCCCGCGAATTCAAAGCGCTCAGCGAAAACCGCACCGACGAACGGCACACGTCCGGCGGACTCCCCATTGCCAGAAGCGAAGGGGCCGGTTCCGCCGAACCGCTGGCACAGGTGCTGCCCAGCGAGCAGGCGATGCCTTCCAGATCCAGATTCACCAGCAACGCCTCGCCGTCAACGCCGGGGAAGGCAATCGACAGAGTGTTGGGAAGCCGCGCCGCGCCGATTCCGTGAACCACGGCGTCTGCGCATTCGCGCACCAGGCGATTCTGCAGGCGATCACGCATTTCGCCGATTCGCCGATTGCGGTCCTGATACTGTGCTTCAAAGGCTTCCAGAGCCTTCGCCATACCGGCGATCAAAGCGACCGGTTCTGTGCCGGCACGTCTTCCGGATTCCTGATGGCCTCCCTCCAGCAGCGGAGGCAATGGCACACCGCGCTTTAGCAGCAGTCCGCCGATACCCCGTGGGCCGTGAAACTTGTGGGCACCGAAGGCGACAGCCACAGCGTTCAGATTCCGGAAGCTGACGGGAATCTTGCCGACGGCCTGCACGGCATCGATCAGCAGGGGAACTCGATGTTTCTTGCAGCGGTCGCTGATCGGCTGCAGATCCTGAATGACGCCGGTTTCATTGTGAGCAAGTATGATGGCGACGAGTTTCAGGTCCCTCCAGGGCAGGTCGTCCAGTTGGTCAGCGACGATCAGGCCGTGGGAATCCACTTCCAGAATGACTCGC
Source organism: uncultured Planctomycetaceae bacterium (assembly GCA_964531585.1). Classification (GTDB taxonomy): domain Bacteria; phylum Planctomycetota; class Planctomycetia; order Planctomycetales; family Planctomycetaceae; genus JAWKUA01. The sequence goes on along the minus strand of CAZHET010000280.1, from coordinate 1,867 downwards.
TTGAAGCCGTTTTGGCGAGCACGTTCGCACGCCAGCAGCGTCGCGGGATGTTCTCCGGCCGTATGAGCAATCGTGCCAGACCGGCCCAGCGTGAATCCGAAGACCGCGGCGTTGATCGATTCGGTCCCGCCGCTGGTGAAGATGACTTCCTCCGGGTCGGCGTCCAGAACGCGCGCGATGGTGTCGCGACTGCGGTTCAGAACTGTCCTGGCATCGCGGCCGAACGAATGCTGGCTGCCCGGATTGGCGAACGCAGTCGACCACGCGTCGTCCATGGCATGGATGACTTCCGGCAGCAGCGGAGTCGTCGCGTTGTTGTCAAGGTAGATTCGTGAGGTCATTGTGATTCAGATAAAGCGGTCGGTATGGCGATTCTGAATGCAGACAGCGTATCGGTCGGATGTTGCAACGTCCATGACCCGCAGCGCCGCGACTGTCGCGATGGACGAAGTGGGCTGCCGTCGATAGGCTCACGCAATTGCAATACTGTCCACACAATCGACCACGCCACACAACGCAGCCTTCTGCAGCCCTTCCGGTTACACATGCACTTTGACGACAGCACCCCCTTGCCGCCTCTGTCCGAATACACTGACCGCCTGGCAGACGTGTGCAGGGTCATCGATCAGGAAACCGCGAGACAGGAGCCGGACTGGATTCGACTGCGGCGCCAGTTTCACTGTGCTCCGGAACCCAGCGGGGCTGAGTTCGCCACGACGGCGCGAATTGTGGAGCGACTTGAGGCGGCTGGCCTGTCGTCGCGCATTCCCGATCGAAAAGTGGGTGTCATCGCGGAGCTGGAACTCGGAAACGTCAGCTCACAAACCCCGGTGATTGCTCTGCGAGCGGATATCGACGCACTGCGGATGGCCGATCACAAAACGGTGTCGTATGCATCGCAGCGGCCGGAACTGGCACACACCTGCGGCCACGATGTGCATACAACCATCGTGCTGGGTGCAGCAGAACTGCTCGCACAGGTACGCAGGCAGTTGTCGAAAGATGCACTTCCCGCTGTGACAATCCGGTTCCTGTTCCAGGCCGCCGAGGAAACCTGCCAGGGCGCCGCCTGGATGGTCGAAGACGGCGCACTTGACTGTGTCCATTACATCCTGGGGCTGCATGTGGAACCGGCCGAGCGTGTCGGGCGAATCGGCATTCGCTACGGCGTGCTGACCGCCCAGGTGGACGAGGTTGCGATTTCGATTCACGGCCGGGGCGGTCATACGGCTCGCCCGCACCACACGACGGACCCCATTGCGGCGGCCGCGATGCTGGTCTGCAATCTGTATCAACTACTGCCCAGGACGGTGGATGTTCGCGATTCGTCCGTCTTCACTGTTGGTCAGATCATCGGCGGCACGGCATCGAATGTGATACCAGACGAAGTCAGCATTCAGGGAACGCTGCGCACGACCGATTGCGAAAGCCGGGAGAGGCTGCTCGACCGAATTCGCTCGATGGGTGAACACCTCGGCCAGTTGACAGGCAACGACGTGACCGTGGAGTTCCGCAAGCCGCTGGGGTCCGTTCGGAATGATGCGACGGCGACGAATGCGTTCGAAGTGGCGGCCCGACATGTGCTCGGCGATTCCGGCATTGTGCGGCTGACGCGTCCCAGCATGGGGGGTGAAGACTTCGCCGTTTATCTGGACCACGTTCCCGGTGCGCAGATTCGCCTTGGCTGTGCCGGTGATGCGCCGAACTGGCCGCTGCTGCACTCACCGGTTTTCGATGTGGACGAACGTGCCATCAGTCTGGGGGCTCGCGTGCTTGTGCGCGCTGCTTTGCTGCTGGCACTGGCAGGTGCAACACCGGGGCACTGACCTTAGGCGAGCGGCAGGTGAGAGTTTCCCTGTACGATGGC
>CAZHET010000279.1:0-8856 GCA_964531585.1 uncultured Planctomycetaceae bacterium | reverse complement strand
CAGACAAAATCCGTCGGGCCGTTTATCCTGCAGGAACCTGCCGCGTGCGTCCCGGCAGCCTTGCAGCAGCCTTGCAGACCCGGCTCAGGAGATTCCCGCGTGCATTCCGCATTCACTCGCCGCATGTTTCATCGGTTCTCCGCACTGAGCCTGCTCGGCGCGTCCGCGTCGGGATGGTTGCCGGCTCTGGCCGCCGCGACAGAAGGGGCTGCCGCGAAGCCTCACCGGAAATGCATCCTGCTGTGGATGTCGGGTGGTCCCAGCCAGATGGAAACGTTCGACCCGAAGCCAGGACACGAAAACGGCGGACCGACCACGGCCATCGAGACCAGCGTTCCGGGAATTCAGATCAGCGAGAACCTGCCGCAGGTGGCTCAGGCGATGCAGCACCTGGCACCGATTCGGTCTATGGCAACGAAGGAAGGTGACCACGCTCGTGCGACGTATTTCCTGAGAACCGGCTACCTGCCGCAGGGACCGATTCAGTACCCGTCTGTCGGAGCGTTCCTGGCGAAGCAACTGCGCGACGAAAGCTGCGACCTGCCGTCGTTCGTCAGCGTGAATCCGTTTCGAGCGTTCAGTCCGGGAGCATTCGGGCCCGGTTTTCTGGGACCGGCGTGGTCTCCGCTGGTGGTGGAAGGACGCATGGCGGCGGACGACCAGCCGATCTCGTTCGAGGTCCAGAATCTGAAAGCCGACCCGAATGTCACGACGGAGCAAGTTGATGCGCGGCTGCAGTTGCTGACCTCACTGGAGCACGACTTTCTGAGCCAGCGTCCCGGGGGACCGGGCACCAGTCATGTGCAGAGTTATCAGCAGGCCGTGCGAATGATGAAATCGTCGGCGGTTGGTGCGTTCAATCTGGACAGCGAAGATGACTCGCTGCGGGACGCCTATGGCCGCAACCCGTTCGGTCAGGGATGCCTGCTGGCGCGCCGGCTGATCGAAGAAGGAGTGTCATTTGTCGAAGTAAATCTCAGCGGAGCCGACGGCACGGGCAATGGAGCCGGCTGGGATACTCACACGGAAAACTTCGATCAGGTCAGTTCGCTGTGCAGGGTTCTGGATCCTGCCTGGGCGACGCTGGTGAACGACCTTCAACAGCGCGGCCTGCTGGAAGACACGCTGGTCATATGGATGGGCGAGTTCGGACGCACTCCCAAGATCAACGAGAATTCCGGACGCGACCACTGGCCGGGAAGCTGGAGCACCGTGCTTGGCGGAGCGGGAATCCGCGGCGGCCAGGTCTTCGGTTCAACAAGCGACGATGGTATGGAAATCGCCGAAAACCCGGTGACAGTCGCCAACCTGATGGCCACGATCTGCGCCGCACTGGGCATCGATCACACGGCAACGAATCTGAGCAATATCGGCCGTCCGATTCCGCTGTCAGACCACGATTCCGAACCCGTCGCGGCTCTGCTGTCGTAAGGCATTCGTCTCGGCTGAGTTCGCGGTTGTCAGGCCGGTCGTTTAACCCGTGGCCGAGAGGCCAGGTTGGGGTAACCGGAGACGGCCTGGCCTCTCGGCCACGGGTTAAACGATGTGCATTATTCCAGCCTTCAGAATCCTTCACGGCGTTGCCTGAAGGGGCGATAATGCGTCATGCCTCATGTGTCGGGCTGTCAGGCGTGCCGATGCGGGGTTGCCGTCAGGCGGAGCCAGCCGGCCGAGAAAATACTAGTTTTCCGGGCGGATCGCGTGGAACTTGATGCGGCTGATGAAGCGGACCATGCCGCCGTCGACCACTCGCCCCGACACGGCACTAATCGCGCTGATCACGTGGCGGTAGTCGAGATTGAAGTCCGGATCGATCTCGACTTCCTGCTTGTCCGCTCCTGGACCGGCGGCCCGCAGAGCGTCAACGGACTTGCGGATTTCCTCATTCAGGTTCAGAAATGCCTGCTCACCGGTACCCAGCGACCGCCCGTTGAATTCCAGATCTGCCAGTTCGCCTCCCGCACCGGCAAGCAGACGAACACGGAACGGCGGCAGATCGGCATCCGTCACAGAAGCTTCCGTGGGAGCCCCCAGCGGCATATTGATATCGAAATCCCCTTCCGGCTCGATGATCTTCAGTGTCAGCATGAAAAAGATCAGCAACTGAAAGACGACGTCGATCATCGGCGCCATCTGCGTTTCGATCTTTTCGCCTTTGCTCTGATGACGGAACTTCATGACGCTGCCTGAACGATTGGAGTCGGTGTGCTGAGTGACTACTGATCGATTTTCTGAGTGGCCTTCAGCGCGAATCGCTCGAACGCGATTCCGGATTCCTGGGACATCTGAATCAGTTTCTGCACCAGCCCTGCCTTCACGGCCGCGTCGGCGCGGATTTCCACGGTCACGTCTGCCAGGTCGACATTAATCGTGCGATAGAATTCGGCTTCCTGCTGCAGACGCTTGCGAGTCCGCACGTCTTCGACCGGAAGCTTCTCGTCGCCGAAGAAAATGTACTCGGTCGGGTCCGTCACGCGGCCTTCCTTGTCGCGTTCGAAGCCGATGTTCAGCACGAAGGAATTCTCGCGTTTCACTTCCGGTGGCTTCGCAAGCTGATCCTTGGGCAGAGTGACTCGTTCGTCAGCCTGATTCTGTTCGAAATTCGTGATCACCATGAAGAACGCGATCAACTGAAACACGATGTCGATCATCGGCGTCATGTCGACGGCGAACGGTTCGTTTTCAGTGGATTTGATTTTCATAAGACACGGCTTGCCGCAGGAAGTGTCTGGGATCGAATTCGATGGCGTCTGAATTCCGGCAGTTGCAGCACTGCGCAGTTGCAGCGACGGGCGATCAGTTACGCTGTCGGCTTTGTTGTCTTGCCGACCGCTGCGAAGCGGCTCATCAGGCCTTCGCTGACCATACCGATTTCCAGCACCAGCCGTTGAATGCGGTTCTTCAGGATGCTGTAAAACACCATCGCAGGGACGGCGATTCCCAGACCCAGCAGAGTTGTGAACAACGCTTTGGAAATACCGTCGGCCAGTTCGCTGGGTTTCGGAGCGACCGTGGACGTGGAGATCGTTTCGAAGCTGTCGATCATCCCCTGAACCGTGCCCATCAGACCCAGCATCGGAGCCACCGTGCCGATCAAAGCCAGATAGCTCAGCCGGTGTTCCAGTGCCATGTTTTCATCTTCGCCGGCTTCCTGCATACCTTCGACGGCTTCCGGATAACCGCGGCTGAGCCGTCCCATACCGGCCGCCAGAACTCGCGCGACGAACGAATCGTCGTTTCTGGCGATCTCGTATGCTCCCTGAAAATCCTTGTTGTTCAGCTTGCCTTCGAAGTCCTCGACGAAGTCATTGGGCAGCAGGACTTCCCGACGCACCTGCAGCAGGTTCATCATGATCAAAGCCACCATGACAAACGACAGCGCCGCAAATATCAGCATCCAGAACCAGCCCAGTGCTCCCAGCATCCACACCAGAAAGCTTTTCTTCTCGGTCACTGTCGTTTGCGATCCGCCAGCGTCAGCCGCCGGTGCCGCAGCCGCGCCGACTGCTCCGTCCTGAGCCATCACGGTGGCCGTGTCAGCAAGCGGCAGGACACAGAATGCGACGGCCAGAACCAGCAGCAACCCTGCGATGTTTCGCAAAGTCCGCTTCGATACACATTGGGGAACCGTGAGCATACCGGGATATCTCCGACTGACAGGAACTCGTCACAAGAGAGAGGGGCTGAGGAACGTGAGGGACTCAGGGATGCTGGAATGTACCCGGTGTTTGCGAATGCGTCACCCGAATCTCGCCGTCATGAGCAACCGGAATCGAAATTTCAGCGGATTGATGCGGTGACGAAAACAAGCCCGTGGTTGTCGACGGTGACCGTCCGTTCAGATTCGAGCGATCAGGCAATTCGTGCGCCCCGTTTTTCGATTGCGGGTCGAGGCGATTAAACGGCAGGACGACCACCCGTTAACGACCGTGCCTGTCGATGCTGGCAGCATCGGCCACGTGGCGGACGCGCAATGTCACTCACTTTCGCTCTGATCTGTGAGCGGCAAGGCGCTAGCCGCCGGTTTTTTCCAGCGTTCTTCAATGCAGCCACTGGCGGCTAGCGCCGTACCGCTCACAAAGTGAGTGACATTGGGCGGACGCGGCCGGCGTGGGCAAGCCGTCGTCTCGGGAGGGCGAAGCTCCTGCTGAGCCACGTGTGCCAATGAACGCCCGATGTCGGCACCGCTCGGCAGAGGCCGCACTCCCGTTTCGGCGTGCGGCCGCGGCTCGTCGGGGAGCATTGCGGTGTCAATCACCTCGGCGCGACCCGGCATGGCACGGGTGACAACGTATCAAAACATCGCCAGCACATGTTCACCGGCATCACGATGAACCAGTAGAACGACCGTGTCGCCGCCGACAAGCTGATCATCGGCACCGGCCACTTTCACGTAGTCCCTGCGGTCAATCGCGGCGATCAGCGTGCCGGGCAGAATCAGATCCTTCAGCGGAGCTTTCGTTGCGGCGACTCCTTCGCGAACTTCCACTTCCCAGACTTCTGCAAAGCCTCCCGCGATGGGGCTGCGTTCGCGGATCGGGCCTTTCGAGACCAGCCCGACGATCTGCCGCGCCATTGCTTCGCGAGGACTGACCGCGACGTCGATTCCCAGGCGTTCCAGTACGTTTGCGTAGTCGGGACTGCGGACGATTGTGATCAGGCGTTTGCAGCCAAGCTCCTTGGCTTCCACACCGCAGACGATATTTTCTTCGTCGCGCCCGGTGCAGGCGACGAATACGTCGGCGTTGCCGACGCGTGCTTCTTCCATGTCTGCTTTACTCTTCACGTCAGCATGCAGTACGAGCGTGTTCTTTAGACGTTCCGCAATGAAATCGCAGCGGGCGGCGTCGGCTTCCAGCAGAGTCGTCCGACAGCGAGTGCGTTCGAGCAGCCGGGCGAGGTTGAGACCGATTTCGCCGCCACCGGCGATCACGACTCGCGGACGTTCGCTGCTGTGCCCCTGAAACAGCTTGTTGACTTTCTCCAGTTCGCCGTGTGTGCCAATCAGCGTCACATGGTCGCCGCTTTGAATGGCATCGAGTGCTCCCGCGATCGTCGAACGATGCTTTCCCGAAATCAGGCCGACGCGAACACCCCGAGGCAACTGCAGATCCTTCAGCGGAACTCCGATCGCGCGTGCCTGTTCTCCGATGTGAATGCCTCGCACTTCCACATTGCCGCGAACGAAGTTTTCCACGGTCAGAGCCGATGAGCTGCGAATGTGCTTGGCCAGTTCGAGTGCCGTCAGTTGTTCCAGGCTAATCAGCCGGTCGACGTGAAAGTGCCGGCGGTAGTCGAAAGTGCTGTTGTCGCGCAGAATCGGGTTGAAGACTCGCGCGACGCTGCGAGCGGCTCCCATTTCCCGAGCGATGCTGGCACTGACCAGGTTGACCTCGTCCTTGCTGGTCACGGCCAGACACAGGTCCGCGGAAAGCACTCCGGCCTGAAACAGTGTGGCCGCGTCGAATGCCGACCCGCAGACTGACTGGACATCCAGACGCTCCTCAACGCGTCGCAGCACGTCGGGATCTTCGTCGACGATGCAGACATTGATTCCCTGATTTCCCAGCAGTTCGGCGACCGCCTGTCCGACAGTTCCGGCTCCCAGCACGACAACGTTCATTGAGTGAATTCCAGCCGGTTAAAGACAGGGCAGCGATTCATGTTCTTCGGCGGAACAGCAGGTGATCCTGCGCGGCTTCGGTCTCGCCACAGACCGCTGACCGCAACGAATTCCCGTCGCTGCCAGACTGCATGTCGCGGCACCGCGACTGTATGGTCTCACAGAATGGGCTCCCAGTGCGCATCGTGCAGAACTTTGGTCTTGAGGACAATCCATTGCTCCGAGTGCAGCGAAAGTCGTGAAAACCCGGCCATGACTACTGCCGCTGCGGTATCGATTGTTCTGATTGGCACGCATTCAACAACACAGCGCCTGTCGCCGGGGGGATTCTGCATGCACAGTCCCCTGAACTTTTGACCAATCAAAACGCGGAAGTAGCCTTCACCTGAATACCACACCCGACCGTCCGAGTCGTCTCCCTTGAGAATGCACGGAAATGACGCCACTTCAACGAGTGCATAAGTTTCTCACCCGCGAAGATGCGGCGACGTCCGTGGAATACGCGGTGATGCTGGCGCTGATCCTGGCGGTGCTGATGATCGGCCTGACATCCGCTGGCGGAGGCGTGAAGGCATGGTGGGAGCGTAACGACACCGAACTGCAGAACTACGGCTTCTGAGCGAAGCGGCACCGGACGTCGTCGCGTTCCTCGCTAACGCGCGGCCCCGCGAACGCGCTCCTCGGTATGGACCCGGCGGCTGAGCGATCGAGTTTGTCAAAAGTCGGGCGGCTCGTCACAGTCTGCTTCCATGCAGACCACAACCGCACAATCCTGCTGTATCGCGCTCGGTGGCAATCAACAGGACGTTGAAGCCGCGTTTCGGCTTTCACTCGATCGGCTGAATGACGCCGGTTGCCAGGTTGTCGCGGTGAGTTCCCCTTACCGCACGCGTCCGATGGGAAAATTCGCCGGCAACGAATTTCTGAACGCTGCTGCAGTGCTGGAAACGGAGTTGCCTCCGCGGCAGGTGCTGGCCGCGCTGCACCGTGTCGAATCTGCCGCGGGTCGCGAACGCTCGCTGCGATGGGGGCCGCGAATGCTGGATCTCGACCTCCTGCTTGTCGAGAACGAGATCGTGGATTCTACGGATCTTGTGCTGCCGCACCCGGCGATGTGGTATCGCCGCTTTGTGCTCGATCCGCTGGCGGAAATCGCCGCCGACACTGTTCATCCGGTGTTCGGCATGACCATCGCCCGGTTGCAGATGCGACTGCGGCAGCGCCCGCTGGTGCTGGAAATCGAATCGCCGGACGCTCGGCACATCGTCGATGGGAGCACCACGGACTGCATTGCGGCAGGCTTCGATCCGGCTGAATTCCAGTTTCATGCCGCCGACCGTGGTGAGCCTCGCAACGCGGATGCGTTCGCCCGAGTCGTGGTGGCGGACTCCGAATTCGCAGGCGACCCAGAAAGAACGCAGCCCGCCCATCCGCGAGATTTCGTGATCCGGATTCCGCGGCGCGATGCGGTTCAGGCGGTGCGAGACATCCTGTCGGCGACGCTCGGGTGAGTGCTGATGGCGGTCTGATGCACATGACGAAGCATGGGCGTTGGGAGACGTGTGACGAGGAACTGTTGCGCGGCAGCACACAGTTTATTTTATTCCCGCTTGTCCGTGGGCAGCGAGCTGAGCCGCAGTGCGGACAATTCGCCTGCTGTCGCATCGACAGACGTTGCCTCATTGATCGCTTTCTGAACGGCTGTGGCGGTTCTTTCCTGAGCGATTCTCACCACGGCTCCCATTGACAGCGCCTTCGACACGTCCTGCGACGAGGCTCCCAGACCTTCAAACAGAGCCAGCATCGACTTCAACTGCGGATTGTTGCCGAGTTGCTGCGCCTGATCGCCCTGCACGTCGCGCGCACTGGCGGTTTCGGTGAAGAACCCTGCCGGGTGCCAGCGATTCCCGGACCGGTCGTGATAGTAAATGTGGACAGAGACGGTCGCACTCGCCGCCGGAATGTCCAGATTCAGTCTCGAAATGCGCAGAATGTCGGCGCCCTGCTGTTCAGCGATCGTTCTGGCGGCGTCCGGCACATCCATGGCCACGGGTGCGCCGCCGCCGGCATTGACGGAAGAATTCGCGGCGGAGGGACCGTCGAGTGCTTCGTCCAGCAACTGCGCCAGTTGCGTCCGCGCCTGGCGCGCGATCAGCGTCGCAGCGATTTCAGCCACCTTCGCTTCGTCCGCAGCTTCATCGACCAGAAAGTCGCCATTGAACTCGATCAGTCGACAGGTCCTGCCGAACAGGCTGTCGGTGGCGATCAACAGAGTCTGAAATTTTTGCTCCGCGGCCGCAGGGCCAGTGGCAGGAAGCTGTTGCACCAGATCCGCAGCGGGAATCTCGCGCAGGCGTTTCTCCAGCTGCGGCTGCGCCAACTCTTCGACGTCCGGCACGGCGTTCAGAATTCCCAGAAAGGCCAGTTGCTGAACATTCGCCGGGTGCTGCAGTTTCTGTCTGATGAGGTCGTTGGCGACATGCAGGACAACCAGTCGGGTTTTCTGTTCGCCGGGCCTGACTCGTGCGTCGCGAAGCTGATCGAGCCTCACCTGCAGAAACCCGAGACGTTCCGGAGTCGCGTCGCCGTGCTGCTGCAGGTCGGCGATGTGTTCGGCCAGCAGAGACTCCAGAGTTCGCGGCTGGCCGTCAGCACCATCGTGTTCTGCGGACGGCTGAGCGTGAGCCAGCACGTCGGGCGCGTGCTTCGACAGCCACTCCGTCCGACAGAGAATCCGCGTGGAACCGGCGTCCTTCTCCTGCTTATCCTGCGGCGCAGCGGGCTGCTGGGCTGGCGCGAGCACGCCGAGCAGGCGCGTACCGTCGTTCAGGATCACCACGTCTACGGCGCGCTGGCGAACTGGAACTTTGCGGCCAAGATCGGCGTCCTGACCTGCAGCCGTGTGGATCGTCACCAGAGCCAGCACCAGGGTTGCGGTCGTTTTCAACATGACTTTCGCCTCACAATCGCTGGCAGGGTCTCGGGCCGGTGTCATGGCGGAAACAATAACCGAATTGACTTGGCACACCGAAATGCTACCCTCCGCTCGCGTTGTCTGCCACGAATTCAGGTCTGTGAAGGTCACTAAGTCTCATGGGACGAGTTGAACGAAGTCGGGAAATTGCCCGTCGCCGCAAGCGACGCGTTCAGATTAAGAAGATGCGAGCACGCTACGCTGCAGCGACTTCCGAAGGCGAAAAGGCTGAAGTTCTGGCCAAAGCCCGCCGCATGTC
>CAZHET010000278.1:0-8873 GCA_964531585.1 uncultured Planctomycetaceae bacterium | reverse complement strand
GAGCCCCCGGGATGTCCGTCCATTCGGGTTCTGTATCAAGCAATTGAAACAGTCGCTCGGCACCCGCCATTGCGGTCATCGCCTGGTTGTACTGGCCACCCAGCACACTGATCGGCGAAAAGAACAGATTCGCCATAAAGAAGAACCCGACCAGATCACCGATGTCCGTCGTGCTGTCTGGTGCCAGCACACGGTGTCCTCCAACCAGCAGCAGCACCGCAATGAAAATCTGACTGTTGAGTTCAAGCAGCGGAAGAAAACGTCCGTGCGTCAGCAGCACCTTCGTATTGAAGCGGGAATGATCTTCGGACAGTTCCTGGAAGACACGTGCGTTTTCCTCTTCTCGCACAAACCCCTGTGTCACGCGGATGCCGGCGACCGATTCCACAAGCGTCGCCGTGACGCGGCTGAAGGACTCTCGCATGTCTCGCAGTGCCCGGCTTAACCGGCGGTGAAAGCGGTGATTCAGATACCAGATCACGGGAGCCAGCCCCAGCACGATCAAAAACAGGCTGGCGTCGTAATACAGCATCGCGGCGGCCGCGATCAGCATCTGACCGACCTGTACCAGCGACACGTACAGCACTTCCTGGACACCGACGCGAATGTCTTCGATATCCGACGTCATGCGGCTGATAACTCGGCCAATGCGGTGAGTGTGAAACCAGCGCATTGGCATTCGCTGGATGTGTTCGAACAGCCGACAGCGCAGAACGCAGACGACAGATTCCCCAAGTTCCAGTGCCAGCCGCTGCCGGTAGTGCATGACGATCTGAGTCAGTATTGCCAGGATGGCAAACGCAATTGCGCCGTTGCGCACCGCGCCGGCGTCTCCGCGTGCAACCGGCCCGCGAATGATCGCCGCCACCAGCCAGGTCAGCGCGGGCAACTGGATTGCTCGCAGCGCCACCGACACCATCAGCCAGAACCGCTGTCGGCGATAAGGTCGCGTGTGAGACATCAGTCGGGCGATGAGCCGAAACTGCAGCGGTCGCTGGCGAGGTTCGTCTTCGCGTTCGATGTGTCGCGTGAGAGCGCCGGCGGGGCTGGCAACATGTGCCATGGTGATCAGGGTTCCTTCAGACGGTTTCCTGGAATTCAAACACCGCGTCCGCGAACTGCAGTTCTGTCAGCCCGCGGTAAAAGTCACACGTCGACTGCAGTTCCTGATGTGTGCCGACCGCGTCAATACGGCCGTCTCGAAGCACCACGATTCGATCTGCCTCCCGCAGTGTGCAGATGCGGTTCGAAACCAGAATTGTCGTTCGATGCTGCCGGGCCGCCAGTATCGCATCACGGATCTCGTGTTCAGTTTGTGCATCGACTGAAGCGGTCGCGTCGTCCAGCAGCAGGATGGGCGGGCATTTCAGCAGCGCTCGCGCCAGAGTCAGCCGCTGTCGCTGACCTCCCGACAGATTCGCTCCGTGTTCGCCGACCATCGAGTCGAAACCAAGCGGCAGCGCTTCAATGAAGTCCATAGCCGATGCGGCAAGCGCCGCCTCACGGACCTGATCGCGAGTTGCGTCGGGAATGCCGAACGCGATGTTCGCCGCGATCGTGTTACTGAACAGGAAGTTCTCCTGAAACACGATGCCGATATTCCGTCGCAGGTCGTGCAGATTCAATTCCCGTACGTCGTGGCCGTCCAGACGAATGCTGCCGTAATCCACGTCGTAGAACCGCATCAGCAGGCTCAGCAATGTTGACTTGCCGCTGCCGACCGGGCCGGTGATGCCCACGAACTCGCCGGGTTCAATGCGCAGGCTGATGTCATTCAGCACGGGGCGATCTGCATCGAAGCCGAACGTCACGCTGCGAAAATCGATCGTCCCTTCAGCGCGGTCGATTCGCACGGCAGCGGGCGGTGACACGATTCGCAGAGGCTCATCCAGCACTTCGAACACGCGAGCCGCACTGACCAGCCCGGTCTGAATGGAATTGGCAATATTCGTGATCTGTCCAACCTGGTTCGCGAATTCACTGAGCAGATTCGCGAACACGAACAGGCCGGCACCCAGCGCAAGTTCGCCGTGAATCACCAGCAGACTGCCGTAGCCGATCAGCACCAGCATATTTACCTGCGTCACCAGTCCCATCACGGGCTGAAACGTCGAGACCTTCATGAAGATCGAGCGTTTCAGGTCACGGATGTTCCGATTGGCGGCGCGAAACCGCTGAGCCTGCTCGCGTTCGCGGGCGAATCCCTTGACGACATGAATGCCCTGCAGATTTTCCACCAGCGTGCGGATCATCACGTCGCCGAGTTCGCTGGCTCGGCGATAGACCGGCTGCACGACTCGCGAGAACACGACGGCACCGATCCACAACACGGGAGTGCTGGCCAGACAGCACAGCGTCAGTGTGACGTGGGTCTGCAGCATGTAGACCAGATAGACAACCAGAGTCAGCGTAACCATCACGACTTTGACGACAACTCCGTCGACGAAGCCGCGCACGGCTGAAGCGTCGCCGGATGCCCGGTTGATGATCGAACTGCTTTCTCCGGCGTCGTAGAAGTGAAAGCTCAGCTGCTGCAGTTTGCGATAAACGTCGGTGCGGGTCCGGATCAGCACCTGCTGACTGAGCGCTGCTGCCGCGATTGCCGCGGCGTACTTCATGGCCGCTGTAACGACAGCCACCAGCAGAATGATGCCGGAAAGAACGGTGATGACCGTCTGTGGCGACCAGGTTACGGGCGGCGAGAATCCAGCGGGCCAGTGTGGAGGAGCGTTTTCGGGCGCAGCGGTGAATCTCAGGAAATCGATGCCCAGCCCGGTCAGCCCCAGCGTCGCCATGGACAACGCCACCAGCAGCGACTGCAACAGCAGCACGTACGCAATGCCGCGTTTATATTCGGCAGACAATCCCAGCAGTCGCCACAGGAGCCGGGCGTTCGAAGTCGGGCTGGTTGCGACCTTCGGTTCCGTCCTGACCTCCGCCGCCGCAGGGATTTGTCCGACCGATTGAATTCCCGCGCGCATCAACAGAGTCTCATCACCAGAAGGTCACCGCCAGCGCGGGAAGCATAGGCGACCGCGTACCCCCGAGCGAATGCCTGTTTTCGTGGATTTTGCATGGGTACTGAATTTCGGAAGGCGTTGTCCGCCGACATCGCTTGAACCGCACGGCGGAACCGGTTACTGATCCTCGCGTGCTTCCTGAACGAATGCGCCGACCGGGCGTCCACCAACTCTTCACACACATCGCGATCCATGCAGGTCACCATCACCGCCGTTGGGCCGGATCATTCCGGACTGGCCGATCCCATCATTCATTACGTCACCGGGGCCGGGGCCAACATCCATGAAATCCAGATGTACGACCGCGACTCCGAGCGGCTGTTTGCGATGCTGATGAGGATTGACTGGCCGGACAGTTCCAGCGACGTGGCAACACTGCGCAAGCATCTGACGGAAATCGGAGTCCGGAAGGGGCTCACAGTGCGGGTCTGGTCGCGCGACGAACATCAGCGGCTGCCGAGGCTGGCGGTCTGTACGACCTATCGGACTGAACCCCCGCTGGCAATTCTGCGAGCCATCCGTGATGGCCGCCTGAAAGCAGAACCGGCGCTGATGCTGGGCAACCGGAATGCCTGCCGCAGCGTGGCCGAACAGTTTGACGTACCGTGGACGAACATTGCCGATTCCTCCGGAAACCCCGACTACTCAATCGTTGAACGGCTGATCGACGAACACGAAATCGACTACGTCGTGCTGGCTCGCTACATGCGAGTTCTGCCCGCCGAGTTGTGCTGGAAGTTTGCCGGCGGCCGGATCATTAACCTGCATCACGGATTGCTGCCACCGTTTCCGGGATTCCGCCCGTACGAGGACGCTTATCAGCATCACATGCTGTGTTACGGAGCGACCGTGCATTTCATTGTTCCGGAACTCGACGCGGGAAATCAGATCATTCATCAAAGTTCGTTCAACGTGCAGCCGGGAACTCCGTTGTCGGATATCAAGCGGCAGGGCGAAGGCGATCACGAACCGAACTGCCTGGTGGAAGGTGTCCGCCGCGTGGTGGACCGGGAAGTCGAACTGCACTTTCACCGGATTGTGCGGACGAAGTAAGCGGCACTGGCAGCGCTGGCCGGGCACCTGCGGCTGCGTCAACGGATGCGTTTGCATGGCACGAAAAAGCACATCGCACGAACACGACACGGACACCGTGACGGAACGTCGGCAGCGCGCCGGCAGGGTCATTCGGCAGTTGAAGAAAGTCTTTCCCGAGGCTGAGTGTGCTCTGCGGCATGAATCAGCGTTTCAACTTCTGGTCGCCACGATTCTGTCGGCTCAGTGTACTGATGAGCGAGTCAACATGGCGACGGTCGAACTGTTCGCGCGTTTTCCCGACGCGGCGGCTCTGGCGACTTCATCGCAGGAAGACGTCGAAGCGATCGTTCGGCCGCTGGGCTTCTTTCGCAACAAAGCGGCCAACATTCGAGCCATGGCGCAGAAGCTGGTCGATGACTTTGACGGCGAGATGCCGGAAGATCTGGAACGGCTGGTGACTTTGCCGGGAGTTGGTCGCAAGACGGCAAGCGTCGTACTGGGAACGTGGTACGGAATTCCGTCCGGAGTCGTCGTCGATACGCATGTGCGACGGATTTCCAATCTGCTGGGGCTGACAGAATCGCAGAATCCCGAAATCATCGAACGCGATCTGATGCAGATCCTTCCGAAGAAAGAGTGGATCGGGTATTCCCACCGACTGATTCATCATGGTCGGCAGACGTGTATCGCCCGGCGACCTCGATGTCGTGAGTGTGCGCTGCTGAAATTCTGTCCTCGAATCGGTCTGCCGCCGCTGGAATGACGTCCCGGCGTGGCAACGGTATCCTTCGCGGATGCCCGCGCCGCCATCCGACAGCCTGCTGAGCCGACTGCAGGAGACTCGCCGCACTCGCCTGCGCCGTGGGCTGCTTCGCATCGAATGGCTGGTGCTGGCACTGGGCGTCTCGGGTGTGCTGGTTCACGTCGGCTTTGCCACGGCGTCTGCCGAACGCGTACGCGAACTGAGTGCGCTGGCAGTGCTGGTGATGTCGCTGCTGGCGGTTTCGCGACTGGTGCGCGCGACGATTCCTGTGCCGGGGTTGCAGTCACAGACATCGCGAGCAGTGCAACTCATGGCCGTGCCTGCTGTCTGGATGACGGGGTGCGCGGCAGCTTTTGCGTGGCACGAGTCTGCAGCAAGTGCTCGCGGTTTTGCGATCGTTTGGACGGAAGGCGTGATCGCTGCAATGGCGGTCTTCGCCGTGCTGCGTGGATTCCGCGCTCTGGCAGCACGGACGCACAATTCCGCCGTGCTGCTGGTCGGGTCGTTCCTGCTGCTGATCACCGTCGGAACACTGCTGCTGAAGATGCCGGTCTGCCGAGCCGTCTCGGAAGGTGACGCACCGAAGTCAGCCGACTGGAATGTGGCCTTATTCACTGCAACCAGCGCAAGCTGTGTCACGGGGCTGATTGTGGAACCAACCGGCAGCTACTGGAGCCCCGTCGGCCATGCCGTCATCTTCGGACTGTTTCAGATCGGTGGCCTGGGAATCCTGACGTTCGGAGCGTTCGTGGCGGTTCTGAGCGGTCGTCGAGGACTGCAGTTCCGTGAAGCGCGGACTCTGCGAGACATGCTGGACGCGAAATCTGTCAGCGATTCTCGCCGGCTGCTGCTGACGATCCTGCTGTTCACGCTGACGACCGAAGTTGTCGGCGCGTTCTGCCTGATGGGGCTGTGGTCGGACCAGTCGCGCGGAGAGCAGGTGTGGCAGGCCGTGTTCCATGCAGTCAGCGCGTTTTGCAACGCTGGCTTTTCCCTGCAGGACGACGGCTTTCTAAACCTGGGAACTCACTGGCAGGTCTTCGGCCCGTTGTCGCTGCTGATCATTCTGGGTGGCCTGGGATTTCCCGTGATTCAGGATGTTGGCATTGCCGCACGCAGTTATCTGCATCAAGGTCGGCGTGCTGCGCTATTCCGCAGAAGCAGCATTCGCCGGCGCCTGTCAATTCACAGCCGGCTGGTACTGTGGTCGACCATCGTGCTGCTGGTGGCGGGCGCGGTGAACTTCTTTTTTCTGGAATCGCTGAGCGCGGACTTCGGTCATGCACCTGAACGCCGCGTGGCAGACGCGTGGTTTCAGTCTGTGACATTCAGGACGGCAGGATTCAACACCGTGGATCATGCGACGTTGTCTCCTGCAACGAAGCTGACGGCGATCGTGCTGATGTTTATTGGAGCAGCTCCAGGGTCGACAGGTGGTGGAATCAAGACGGTCGTGTTCGCGCTGACGGTGCTGAATGTTCGAGCCGTTTGGCAGGGACGCACTCGCGTGGAAGTGTTCGGCCGCTGTATTCCCGCCGAACAGGTCTCCCGCGCCTTGTCGATGCTTGCCGTGGGATTGATGATCGTTCTGGCAACGACCGGGCTGCTCGTCATCTTCGAACCGGAAGCCACGCCGTTTCTCGACCTGATGTATGAAGCGACCAGCGCGTTCGGAACTGTGGGCGTTTCGACGGGAGTCACGGGGAGCCTGACTCTCCCTTCGCGTCTGCTGATCGTTGTGGTGATGTTTCTGGGTCGGGTCGGCCCGATCACGCTGCTGCTGGCAATGGCGGGCAGCAGCGATTCTCATCGGTACAGCTATCCAACAGAGCGTGTTAGTCTGGGATAGCCGCAGTGCCCTGATAGTCGTGACAGTCCGGGCGAACTTCAATCGGCCATGTGCCTGTCGAAAATCCGCGGCTTCGTGGGTGAGATCCCGGATTTCAGCCGCCACCCAGCGCAGCGACGAAGTGCCGCGGCGTCCCTTCGCCAGACATGCATGCACAAGGACCGGCAGAATTCGCCGGAATTCGTCCAAACGCGGAAGCGCGGCGCTCACGCCCGTCGATCTGCCATTGTGCTGGATTCCGGGCGATTCGTACGATGCGGGATTCCTGAACGACCGGGGACTTCCACCCCCGAACGGACCGGGTTTGAGCAAGGATGCGAAAACCACATGCGTTCGCCACGCGATCCAGCTAGTCGCATTGTGTTATCGAAGGCGGCCTGCTGCGCGCTCACAATGATGTTGATGGCCTGCGGCTGCAGCGTTCTGGATAACTCGATTTTTGATGGAACACCCCGGTTGCTGCAGCCGCAGCAGTCAACAATCCGGCCGCAGAATTCGCGACTGGCCGCTGCAGTGAACGATCCTCCGGAACAAGCCGCTGCCAATTACCCGGACAGCAGCCAGCCCGCAGTGCCACCGTTTGGCCCTCCAACGGCCGGTGCGCCAAACGCGAATCTGCAGCACCCGGACTTTACGGGCCGGATTCCCGCCCCCGCTGTTGAGACCGCGCCGGACGTTCGGCTGCCGGTCATTTCGAGCGGTCCTCCGTTCGGCGGGCATTCGGTCCACCAGCCGCGATCGCAGGCTGGAACCTCCGCGCGTCCGCGGATTGCGCTGGATGCGTCTGCGATTCGTCAGATGCTGAACGACCAGTCCGCGAACGCCATGTCCGAGGGAACTGTCCTGCAGGATCTGCCAGCGACGATGCAAACGACCACTCCGACGGCATCGCCGGCATTGCCGCTTCGCACCGGACCGGCTCCACAGGGCGGCGTGCAACCGGTTGCTGCTCCTGCACCGCCTGCGTTCGGCAGTGACGTGCAACCTGCGATGTCGGAAGCCGCGGTGCCGCCGATTACGATTCGCCCCGACGCGATCCCGGAACCCACGAATGATCCCGTGAACGCGGTTCAGATGCAGCCAATGGAGGAGGCCCCTGCGATGGACGCGGCACCCGGGCAACCGACGATGCTGGAACGTCTGCGCGGGATCTACGATCCGATCGAAACGAATTCCCGTGAACTGTTCCGTCGACCGTTTCAGAGGCTGCCGACGCCCTGGAGCATTCTGAGGGAACGCGATGCCAACGAAGAATCAATTCCCGTCCAGACGGCAGATGTATCGCCGGGTGTCAGCGTTGACTCCAGCGGGACTGCTCCGCAGGCTCGGCCTGCCGGAACTTCGTCACTGCTGCTGGAGCTGATTGAACGCATGGACCAGCAGTTGCAGACCTGGCCGCGCACGGCTGACGGAAATCCGGTCGAGCCGCAGCGCTTTCGCCAGGCAGAAATTGACCTGCGACTGCTGTACCTGATCGCGGACCAGCCTGGTGCCGCCATTGCGGCGCTGGGAAGTCTGCCACCCGCGGAGCAGGACTTCTGGCAGGAACTGATGCTGGGTGTATCGCAATACCGAACGAGGGATCCGGAACTGACGCAGGAACAACATCTGGCCAATGTCGTGGGGCAGTTGAGTTCTGCCGTCGGCCATGCTCAGCCACTGTCGGCGCTGGTGATTCGTCGCCTGGATTTCTGCAGCCGCATTGATGGCTTTGGGCGGACTGAGCTGTTCCCGTCGAACGACTTTAACCCCGGCCAGCCGGTGCTGATCTACGCGGAACTCGAAAACGTTGGCAGTGAGCTGCGTTCCGGCGGTGTTTACGCCACTCGCTTCTCGGCGGTGCTGCAGGTATTCCGCAAGGGTGACACGGAACCGATCGAAACCATCACACTCAGCGACATCGAGGATCAGACAGGCACACAGCGTCGCGACTATTTCCAGAGCTTCGAGTTGACGATTCCCGGGCATCTGTGGTCGGCGAAGTACGAAATTCGCCTGCGACTGCGCGATCAGATCACTCAACGTGAAACGAGCGGTGTGCTCGATTTTCAGGTACGGTAACCCGCACGTGAACACCGGTGCCATGCAGCGATCAAACGACGGGGCATGTGGCGGTCGCGCGTTCTCCTGCTCGACGCCCCGCTGTCCCGCAACCAGCAAACAGGAGAACCAGGCTTCGGAAAGTATTGCGCGGCCGCATCCGGCA
>CAZHET010000277.1:0-8880 GCA_964531585.1 uncultured Planctomycetaceae bacterium | reverse complement strand
GGCTCCCGCAGGAACCGGTTCGCGGGAAGGATTTCTCACCTCCGACGGCGGCACCGAACGTTCGCCCAAACTTCCCGATCAGAATGCTGTCGCCGCGCCTCCCGACTCCGCGCAGCCGCCTCCGATAGAATCTCCGCCAGCCGCATCTGCGCCAGCGGAAGCGCCGGCAGCAGAATCGCCGCCGGGGCTCGTGCAGCGTCTGCCGGAGCCTGTTCGTGTTGCTTCGCAGTCTCCGGCGCAGCCAATGCACGCACCAATACGGCAAACGCCGGCATCGGAGGCTTCCGGACCACGCCCGGCCGCTTCGCCTAAAACCTTCGGCGCGCACCCGGATCCGCATCCGGACATTGCGGCGACGCGTGGCTTCTGTGCAGAAACGGCTGTAGAAATCGTGCAGCGATTTCGCCTGCAGCACGTGCTGCCACTGACTCCGCAGCACGGTGAACCTCCTGAGGATTATCTTCCTCGTCTGGAACCATTGCAGTACGGAATTCCCGTGCTCAAGTTCATGTCCTACGCGTTGCCGAAACGGTGCGGAGTCTGGTGGCTGTTGCAGTGTGTGCATTCGATCAACGAACTGCAGGACGGCGAACTGGAACTGCTGCAGATGGTGGAATCGTGGATACGCAATCCATCTGACGCAAATCGGCGAGCTGCCATGGACGCGGCCGGCGATGCGGACGTCGGACGGCCCGCAAGCTGGACAGCGATGGCTGCTTATCATTCGGTGGGCAGCACGACTCCTTCCAGCGCGCCCGAAGTTCCCGTGAAAGACCACGTGGCCGGTCAGTCCATCTTCGCCGGCATCACGTTGGCAACCGTTCAGGGATCGCCGTCCGCCGTTGCCGCACGACGCGTCGCTTTCGCTGCACTGGGACTGAAAGTCGCTGCGGGCGAGTTGCCGTGGGACGGCACACCCGTCGCGCAGCGTTTCTGAACAGCGTTCACTCCGTAAGCACAGTGCCACTGCAAGTCGGGCGGCTCAGCACGGCCGGGCTTGCTTTTCTGCCACGGCTCGTGGACGATCCCGGACCGTCTGGCGGCCACGTGGTTCTTGTCCGTCCCACACGTCGCCCCGGTCGTTCAAATGGACGCATTGCATATTCCGCGAGGCAGAACTGTGCCAGACATTCGGAAACCGGCGTCGGCGCTGATCGTTGTGGCAGCATTTCTGAGCGCCTCAGCCGCGATCGCTCAGTACCCCGGCGCAGATCCACCTCCCGGCAAGTGGCAGGCGGGCTTCGAGAGTCTCTCAGAAGTAGATTCCGCAGCGTGGCTGGCCGTGCTGGCCGGTTCAGAAATGGCCGGTCGCGGAACCGGTCAGGAAGGCTATCTGAAGGCAGCAGTCTGGTACGCCAATCGTCTCAGCGAACTGGGATTTCAGCCCGCGGGCACCGATGGCACGTGGTTCCAGCCGGTGCCCTTTACACGGACAGAGATCCGCGCGGATGAATGTGGCATCGCGGTCGGCGAGAATTCTGTTGCCACAGGCACCGACCTGGGACTGAGTGGCTACTTCGGTCAGCTTCACGAACAGCTCCCCGTCGTACTCGCGCGAGTCACGCGGGAACGGCCTGAGATTCGCGAAGGAGAATTTGCCGGCAGGCTGCTGGTGGTTCAGTCGGCAAGCCGGATTCGCAACGCTGACGAATGGATTCACCGCGGCAGCCCCGCGTGCGTGTTGATCGTGTCTCCGTCGAGCCGGATTCGAAGTCAGATCGTTTCGCAGTCAGTGGACTCGGCCGTGCAGCGTCCAACGGCCTTGATCACACCCGCAGTGGCCAACCGCCTTGCGGCGAACTGCGGTGCCAGCGCCGAACTGTTTACGGACGACGATCCGGCTCGCAACCTGATTGTGGCGTCGTCAGAGGAGGTCGACTGCCGGCTGAGCATCGATCGCGAATCGATCGACGTGCCGAATGTGGTTGGCTGGTATCCGGGCAGCGACGAATCGCTGCGTCACGAACACGTTTGTATCGGGGCTCATCTGGATCATCTCGGCGAACAGCAGGGCAACGTCTATCCGGGAGCGGACGACAACGGCTCCGGCTCGACTGCACTTCTGCAGATCGCGAAGGCAATCCAGTCGAATCCCGACAAACCCGGACGAAGCGTTCTGCTGATCGCCTTCTGCGCAGAAGAACGAGGACTGTTGGGTTCCAAATACTATGTCGAACACCCGCTGAGGCCGCTCAGCGACATGGTCTGCATGCTGAATATCGACATGGTCGGACGCAACGAGGAATCCGACTCAGAACCGGCGTCTGAAAACGAGAACACGATTCATCTGGTCGGCAGCAAGCGCATTTCCGAACAACTTCACGACCTGACGCTGCAGGCCAACCGACATGTGAACTTTGTGTTTGAATACGATCAGGAAGGCGTTTACACGCGCAGCGACCACGCGTCTTTTGCGAAGCACGGAGTCCCCGTGACATTTCTGTTCGGCGGCTTTAATCCGCACTATCACAAGCCGACTGATACGCTGGACTCCATCAACTATTCCAAAATCGCAAACTGTGCCAGACTTAACTATCTGACACTGATGATGGCAGCCGAACACGGCCACTTTCAAAAAAGCGGCGAATCCGACAAGTCCACCGCGTCTGAAGCAGAGTGACAGCCCCACCTGACGGCAGCGTTGCCAGAGATGATTGCCCCGAGCGCCCCGGCAGGGACAAAGCTCCCGTCCGGATGCGCGACGAACTGGAGTCCGCGCAGCAGTGTTGATCTCTGCGGTGTTTGGCGTATGCATCAGGCCGGTCCGGCCCCGGAAGATCGGCCACCATGAGGATTGTGATTTCGTAAGAATGAGACAGCTCCGCCCGCCGAATGCAGGACGCATGACAAGACGCACGCTTTTGCGGACACTACTTCTCCGATTGCCGCCCGACGATTTGGCGGCAGAATCGTGATGATTTCAGAGCGATGTGCCCGGCGCGCAAAGGCGGCTTTGACAACCTTCGCGGATGATCACAGAGACCAAACATGCAGATTTCCGGAATTCAGACTGATGTCATCTTCGCCGACAGGGCCGCGAATCTCGAACAACTCAGAAAGCACGTGACGGCAGAATCAGCAGGGGGCAGCGGGCTGGTGGTGTTCCCCGAGTGTTTTACGACCGGCTACTGCTACGAATCGCTCGACGAGGCGATGGCTGTGGCCGAACCGATTGATGGACCAACAACTCAGTTCGTCACGGAAGTCTGCCGCGATGCGCAGTGCCATGTCGTCGTTGGAATGCTGGAACGTGACGGCGACGATCTTTTCAACGCAGCGGCGTTGATCGGGCCATCCGGAGTTGTTGGGAGCTACCGCAAGGTTCATCTGCCGTATCTGGGCGTCGACCGGTTCACGACATACGGCAACCGTCCGTTTGAAGTGTTCGAAGTCGACGGCGTGAAAATCGGAATGTTGATCTGCTACGATGGCGGATTCCCGGAAGCCGCGCGTGTGCTGGCGCTGAAGGGAGCCGACCTGATTGTATTGCCGACGAACTGGCCTCCGGGAGCGGAGACGATGTCGTGCTTTTCCACGAATTCGCGAGCGATGGAAAACGCCGTGTACTTTGCGGCAGTCAATCGCGTCGGCACGGAACGCGGGTTCTCGTTCATCGGCTGCAGTCGTATCTGCGACCCGACTGGCACGACGATGCACGGCTCATGTGACGCCGGTGAATTTGTCGTTCGGGCAACGATTGATGTCGCGGCCGCCCGTCAGAAGCGAATCGTTCGCGTGCCTGGTCTGCACGTCATTGATCGGATGGCAGATCGGCGACCGGAGATGTACGGTGCCATCTGTGAACCGCATTCGCTGCCGCGGCCCGGTCGTGATGAACCGGTCTAGCGGGCTATCCTGACACGCCGGATACCGGCGCATGATCTGAGAGCGACGCATCACCATGATTTCCGACCTTGTCCGATACACCAGCGTCCTGGCGATTGTCGGTGACATTCTTAAAGTGCGTGCCCGAGACGTTGGATTTGGTGAACTGGCCGTTGTGGAAAGCCGTGACGGCCGGACTTCACTGGGGCAGGTCATTGAACTCAACCGCGACATCGTTTCGCTGCAGGTTTTTACCGGCGGAACCGGCCTGTCCACGCAGTCGCGCGTCCGTTTTCTCGGACACTCCATGCGGGTGAAATTTTCTCCCGCGATTCTGGGTCGCATCTTTCGTGGCTCCGGTGAACCAGTGGACAACGGCCCTGACCTGTCCGGGGAACCCGAGATTCCTGTCGGTGGACCCTCCGTGAATCCCAAAATGCGCATCGTGCCGCAAAAGATGATTCACACTCAGGTGCCGATGATCGATCTCTTCAACTGCCTGGTTGAAAGTCAGAAAATTCCGATCTTTTCTGTCGCCGGAGAACCCTACAACCAGTTGCTGGCCCGCATCGGCATTCAGGCGGACGCGGACGTCATTGTCTTCGGCGGTATGGGGCTGATCTTCGATGATTACCACTTCTTCCGTACGACGTTTGAAGACCAGGGGATTCTCGCCCGGACAGTCATGTTCGTGAATCAGGCGTCCGACCCGATCGTTGAGCGCCTGCTGGTTCCGGACATGGCATTGAAAGTCGCCGAACGGTTCGCGGTTGAAGAAGGCAAACGAGTTCTCGTGTTGCTGACAGACATGACGGCGTTCGCCGACGCACTGAAGGAAATCGGAATCGCGATGGAACGAGTTCCCTCCAACCGCGGTTACATGGGCGACCTGTACACGCAACTTGCTCAGCGCTACGAGCGAGCCTGCGATTTCAAGGGAGCAGGTTCGGTGACGATTCTGGCAGTGACGACCATGCCGGGCGACGACGTCACGCATCCGGTGCCGGACAACACGGGCTACATCACCGAAGGTCAGTTCTACCTGCGCGACGGGATGATCGACCCGTTCGGTTCGCTGTCGCGGCTGAAGCAGCAGGTCATCGGCCGGGTGACTCGCGAAGATCACGCTCAGGTGATGAACACAATGATCCGGCTGTATTCGGGAGCCAAAGAAGCAGAAAAGAAACAGGCAATGGCTTTCGACCTGTCTGCCTTCGACGACAAGCTGCTGCGTTTCGGCAGACTCTTCGTCGAGCGCTTCATGGACATCGGCGTTTCGATGCCGCTGAACGACGCTCTGGATCTCAGCTGGAAGACGCTGGGCGAATGTTTCGAAGCGGACGAACTGCTGATGAAACAGGCGCTGGTGGACAAGTACTTTCGCAGAGTTGAGGGTTAAACGTTGTCTCTCGCAATCAACAAGACGTCACTCAAACAGCAGCGGGATCAGCTTGCGATGTACCGCAAATTCCTGCCGTCGCTGGATCTGAAGCGGCAGCAGTTGATCGCGGATTTCCAGAAGGCACGAAACAAAATCGCCGCAACCGAACGCGAGATTGCACAATGTCTGGCAGAGAACACCGGGTTGTTCGCTTTGCTGGGAGCCAGTGAGCAGGATTTGTCCGGTCTGGTGTCTGTAGAAACCGCCGACATCGGGCAGGAGAACGTTCTGGGGGTCCGGCTGCCGACGCTGCACAACGTGAAATTCCGTCGGCAGGAGTACTCCATGCTGGCCAAGCCGTTCTGGGTGGACCTGCTGGTGGAACTGCTCGAAGCGATGGCTCTACTCACCCTGCGGCGACAGGTTGAACAGCAACGCGTCGAACGTCTGGAAGAAGCCGTTCGCAGGATCACTCAGCGGGTCAACCTGTTCGAAAAGGTACTCATCCCGCGCGCGGAAGAAAACATCCAGCGGATCCGGATTTACCTGGCTGACGCCGAACGGACGGCGGTCGTTCGTTCAAAAATTGCCAAGGCCAAACGGCAGCAGTCTGTTCAGAACAGGAGGCTGGGGTAATGGCGATCGTGCCGGTTCTCAAAGTCACCCTGATTGGCAGCGCGCGGCAGAAGCCGGCATCGCTCGACCGCCTGCAGGAACTGGCATGCATGCATCTGCTGGACCTCAGCGGCCGCCGCAAGTCGACCGCTCCAGCGCACGATATTTCAACCGACACCTTGCGCGCGATCAGGTACCTGCACGCATGCCACCAACATCACCGCCAGGTTGCAGATGAGTCCGAATCCGCCTTCGACTTTGCAGGCATCGTAAGCCAGGCTCTGCAGCTGGAACATCGCGAACAGGAGCTGAACGAAGAACGCGACGAACTGCTGCTGGCCGTGAAGAATCTTCAGCCATGGGGCGATTTTCACCTTCCGCGCCAAGGGGAACTTGGTTCGCTGAAGCTGTGGTTTTATGTCGTGCCACATTACCGCGTCGGCGAGTTGACGACGCGCGAAGAAGCCTGGCAGGCAGTGTCCCGCGACAACTGGTTTGCGTATGCTGTCGTTGTCAGCGAGCATGAACCCGCCGACATGCCAGTACCGCGAGTTCGTCTGGACGACCGACCGCTGTCCGACCTGCGTCGTCGTCTGAAGGAAATCGAAGCGGAACTTGAACAGCTTCACTTTCGCCGCGTGTCACTGACGAAATGGAATGCACTCTTGTCGCGAGCGATCGCGCAGGCAGAGGACCGCGCCGAACTGCGGCATGCGGCCGAGCGAGCGTGGGATGATCCCGCACTGTTTGTCGTTCAGGGCTGGGTGCCTCGCCCGCGGCTCGATGAGCTTCGAATGTTCTGTTCGGAACAATCCATGCTGCTGACTGTCGAAGCCCCGTCACCCGACGACCAGCCGCCAACTCTGCTGCACAATTCAGCACTCACGGATGGCGGTCAGCAGGCCGTGACGTTCTATACGACTCCCGATTATCGCGACTGGGATCCTTCGTCGATTGTGTTTGTGTCGTTTAGTCTGTTCTTCGCCATGATCATGGCGGACGCCGGTTACGCTCTGCTGCTTGCGGTCGTCCTGCTGCTGACCTGGAGACGGCTCGGACGGGCCGATGGCGGACGGCAGTTGAGGAAACTCATTCTGGCGGTGGTGGCGGCATCCGTGGCTTACGGCGTCGCGGTCGGAAGCTACTTCGGCGTGACCCCCAGTGAAGGCTCATTCGCGGCGAAACTGCACGTCATCGACGCGGCCGATACGCGTTTGATGATGTTGATTTCCGTCGCGGTGGGAGTCATTCATCTGACGATTGCCAATCTGGTTCTGGCCTGGCACCGGCGGCATTCGGCTCGCAAGTTCGGATCGCTGGGGTGGGTCGCCGTGCTTCTGGGCGGCATGGCGTTTGGCTTCGGCAGGTCCGGCAGCGAACCTCAGACGCAGCTGGTTTTCTTCGGCGGCTGGGCGGTGCTTTTCGGTGGCGTTGCCGTCCTGCTGTTCAGCAGTCAGCGGCCGTTTTCCGGAGCGAGACTCAGAGATCACGGGCTGCGGCTGGTTGACGGTGTCCTGTCGCTGACGAATTTTTCGAAGGCGTTCGGTGATGTGCTGAGTTACCTGCGACTGTTTGCACTGGGTCTGGCCAGTGCTCAGCTTGCCATCACATTTAACGACCTGTCGCACAAAGCGAGTTCCACTGTGGGTGTCGGCAGCCTGCTGGCCATTCTGGTATTGCTGATCGGACACGGTCTCAATTTCGTTCTGATTGTGATGAGCGGAGTGGTTCATGGCCTGCGCCTGAACTGCATCGAGTTTTTCGGTTGGGGGCTGGAAGGTGAAGGCTTTCCGTTTCGACCGTTTCGCAAAAGGGTGAAGTAAATATGGACAGCATTATTCTGTTGCTGGGATGGGCGGGCGTGTTTCTGCCAACGGCATTGGGAGCGATCGGCAGCATGATCGGCTGTTCCCGCGCGGGCCAGGCGGCGGCCGGAGCACTGCTGGATGTCGAAAGCGGCTACGGGAGGCTGGTCGGCCTGTCGGCGCTGCCGTCGTCGCAGACAATCTACGGGATCGTGGTCACGATGCAGTTCAATCGAGCCGTGACTGTTGAAGCGTCTCCCGGGTTCTTTTCGATTGGACTGCTGGTCGGGCTGGCCTTGTTGTTCAGCGGGATGTACCAGGGTTCGTGTTGTGCGTCGGCCATCAACACAACCAAGTCCAAACCCGAAGTGTTCGGCCTTTCGGTTGCTCCGGCGGCCATTGTGGAAGGCTTCGCCGTGTTTGCCTTCATCTTCGCCATGATCGTCGGCGGGGGCATCCCGGTCGGAGAATAATGCGACACACACAGCAGGCAATATTTGCCATTCAGGAGTGACCGCAATATGACCACAGACCGTATCACATCCGGTGTCGACGATCTGATCCGGCGACTGCGACAGGAAGGCGTGGCGACCGGGAAGACGGAGGCCGAGGAAATCCTGGAGCACGCCCGGCGTCAGGCGGAGCAGCGTCTGGAGCACGCGCGACTTCAGGCTGAGCAGATCGTCCAGAAAGCACGCGACGAAGCCAGCCATACGAAACGAGCAGGCGAAGAGGCGGTCCGTCTTGCGGTCCGCGACGCGATGCTGAGCCTCAAGGCAGACGTCGCCAGGCAGTTTGCTGATCGCCTCCGCCATCTGGTCAGTCACGAACTGCGAAACGAGGATTTCCTGAAACAACTCATTCTCGAAGTCGCCGGCCGCGCGGCTCCGTCCGCAGGCAGGCCCGCTCAGATTCTGCTGCCCAACGAATCCGTCGGCCTGGAAGAGCTGCGCCGCAATCCGGAAGAGGCTGAAGAAGGTGCGCTCAGCCATTACGTCGTCACGATCATGAAGCAGATGCTGCGCGACGGAATGGAGGTGGGCACCCGCGACGACGATTCCGTCGGGATTCGCGTCGCTCTGAAGGACGACGACATCGAAATTGACCTTACGGACCAATCCATCGCGGACCTGCTCCTGCGTCACCTGACACCAAGGTTCCGGGCACTGATGGAGGGTGTCGTGCAATAAGGAACTCTCGTTGTCCGACGGAATACGCCGCAGTCGTCAGGAATCCGCATGGCCGGGGGGTTCC
>CAZHET010000276.1:0-8904 GCA_964531585.1 uncultured Planctomycetaceae bacterium | reverse complement strand
CCTGGCCTCTCGGCCACGGGTTAAACGAAAATAAACTCTTAACGGCGTTGCCGGCTGCGGCGTCGAAGGCAGACACTGAGCGGGATCATGGCAGCCGCGTGCTGTCACTTGAAACCATCGCCGGAATCGGGTTCCATAGCCGCCAGGAGCACGTCCCTCAAGAGAACACCATTGCGAATTTTACGACTTCCCTCTTTCTCGCAGGAGCAGCAGCCATGAGCCGACTCTCACGACGATCTTTCGTAGCCGCAACCGCCTCAGCCGCCGCATTCGGACTCGCTCCTGCAATCGGCCGGGCCGGTCAGTCACCGAACGAAACGATCGGCGTGTGCGTTGTGGGCGTTCGCGGCCGAGGCGGCAGCCATATTCAGGAGTACCTGAAAGACAGCAGAACAGAAGTCCGCGTGATCTGCGAAGTTGACGAGCAGGTCGGGAACAGTCGCTGCGATCAGATTGCAGAGAAGCAGGGAACTCGCCCGAAACTGATCACCGATATGCGCAAGGCGTTCGAAGACAGTTCCGTGGACATCGTCAGCACGGCGACTCCCAATCACTGGCACGCTCTGACCGCCCTCTGGGCAATGCAGGCCGGCAAGGATGTGTACGTGGAAAAACCAGTCTGCCACAACGTCGCGGAAGGCACGGCGATGATCGCGGCGGCTCGTAAATACAATCGCATGTGTCAGGTGGGAACGCAGTGTCGGTCCAGCAAAGCCGTTCAGGACGCCGTCGCCTTTATCGCCGCAGGCGGCATCGGTGAATGCAACTTCGCTCGCGGCCTTTGTTACAAGCGTCGCAAGTCAATCGGTCCTCTGGGCAGCTATGAAATCCCCGGCAATGTGAACTTCGACCTGTGGAGCGGCCCGGCCGAATTCACTGACCCGAAAGTCACGCGGCCTCAGTTCCACTATGACTGGCACTGGCAGCGGTTGTACGGCAATGGTGACCTGGGAAATCAGGGGCCGCATCAGACGGATATCGCTCGCTGGGGACTCGGCCTGGATCGCCATCCCAGCGCAATTCTGACCTACGGTGGACGACTGGGTTATCAGGCCGAAAAGAACGATCCCGCCTTCGTCGATGCCGGCAACACGGCGAACACGGAAGTTTCCATTTATGACTACGGCGACAAGTGCATCGTCTTCGAAACTCGCGGACTGGATGTTGACGATTCGGCCGACGAAGAACTGAACAAGCTGTTTCAAAGCAATGAAGGCAACAAAGTGGGAGTCGTCTTTTATGGGTCAGACGGCTACGTGGTCCAAAAGACGTACAACCACTGCCTGGTGTTCGACAGGGAGATGAACATCGTGAAGGAATTCCGGGGCGGCGATGAGCACTTCGCCAACTTCATTTCGGGGTGCCAAAGCCGCAATGTCGCGGACCTGAACGCCGACGTTCGCGAAGGCCATCTGTCCGCAGCGATCAGCCACCTGGGCAACATTTCGTACTATCTGGGCGAAGACAACAAAGTCGATGCCAGCGAGATTGCCTCAAAGCTCAGCAGTATCAACAGCCTGGACGATAACGACGCCACGCTGGATCGCACGGTGAAGCATCTGCAAAAGAACGGCGTCGATCTGAACGCGACTCCGATGTCTTTGGGGCCGATGCTGGCGTTCGATCCGGACAGAGAAACGTTTACCAACAACGATGCCGCGAATGCTCACCTGACCCGCGAATACCGCGAACCTTACGTCTGCCCGAAGGCCGATGAAGTTTGAAACCCCTGACGGAACGTAACGGCATTTATGGACAAATCTTTCTCGGCCGGAAGTGATCAGAGCATTCTCATCTTCGGAGCCTCCGGAGACCTGACGGCTCGCAAGCTGATTCCAGCGCTGTTTCAGCTTTCGCGTCAGGGTTACCTGTCGGCGCGAAGTCCGGTGATCGGAGTCGCTCGGCGGGACAAGACCGACGAACAGTTCCGCGACGAACTGCGTGAGACCGTGCTGAAGTCGTCGGCCGATCAGGCCACGGCGACCGCCTGGGACAAGTTCGCGCGCCAGGTGTTCTACCGCCGTGTCGACATCACCAGCGAAGCGGATTACGTCGCGCTGGGCAAGGCGACTGCGGCCCTGGAACAACAGCTTCAGGCTGTCGGCCCGGTCCCGCGAGTCGTCTACCTGGCGACCGCACCGGATCTGTTCGACGATGCCGTCAACGGGCTGGACAGTGCCGGTCTGATTCCAGCGCGAGAAGAACGCAGTCGCCTGCGCGTCGTTGTCGAAAAACCGTTCGGACACGATCTGGCGTCCGCTCGCGCGCTCAACGATAAACTCACTCGCCGCCTGCACGAAGATCAGATCTATCGCATCGATCACTATCTGGGCAAGGAGACCGTTCAGAACATCCTGCTGTTTCGCTTCGGCAACGCGATCTTCGAACCTCTGCTGAACCGCAACCACGTCGACAACGTGCAGATCACTGTCGCGGAGGATCTGGGAATGGAAGGTGGCCGCGGCGGCTACTATGACACGGCAGGAGCACTCCGCGACGTGCTGCAGAATCACGTGCTGCAGATTTTGTGTCTGGTGGCGATGGAACCTCCGGCGCTGTTTCAGGCTCGCGAGATCCGTGACGAAAAGCTGAAGGTGCTGCAGGCGCTGCGACCGGGTTCGTCAGGAACCATCGAATCCTGGGCCGTGCGAGGCCAATACATCGCGGGCGACATTCAGGGCAAATCTGTGGCCGCCTACCGCAATGAGGATCGAGTCAACCGGCAGTCCTGCCGCGAAACTTTCGTCGCGATGAAAGTGGGAATCGACAACTGGCGCTGGGCGGGAGTTCCCTTCTATCTGCGAACGGGAAAGCGGCTGCCGGAACGAGTCAGCGAAATCGTCATCACGTTTAAGCTGCCTCCCATGCATCTGTTCAGCACCGTGGAATGTGACGGCGACCTGTGCAGCGTTGTGGAAGCCCGGCCGAATCAACTGGTGCTGCGAATTCAGCCGAAGGAATCCATCTTTCTGCGGTTTGCGACCAAGCGGCCGGGCATGCAGTATCAGGTGGAACCGGTCGTGATGGACTTCGATTACGAAGACCACTTTCCGCAGTCCCTGCCGGAAGCCTACGAGCGTCTGCTGCTGGATGTGGCACGCGGTGATTCGACGCTGTTTACCCGCTGCGACGAACTCGATGCAGCATGGCAGTTCGTAAACCCGGTGCTGAAGGCATGGGAAGAAAGCTCCGATCCGCCGGATTTCTACACCGCCGGAACATGGGGCCCGGCGTCGGCCGATCGATTGCTGACCGACAACAGCCATCACTGGCGAGTCCCGCGACTGCCATGATTGCGACCGCGCAGTCGTGTGCGGCCTGCCGACGGAAAGCCGCATCAGGCGGGCTTAAATTCAGAGGCGTCCGTGAATCCATGCAGCACGGCCCTCCATGACTTTCCAACCGCTGCGCGGCACAGCTTGCCTGAACGGCAAGTTGTGGTACCCGGGCACGTGTGTGCGCCGAACGTGAACCGGTTCAGGATTCATCGCTGTGCATCGCGATATCCACCATCAAATCCGTGGCGATGCGTTCGAGTGCTTCCTGTAGCTGATCGAGCGTCAGTGTCTGCGGCAGGCACAGCTTCGCGTCCGCTCGAAAGATTTTGCCGCCAGCGACCGGAGCACTGGTAATTTCGGTGTCGAATTCTTCGACGTTGACACTGTGAGCGGCAAGCACCTGCGACACCTGCTGCACAATGCCTGGACGGTCGTTGCCGATAACGCTCAGCGACACCAGAGTCCCCGGCGACGGCGGCGGAGTGTCGCGGTTGTTCTCGATCAGAAACCGCAACCCGTGCGTATCAAGCTGCTTCAACGCCGCGATCAGCCCGTCCAGATTATGCTCCGCCACATCGACCTGCACGATTCCCGCGAACTGCCCGGCCAGGTGAGCCATCCGGCTGTCCAGCCAGTTGCCGCCATGCTGCCGAACGACATCTGCCACCAGTCCCAGCAGGCCCGGACGATCCGGACCGATCAATGTAATGACCAGTGCCGCCATGTAAACACTTTCCTCTGCGCAGCCGAATCCGTGAAAGATGTGACGTGTCAAGTGGTCGAAGTGTAGCAAACGACATGTGAACGCGGACTCCGCGCGCAGCCCGAATATCCAACGAGGCTGCGATCTCTCGACCGCCGTTGCCGCACGGCTGAATTACTGTCCTCTGTCGGATAACGTGTGTCGTGGCATCTGTTGTTGCAAATACAAAGTTCAGGCGCACTTTCAGATTCAAATTGGAGCGTGTCACCATGAAACGAATGAAGTTCCTGTTCGCAGCAATTGCGTTGCTTGTTCCGCTGTCGACCCTGCTGGCACAGCCGCCGGAGATGCCGGCAGAGAAAGAACATGAGTTCCTGAAACGGTTCGTCGGCGAATGGGCGTCCGAAACGGAAGCGTCGATGGGACCGGGACAGCCGGCGATCAAGGGCAAAGGAACGATGAATGCGCGAATGCTGGGCGACTTCTGGGTCATCAACGACATGACAGGCGACATGGGCGGCGAGATGACCGCCGTCCAGACGATCGGGTACGACCCGGAAAAGAAGAAGTACGTCGGCACCTGGGTGGATTCCATGATGAATCACATGTGGAAGTACGAAGGCACCGTCGACCAGTCCGGAAAGACACTGACTCTCGAAGCGGAAGGCCCCAGCTTCGCGGACCCAGGCAAGGTCACGAAATACCGGGACGCGTACGAGTTCAAGTCTGCGGATCACATCGTCGCCACGTCTTCTATGCAGGATGCCGACGGCAAGTGGATCGTCTTCATGACCGGTCAGATCCGCCGCGTGAAGTGACGTTTGCGATACGCTGCCGTCGCGAGGCAAGCTCGCTGGCGAATGTCGTTCACTGCGTCGGTTGGCACCGCCACGGATAATAGACGGCCATTTGGGCTTCGGTACTTGACGCTCATCAAAACCGCGCGACGGGATCGGAGTCCCGTCGTGCCGCGGCCTTTCAACCGCATTGCCAACACGCCGGTTCGGGCAGGCCGAGCGGTGCCCACTTTGGATGCGGACCCGACAGCCTCGCGACGGGTTTCAGAAAACGTATTCCTGCCCCGGAACACCGATTTCCAGACAGTCGCGACCAACGGCAGTCAGTTCGGCAGTGATTTCATCAAAGAACCTTGGCTTCAGGTGGCAGGCAATGACCTTGACCGAAGGAGCCAGTTTCTGAAGTTCGTGCTCAAACAGATCCGGGCACAGGTGGCCTGACTTTTCTGCCAGCCAGCGGTGACTATTCGGGAAGCTGGCTTCCAGAAACACGGCTCGCAGATTCGGCACGTCCGCCAGCAGTTCCCAGATCCGCTCGGTCGGGCTGGTGTCAAACACAATCGCCACGGTGGTTGTGCTGTCGTTCAGAATGAAGCCCATCGTGGGAACGATGTGATTCAGCGACACGGGAGTCACCGTCAGATCCGGCAGTTCGACGGGAACCTCCGGCTGCAGCGTATGCAGTTTCAGAAACGGTGATTCTTCCGCCGACAGGCGAATGAAGTCGGGCCACAGCCGGTCGTTAAACACATCGCGTCGCAGACAGTCTTCCGTTTCCGGACACGCATAGACGGTCGGGCAGTCCGGTCCGGGGTCGTAGACGTTGTCCAGAAACAGCGGCAGTGTGGCGACGTGATCCATGTGGCTGTGCGAAAGAAAGACGTGCCGAATCCGCAGTTGCCGCTGAATGGGCCACAGCAGGCCGATGGTGCCGGCATCGATGGCAATTGAATCGTTGACGACGGCCGCGATGCAGAACTGCCGCGTGACCGGTACTCCGACCGTTGACTGGACAAGTTCGACCTTCATCGAGCGGCCCTGTTGCACGCCGCGGGATTCCCTGACCGAATGGAAACGGATGTCATGTGCAATCGCCGAAAGAACCCACGAAATCAGCCTTTGTCCGGATACGTCTGCCGACCGTGCATATGTTGCCAGCAGACTGCAGCGAACGCGAGCGTTTCGCCGATTGTTTGCGGACTTTCGGCGTCGTCGGTCCCGGTCACCATGCGTATCCGGCGAGCAGCCCGCCGTCAGTCCGCTTTCACGGCTGCCCGGCCTACGCACGGGCGACCTGTTTTCGTGCCGACGAGGTGCCTTGACCCCGATGGACGACATGCGGATGGCGGACTGACGTCCCGCCGCTCGCCTGCGCGCGGCCACAGCGCGTGCTGGAACGCAGGGCGTATCCGGCGAGCAGCCCGCCGTCAGTCCGCTCTCACGGCTGAAGCCCCGTTCCCGCTGGTTCCGCAGACGCTGCCGCTGCCTCACTGTCGCCTGGTGGATTCGCATTTCCGGCGAACGCATTGATTGGCTCGAAGCCACCCCACCGCAGATTCGGGTTCAGCAATTCTTCCACGCGCCGGTCGATGATCCTGTCGGCGATTTTGTCGCGAGTTTCGATGGATTGCTGGATGCTCTTCAGGCGGCGAGCGAATTCCGCCAGTTCGGCTCGCTGCAGTTTCTGGCGAGCCACGAATGTCTGTTCGATTTCGATGCGAAGCTGTCTGCGAAGTTCTTCGCTGACCTGAGGCAACGTGCGTTCTTCGCTCAGCTTTGCACGAATCGCTGCGGACGTGGCCGCCAACTGCCGCTCACGAGTGTCGTAAGCCTCCCGCTGCGCTTCGACGGACTCACCACGCGAAACGCCGATGGAGAACGAGAACGTCTCGCCGCGGTTTTCTGTCCCGGCCGGAACGGCAAAGTCAAAGCCGAGCGGTGCTGGTCCGAGGTCGCCTGATTGACGCGTTTCCGTCGCCGCACCGTAACGCTCGCGGAGTTCCTGCCGCCGTGCCTCATCGGCCGGCGCGGCCTGCGGAAGCGGTCCGTCCAGAATCTGAATCAGCTCGCCAACTTCTTTCGTGGTCGCGTCGTCGGTGCGGATCAACAGAGCACGGATACGGTCGTCGGATGTGATTTTCTCTATCTTCTCGCCGAATAACTCCGTGATGATCCGACTGGCCCCTTCGGGATCGATATGTTTCAGATGGAAGGTGGTGACTGCTCCACGCGATTGCTCACCGCCGTACGACGTGGCTGCGCCCGGTGATGTCGCCGCGATGCGCGGTTCCCAGTGCGGCGACTCCAGCGACGGCTGCTTCGTTGACGTTGCCGGATCGTCGTCCATGACGGCGACATTGAATTCGAACTGATCCTGTGTAGAGAAATAATCACGCAGTGCCCCGATCGTGCTCCCCGGTGTAGCGGGGAACACCACGACGGAGACCGAGTCGCGGCCAACGGTTCGCGGCGAAAACTTAAAGCGATGGACCCCGAGCTCCTGCAGGTCCTCAATGAGCTGCTGCACGATCTTGTAATCGACGTCGCGATGGACCTGAATCGCAGCCACTATCAGCCCCGACAGCGGTCTTTGTGTGCGTGCCGAGTCGATCACACCAGTCGGCCGTCTCTCCGAAATGGCTGCGGCGATTTTGCGGATCGCGTCCGCCAGTTCCTCGTCCTCTGGCAGTTCGATCAGGACGGCTGGTGCGGTGGCCACCGCTTCGATGCAACCCGTACTCTTTGGACTCTGTGTCCCGTCAAAGCCCAAATCGGTAGTGCCACCAACTGAAGCCGCGAACGCTTTGGAGTCCTCCAGCGAAAATGTATGTGGTGCGATGCCGCGGGGTGGTAGTTGCTTTTGCCCCACGACGGTTTGCAGATACTGGTCGTTATATCGCCCAACGGAAACTATAGCGATGACCGAACCGGGGTCGTTGATCATCTCCAGGGCTCGCTGGAAACTGACTGCATGCTGATAATCAACCAACATGAACTGCTGGGACGGAGCGTTCTTTGTACGGTCCAGGTAAATCAACTGGCGGTACTCGCCGTTTTGCAGTGCGTGAGTCAGAAGTCGATTCACTTCGAAGACGAGTGGCTCTTCACCCAGCAGTTCCCCGGCATCCGGATAGATATGCAGAAGAGCATACAACGCGACGGGGCCGTCGACGGGCAGATCGACTTTGAGTCGATATGTGTAGCCGGCTTCGAAGTCAAAGTGGTTCGGAACAGTGAGCTGATTCTCCGCCCAGACCTGTGCCTTGCCGTCGCGAGCTTCCCAGCCAATCGTCACGCCTTTCGGACCGGCGAATCGAACGGAGACGGTGTTGGCATTGACTTGTGCCCCGTCTCGAAGGTTGCCGATGGGATTCTCAGGGCTGTCAACAGATTCCCTGGAACATGAAGTATTTTGGGAGTCCGAAGCCGCAGTTGCAGGGCCGTCGGAATTGGCCACTTCCTGGGCTCGTAATTCCTGTGCTGCCAGCAGCGCCAGCATGATTGCGATGCAGCGGAATATGGTCATGGCGTGTGCTCCTGTGTTTGGGGCTTGGATTTCAACAACGATCATGTGTCGGCCCTCCGGGCCTTGTGGTGATGTGGACTCGCAAACCGGTGGCTCGCGCCACCGGCTGACGTTGTGTCGGGCCTCCGGCCCGGCTCCGGCCCGGCAAAAATGCCCGGCCTACCGCCCGGTCAAAATGTCCGGCCTACGGCCCTGGGCAACCATTCGCGATTCGACCGTGCACGATTGATTGCGATTCGGCCCGGAGGGCCGGTAGAACGTCAGCAGGTGGCGCGAGCCACCGGTTATAGGCACACGACGCAACAAGGCCCGGAGGGCCGACACATGTGTTCGATTCAAATGTGATTCACGTTGTGTCGCTCCAATTTCGCTTTGTGTCGGCCCTCCGGGCCTTGAGTCATTGTTCACCCGCCAACCGACGGCTCGCGCCGTCGGCTGACGTTGTGTCGGGCCTCCGGCCCGGCTACCGCCCGGCAAAAATGCCCGGGCTACGGCCCTGGGCAACCATTCGCGATTCGACCGAAAACGATCGATTGCGATTCGAACGAAAACGATCGATTGCGATTCGGCCCGGAGGGCCGGTACAACGTCAGCCGGTGG
>CAZHET010000275.1:0-8911 GCA_964531585.1 uncultured Planctomycetaceae bacterium | reverse complement strand
TCGTCGCCGAACAGGACGAAGACTCGCCGCTGATGCGCCACGTCACACTGCAAAAAGTGCTGCTGCCGTCTGCTCTGCAGATTCTGCCGTCGACGGAATCGCACGCGCTGGTCGAAACGGCAGAAGGCGCTCCGCTGTATCTGCACATTCCCAGGCCATCCGGCGATGTGCTGGTGCTGGCGGTCGATTTCGATCAAACGGACCTGCCGCTGCGAACTGCCTTCCCGATTCTGATGACGAATGCGCTGACATGGTTCGCAGGCGGCACCGGTACATTGAACGAAGCGGTATCCACAGGCCAGGTCGTTCGCGTCGCCATACCTGAGTCGCTGCAGACCGCGGATTCGGCGGATTCAGACCGGCTGCGGCTGATCGATCCCGAGGGCCGTGCCACGACGATCACCGTTGCGAACAACTCGGCAACGATCGGACCGCTGGCGCAGACGGGAATCTGGAAACTTCAGCCGGCAGAGAACTCCGACGGACAAAGCGCGTCTCAGTCGGTTGCGGAGTTGCTGATCGCCTGTAATCTGACGAACCGTTCGGAAAGTGATCTGCGAGTTTCTGCCGCGTCGCAAAATCCCGTTGCCGCGCCGTCGCTGAGCACCGGCGGACATCCGATCTGGTTTCTTCTGGTGCTGCCGGCGTGCTGTCTGCTGGTGGCGGAATGGTTCCTGTTCCACCGCAGACGCATTTCGTAGCAAGCTGGCGACGCCTTTTCGGCGATCGGCCGATGACACCCTGCCCGCCGATACTGGCAGCATCGTCCGCGTCAGTAGGTTCGCATACACCAACGGCCTCCGGAGCGGGGTTCGCTCCAAACCGGCCCACGCAACAACGCCCGATATTCACACGCTACATCACCCACATTTTTTCCAGGGACACGATCGTGAAAGCCGCGTACATCAACTCAACCGGGCCGGCGTCGAACATCGAGTACGGCGAGCTGCAGAATCCCACGCCGCAGCCGGGACAGATCCTTGTGCGAATGGCGGCCGTCGCCGTGAATCCGATCGACACGTACGTTCGAGCGGGCCTGGTGAAAATGGAACTTCCGCTGCCGTACATCATCGGCTGCGACATCGCCGGCACGGTCGAACAGGTCGGCGACGGCGTCACTCGCTTTGAAATCGGCGACCGGGTGTGGGGCAGCAACCAGGGACTGTTTGGCCGTCAGGGCACCTTTGCGGAACTTGTCACCATCGACGATCACTGGCTGTACCGAATTCCCGACAACGTGTCGCACAAAGCCGCCGCGGCCGGCGCACTGACCGGCATAACCGCTCACCTGGGCCTGCACCTGCACGGCGGCCTGAGTGAGGGCGAAACGGTCTTCGTCAACGGCGGTACCGGCGGAGTCGGGTCGGCGGTGGTGCAGCTGGCCAAAGCTGCCGGAGCCACTGTGATTACAACCGTTGGCAGTGACGCGAAAGCGACCATCGCGAACGACTTCGGAGCCAGCGTGGTCATCAACTACAAGAAGGAGAATGTCACCGAACGACTGACTTCTTACGTCGAGCAGCACGGTCGCATTGATCTGTGGTTCGAAACACTGCGAACTCCGGATCTGGATCGCACGGTGCCGCTGATGGCCAGACGCGGGCGAATTATTCTGATGGCCGGTCGCGATGCGAGACCCGAATTTCCCGTCGGCCCGTTTTATGTGAACGACCTGCGAGCCATCGGGTTCGCCATGTTCAACGCGTCACCTGACGAACAGCAGGCGGCCGCTCGTGAGCTGACCCGGCTGCTGGAAACGGGCCGGTTCCAGCCTCTGATCGGGCAGGAATTTTCGCTGGCCCACGCCGCGGAGGCTCACGCACTGCAGGAGGCGAACACACTCGAAGCGGCCGGCTCACTCACCGGAAAGATCATTCTGACGCCCTGAGGATTTCGGCTTCACTCAGACTGACCTGCGGTTTCTGAAACGACTGGATCATCAGCATGATCGCCCCGGTGACAAGGCAGACGTCCGCGACGTTGAAGATCGCCCAGTCCAGCCCCGGCTTGTCAATCGTTCCGCCGAACTGAAAGTGCAGAAAGTCGCGTACGGCCTGTACGGGCTCCTCGTGGTCGGGAATACGCACTCCCAGTCGGTCGTACAGATTTCCCAGAGTTCCGCCGGAAACGAATGCGAGCGACACTGTCAGCCAAAGACTTCGCGCGCCACCACGGAAAAACAGCCAGATGAGTATGCCGACAAAGGCCACAACGCTCAGCGTCGCGAACACGGATGCCAGCCCCTGTCCCATGCCCCACAACGCGCCTTTGTTCAGGCTGGTGTGCAGTCGGAATCGAACCCAGCCGTCGAGCAGCCAGTCGGTTCCCGTGTAGAGCGGGAATTCTGCGAACGCAGCGTGCTTGGACCACAGATCAATCGCCAGACAAACCGACGTCAATACTCCGTAGATGACGATCCGGTTCTTCGGCACTCCGTCCATTATGTCGCTTCTTCCCTCTTTCGCTCGCAGCTCACGCAATTCCGAGCGTAGGGTATCGCACGCAGGCGGGCTTTGGGAATGCCAGCTTTGGACTCTACCGCTCCCTCCGCCAGGCACATCTCGCACAGGCCAAACGTGCCCTGATCGATCTTCTTGAGCGCTGCGGAGATTTCCGAGAGCACTTCCTGGTCGTTCTCGACGATACGCAGCGAGAAATCCAGATCCCAGGCGTCGGTTCCCATCTCCGCAAGGTGATTGGAGGAACCATGCCCTCCGCTGGCCACTGCGGAAAATGCCTCTTCTTCAATCTGCTCAACGTCACCGCGCAGCCGGGCCTGCATCAGTCGGAGCATTTTTCGAAACTCGTTCAGATCCTGAGACTTCATCTGTTCTGCTCCAAGTCTTTTAACAGCAACGTATTACGTCACATCGTCCAGTTTGCGGCCTGCGGGATTATGGGAGTCTCCCTACCCGGAATCAAGCAACTAATTGCAATCCGCAAAAACGCTCAAAAGGTTCGCGCAGGGATGCCGCCTGTAGCGCATGAAAGACCCGTTCCACAGTGTTTCTCGAACGCCGAGCCGGGGCGAATGGCATCGGCAGCGTGCGACATTACTGACGGGCGGAGGACAGGCCGATTTGCTGCAGCAATCGAACGTACCGTTCATCGAACTGCAGCCGTACCAGTGCCGGGTGAACCAGCAGGTTGGCGGCCAGTGCCGGGGAACGATCTTCGTAGGCATCGTTCAGAATCTCGAAAGCAGCGTCCGCGTGTTCGCTGCCGCCGATCCGGGCGTGAATGCCGGCCAGAAACACGCGGGATACCGGATGGACTTTCCCCAGTCGGTCGGCATCGTCCAGGCGCGCCTGCCAGTAGCCAGTGGATCCATCCAGGCGATACGCCTCGTCCAGCGTCGCGACGACGGAATCGCCGCGGGACAGAATCCGCCATTGTTCAATGGCCGCCGACAGGTCGTCGGTTTCCTCGAACGCTTCGATCAGGTATCCGCGCGCCCGGTCGAAGTCCGGATGTCGCTGAAGTGTTGTCTGAAACTGGTCGATCGCGTCTTCCAGCCGACCGGCCTTAAACAGATTGCGACCGACGATGGCCGCCGCGATCGCGGATTGTGGGTCGAGCTGCAGCGCTCGCCCCGCCTGGCTGATCGCGCTGTCGTGCTGACCTGTGGCGGACAGCAGTTCGGAATACCACTGATGCGACGTCACGTGATTCGGCATCAGACGGAGTGCCGTTTCGAAGTCGCGTTGAGCGTCCTCAAACTGCCAGCGGAATTCAAAAGCCATCATCGCTCGCGCGGCGATGGCATCCACGGACTGCGGATCAATCGCCAGCGCCTGCCGAATGGCGGCTTCCGCTTTTGACAGCGCTTCGTGCCGCGGCGCAAGGTCGCGTTCCGCCTGAACGATGCAGCACTGAGCGATGCCGGCCCAGGCCTCTGCAAACGACGAATCGAGTTCCACCGCTCGTCGATAATGAGCCTCCGCGGATTGAACCGAATCCGGCCGTCGTTCGCTCCAGTTCACCTGCCCCAGAATGTATTCCCGATAGGCTTCCAGATTCGTCGTCGGAGCCCGCGCAGGCGACTCGCTCGACGATGACGCAGGTGTCGCATCAAGCTGCCTCGCGATTTCCTTCGCGATCAGTTCCTGCGCCACCAGCAGCTCATTCTGCGTAGTGGAGAACTGATGACTCCACCGCGTCTGGTGCTTCTGACCGTCCACCAGTTCCACGAACACCGAAACCTGCGAACCCAGGAA
The DNA here is from genome assembly GCA_964531585.1 of uncultured Planctomycetaceae bacterium. GTDB lineage: Bacteria > Planctomycetota > Planctomycetia > Planctomycetales > Planctomycetaceae > JAWKUA01. The sequence goes on along the minus strand of CAZHET010000275.1, from coordinate 4,694 downwards.
TTCAAGCGTTCCCGTCACCAGCCACGACACCTGAAGCTGACGCGAAATCCGCGGCAGGTTTCTCGGTTCGTCGCCCGTTTCGTCGTACATCACCGATGATCCGAACGGCCGCACTTCCAGATCCGCAAAGTGCGACAGCCTGTTTGTCAGCGAAACAGTCAGCCCGCTGGCAACCAGCCGAGCGTCGTCGTCGGCCGCAGTGGCGAACGGCAACACGGCAACGGATTTCGGCGCGAACACCGCCGTGGTGTCGTCCAGCGTCGGGCGCGAGACCTCGCCGATGCCGGCCGACACCAGCGGCACCGTGGCAGTCGCCTGCGCATTCCCCGGAATGTTCGACGCGGAGTTCCGGCGGCTGACGCCATAGCCCGCGATCACCAGCGCGCACACGGCGGCAACGATGGCAGGCACGGTTCGCCTGCGGCCAATGCGCCGCGCCGTTGCGACCGCAGCAGCCGGCACGGCACCTTGAGTTCGCTGCCGAGGCCTCGTCGGCAGCGTATCCCAGTTCGCTCGCACATGGTTGAGTCGTTCGGCGTACTCGGCGGCCGATGAAAGCCTCTGTTCCGACTCTTTCTGAAACCCCGCATCGAGCAGTTCCACCAGCGCCGTCGGCAGCCGTTCCAGAACAGCGGCGACGTGCGGAAAAGGCCGGTCTGGTTCCAGCGGATTGTCTCGCAGCGTCGCCGACGCGACTTCTGTGGAACTTCGTCCGGAAAACGCCTGAATCCCCGTCAGCAGTTCGAACAACACACACGTCAGCGCGAACAGGTCGCTGGCCGTCGTCGCGGCACCGCCGACGACCTGCTCCGGGGCCATGTAGCCGTACGTTCCCAGAATCCGGCCTTCCTGAGTCGTCAGGTGATGCGCGTCGTCGGGCGAACCAGCAGGATCGTCGGTCTCGACATCGAACAGCGTCTTGGCGAGGCCGAAATCCAGCACCTTGACCTGCTGACCTCGCGTCAGAAAGATGTTTTCCGGCTTGATGTCGCGATGAATCACGCCGCGCTGATGAGCGGCCGCCAGAGCATCGGCGACCGTTGCGGCGATTCGAATTGCCTCCGTCGCCGCGACCGGCCGCTTCAGCAACTGCCGCAGACTCTGTCCCTCCAGCAGTTCCATCACGACGAACGGCATCATGCCCAAACCGTCGATCTGCTCGCAGCCGATGTCGTGCAGCACGACAATATTCGGATGTGCCAGCCGCGCGACGGCCGCGGCTTCGCGCTGAAAACGCTTGACGAGATCCGGCGCATTCAGGCAGCGTCGCGCCAGAATTTTGATCGCAACATCGCGGCCCAGGCGCGTGTCTCGCGCGCGATAGACGACTCCCATCCCGCCGCGGCCAATGCACGGCCCACGCTCGTAGACCCCCAGACGCTTCGGCAACAGGTGTTCCGTCCCGCTGGCAGCAGCACGGCCGGCTGCTGCCGCAGCTTCCGCTGCCGCTGCGCTTGGCGAGAGCAATTCCGCCGGCGTGTCATCGCGCGGTGCGGCTGACGCCAACACGGCGCGGATGTCGTCGGCGTGCTGCGGAAAACGGTGCAGGTAGCTGTCGGCCGTGATCGGCAGACCGCGCGACGTTCGCTGCTCGACATCCGCCAGCAGCAGTTCCCGAAACAGCCGCGACGTGAACTCCGCGGAGATTGCTGCATCCGATTCGCCGATCGGAACGAAGTGGTCGGCGATGTCCGGAGTTTCGTCGCTGGTCCAGGCGGCTTCGAACCGACTGCAAACGTCGTCGATTCGCTGCAGGGCTGCCGCCGGCAGGTCCGGATGATCAGGAACGGTGGACATGGTGAAAACGTGACCAAGCTGTGAATCGAATTCTGCGAATCAAACGGCCCGCCCGAATCGCCCGGTCTGTCACGGTTTCCAGCGGCCTTCCGCGGTCCCGTCGGGGCTGGCCAGAACCACCTTGTATCCGTCGGGATCGCGGAACCAGATTTCCCAGTGATTCGGCCCGCCGTGCGCGCTGCTGCAATTCAGAACCTGTTGATACCAGCGGCTGCTGGCTTCGACATCACGGACACAAATGAGCGGTTGCGGACGCACTCTTCGATCTCCATAGCCACGGACTTTAACTGCCACACAACGCGCGACACACGGCGCACCGTCCGTCGTCAGGTCGTCGGCACGGCCGCTTCCCGCCATGTCTGACGAATCAGCGCCAGTCGCCGCTGGACGGCACGCTGAGTGATTCCCGTTTCGGCGGCGATCTCGGCGATCGAATGCCCGTCGAGCTTCAGCAGCGCGATTTGCTGCAACTGATCGTCCTTCAACATGGCCAGCAGATTGTCCACTTCGTCCACGAACTCGACAACAGACGCCGGTGAATTCTGCCCGTCGCCGACCTGCTCGATCCCGTGTTTTGCCGGATCATCCGCCGCGGCGAACGCGGATTCTCCACGCAGACGCGTTCCGCCGCGTTTCTGTCTCCCGTGGTGGCGGACGTAGGCGTGAGCCTTCCGGCCGGCGATGACCGCCAGCAGATTCCACAGGTTGTCGGGTTCCTGCAGCTCCGGAAACCGATCGGCGGCGATGCCGTCAAAGAAGCTCAGAAACGCGCTGGCCGCGACATCTTCTTCGTCAAATGCCCGCCGCCGGTGAGCCGGCAGCCGCTTTCGCAGCAGCCGCAGCACCGCGGGGTGATACAGATTCCACAGCGACTGAGCCGCCGTCGAATCCCCCGCCTTGACGCGGTCGATGAGCTGGTTGAATGGCGCGTGAGTGGTCATTTCCATGGCAATTCAGCGGGAAATTTCGAGCACAGCCAGAATTCAGCAACTTTCAGGGGCGCGATCCCCTGCCCGTTGTTCATCACCTTTCAGCCAGGGGCAACGCACGCAAACAGAAATCACGGGACGCATGCCACTCGGCCTGCCCAATTGTACACGGTGGCGGTCACCCCGCGAATCCAACGCCAGGCATGAAAGAAGAGCCAGCCATGACAGAGTTCCTTATTCGCGAGTTCCAGGACGCCAGCGTCACGCTCGGCAAATGTGCTGTGCCGACAACCGTCAGGGAGGTCGTCATCACGAAAGTTCCCTGCCCCAGCGGCAAACTGCCGCGAATCTCGAAGGGCTACGAGAGCATTGGCAAGTACCAGAACGGCGACAGCTACGTTCCGTGGGCAGTCACCAGCACCGGCCGGGTTGTGTACGCTCAGACCGGTGGCCACTCCGGAGAGAACAAAGGCAATTGGTCCGGCACGGTCTCCGGGTACACACTGCGAAAGTATAACCACGCGGTCAGCCATGAGCGTCGCCGGCTGTGTGAATCAGAGCTGGGCATGATCGCTCTGAACAACACGGCGCTGACCAGCGATGCGGTGCAGAAGGTCAGCAAGGCGATGATCAATTGGCTAAAAGCGATTGAGAGCCGTGAACGCGTCGAGCAATGGACGGGGCTTTCACGCCAGCAGGAAAGCGAGAGCAGCGAGCGGCTTAACGCGGCCAGGAAGCTCTTCGGGCAAAACAAACCTGCCAGCGGTAGCCAGAACTCGGCTCCTGCTTCGACCCCGAGTACGGGGCCCAGGATCAAGGATGTGCTTTTTAAAGAAGTCGGCCACTACATGCACACCTACGACGCGAATAAGAAACAAGCAGGCATGGGCTTCGGTCGATTCTCGGAAAAGTCCAGGGATGCAGTCGGAAGCGATAACTTCTGGGTCGAGGTGATCGAGAAGCTCCAAACCGGACAATTGGGGCAGATCATGGCGCTTCATGATGCGATCGGTCGCAAGGTGCTGCCGAAGTTCGGCGGTCCGCAGACGGTCCCGTACGATTTCATCGGCGGATTTGTCCGCAAGCCGTGGTTCGATGATGCCAATCGGCGAGGACGTATCAACGCGCCGACGAAGGCGACCCCGACAACCGTCGGTGGCACGGTTCCTGCGACTCAGGGAACCCAGGTGCCGGCCACTCTGCAGAGCCGCAACCGCGGAATCGACATGTACGCACGTGATGAGCACCGCACCCGCGAACGTGGTGCCGATGCCTATTACGACGATGTCGATGCCCGCCACCTGCTGTTCGGAGCGGGAATCTCCGGAACAACCGGAACACTGCTGCAGGCCGCCATCGCCTTCAGCGACCACCTGAATCTGGAAGAAAAGAAACAGTATGTCCTGGCGATCATCGGGTACCTCGTCGGCGGCGGCATGCACAGCTACCACGAATCTATGGCGGTGGCTCAGAAAGTCGGCGTGCCGTACTCACCGGGATGTTTTATTCCTTCGCTGCCGCAGAAATTCCTGCAGTCACCGCACTTCAAGAACTGGCACGAAAAGTACTACGACATCGTGGAACTGGGGGCGATTCACTGGATGTACAACGTCACGTCGCTGCCGTCGCATATGAACAAGCAACTGACCTGTGCCACGTGTGGCAAGCAGCAGGCGTTGTGTCCCTGTCGCCGCTGATGTAACGCTGCACCGTCTGACAGGACAGCACCAGGTTCCGTGAGCGGCAAGGCGCTAGCCGCCGTTTTTTCCCAACGTGTTTCCATGCAGACACCGGCGGCTAGCGCCGTGCCGCTCACTTCCACGAAATCCTGCGCATTATCCGTTAATGCATCCAACATGGCGCTGTCCAGCGAGCCGTTCATCGATGCGCAATTCGCTCCGCTTACGCCCTGGCAGTTCACCGCGCCTCGTGTTCTGAGCGGATTTCACGGACGGTCGTTCAGGCGTT
>CAZHET010000274.1:0-8913 GCA_964531585.1 uncultured Planctomycetaceae bacterium | reverse complement strand
CAACTACGCCGCAAGATTTCCACAGCATGCCGAGCTGCTGAGCGACTGGCAACGCCAGTTTGCAGTTTCGGCTCATGGCAGCTTCGACACAACGCGGCTCGCAGAACTGGATTCGGCAGTTCCCACGCAGACACCCGTCCCAGCTGTCGAAGCCGCGTCGTACGAACCACCGCTGGCACCTCTTGACCTGACGGACTTTGAATTCGGCCGGCGTCTTGGAGAAGGCGGGCAGGGTGAAGTCTTTCTCGCGCACCAGAAGAGTCTTGATCGTCCGGTGGCGATCAAGCAGTTGAACGCGTCAGTGTGTGAGAGTCCCGAAGGCGTCAGGCGATTTGTCCGTGAAGCTCGCACGATTGCTCAGACACGGCATCCGCATATCGTGACCATTCATGGAATCGGACGGACCGACGACCGCAGCCTGTTCCTGGTGATGGAGTATGTCGACGGACCGGACCTGGCAGCGCAGATTGCCGACAAGCCGTTTGACGTCCGGGAAGCCGTTGACATCGTGGCCCGCATCGCCGAGGCGGTCGCGCACGCTCATCAGCGCGGTGTGATTCACCGTGACCTGAAGCCGCGAAACATCCTGTGGGATTCGCTGCGAGGCCCCATTGTCACCGACTTCGGGCTCGCCAAGGATTTGCGCGATGCCGAAGACCTGACGCTCACGGAACAGATCATGGGCACTCCGGCCTACATGGCGCCGGAGCAGGCTCATCGTCGTTTCGGCCCGGTTTCGGAACGCACGGACGTTTACGGACTTGGAGCCATTCTGTTCGCTTTGCTGACCGGTCAAGGACCGTATTCCGGGCTGTCGCTGGGCGAAACTCTGCACGCGCTGGGCAGCGATGATCCGACTCCTGACGCGCGAAGTGTGCGATTGGAAACTCCAGCAGATGTGGCTGCGATCTGTGACCGCTGCCTGGCAAAGTTTCCGGAACGGCGGTTCGCATCGGCGCGGGAAGTCGCCGAGCGATTAACTGACTGGCACTCAGGCGAACCGGCAGCCCATGCGAACCGACCTGTCCCTCAACGTCCGTGGCGGAGGTTCACGACCAATTCCGGCGGGCAGCGGATGTTCGGTTCGTACCGGCTGATCGAAAGGATTGAGAGTGACACCGAGAGGATGATCTACCGCGCGGTTGCCGCGGACGGGCGGCAAGTGCTGCTGAAACAACTCCCGGAGCAATGGCTGGCGGATCGTCAGAAGCGGTCGCATTTTCGCCAGGAAGTGCTGCTGGCGACCCGGCTGCGACATCCCAGCCTGGCGCAGTTCGTCGACGCCGGAACGGTCGGTCTCACTGAGTACCTGGCCGTCGAGTTCACCGAGGGCGAAAGCGTGGCGCAGGTGCTGCTGCGCGACGGAGCGATGACCGAACAGCGCGCGACCGAAATTCTTCACCCGATCGCGGAGGTTCTGCATCTGATTCACGAGGCCGGCGTCGTCTACCGCGATCTTCGGCCGCAAAACATTCTGCTGAACTCCGCAGGGACACCGATTCTGGCGGACATTCGTTTCAGCACCGAACTCGCCGTGGGCGACAACCAAACGTTGGCCGGATGGGGACCGATCAGTTCGCTGCATCTCGCACCCGAACGGCTGATGGGCCGCCCGTCGACTCCGGCCAGCGATGTGTATTCGCTGGGAACGACATTATATTCGCTCGTTACGGGGCACCCGCCTTTTGAAGACGCGGGCAATTCCATCGCTCAGATGATTCAGAAGTCGAATGGTGAATACACGCCGGCTCGGCAGTTCGCGCCGGACCTCAGCGACGCAATCGTCCAACTCATCGACGAAGCAATGTCGAATGCGCCAGGGAATCGTCCCGCATCGGCCGCCGACTTCGCCAAGAGACTTGCAAACTTCCTGCCGCAGTGTTCCGGCGACGTCGAAACGGCCTTGCCGACCGAAGCTTCGCCCGCGGGCGAACGGTCGCCTGAACCGCTCATTCTGCACGACAATGCGCAGTTCAGCGTGTACCGCCCGAAGACTGTTCGCCCGGATCAGTGGGAACGGTTGCTGGCGTTCGCGCACCTGGCGGACCTGCCGCCTGACGCTGCGGCAGGTGCGGTTGATCCGATCGAAGAAGTCCGGCGGCAGGCCGAACAGGTTCTTGGAAACCAGGCGGCGAACTTCCAGTCGCTCACGTCGGACGCCGGTCAGCCGGTTCCGCACTCAGGAGAACTGACGTTTATTCCTTCCGGCGACGGGCTGGAGTTCAATCCGCCGTCACGGACTTTTCGCTGGCTGGAAGCCGTGCATCGCGAAGAATTCCGCTTTCGCGCCGACGCCAAACTGGACGGACGAATGGCGCGTGGCCGCCTGTCGGTTCTCCTGGGAACGATTCTGATTGCCGAGGTCAACCTGGTGACTCGCGTCAGCCGCCAGACCGACGCGGCAACCGACGGCGATTTCTCTTCGCGCAACTCAGCGTATCGTTTTCGCAGGATCTACGCGTGCGTGTCACCGGAAGACACTGGAATTGCCGAACAGTTCTCCGATTACGAGTCGGCGATGCGGGACGCATTTCTGACTCTGCATCGCAACCCCCGTCATGGTGACTTCGACGACCAGGAACGTCAGCGGATCCGTTCAGCGGATGTGTTTCAGCTTTACTGGTCGTCCCGCGCGATGAATTCGCCGGACGTTGAACAGCGTTGGCGATTCGCACTGGGACTGAACCGCCCCGATTTCATTCGCTCACTGTACTGGGAAGAACCGTTTCCCGCTGATCCGGCCCGGTCGCTGCCACCGGCGGAGCTGCTGGCGCTGGGGTTTCAGAGAGTCCGGGTGGCTGCTGTGCCGGAATGCGCACCGCGCGAGACGGAGAGACGGTCGGTTCAGTCGAAGCTTTCCCGAGTTCGAAAACCGCGTTCTGATCAGCCGAACTGTCGGCTGGAAATCATGTCCGGCACCGCTCAGGGACGCATCTTCACACTGTCAAAAGATCGCGTTACGATCGGACGCCATCCGGTGTGCGATGTGCCTCTCTCCACGCCGCTGGCTTCACGCTTTCAGGTTCAGTTGCTGCGAGAAGACGGGGAGTGGTTCGTCGAAGATCTGCAAAGCCGGGGCCGAACGTTCGTGAACGGACAGGCTGTCAGCGGTCGCACCGCTCTGCGTTCCGGAGACCTGATTCACGTTGCCAACGTCGTGCTGGCGTTTCGGATCCACGAACCGTCCGGTGCGGAGCCGGATGAACAGTCATCACTGCTGGACGAGATCAGAGCCGTCACACCTGCTACCGAGTCCAAACCCGAGAAGCGGGCGACGGGCCTTCCCGATCCTGATGACTATGCCTGGCGGTGCGAGGAACAGACGCGGGGCAGAATCGAAAGCGGGGAATGCGGCTCCGACGATGCGAAACCCGCGCAAGCTCCAAACGCATCTGACAAACGCGTCTGGCGGACAGGCATATCGCCAGGTGCCGCATCACAATCGCGGCGACAACGTCCCTGGCGGACGATCGCGTTGCTGTTATCGGCAACTGCGATCGTCGCCTGGGTGGTATTCAGTCTGCTGACCGGTGGCTGACGGCGCGAGCATGCTCGCGACTATCGTTCGTCCTTTCCCGCCGCTGCATCGCGATCCGCCGTGTCAAACGCGAACATCTCGTCCACGATCCCCTGAGCCCGGGCCTTGCGAACGCGGTTCAGCTTGCTGCCCAAAGCGTTGAAGCAGCCCATCGTTCCGACGGCTGAAGCGGCGAATGTCATCGCCTGGTCGGCCCCGACTCCCATCTGAGCCGCGGTGGCAATTGCATCCTGGTTCGCTCCCAGAAACACAAACTGCCACGAGTATTTCTCTCGCTGTTCGCGAATCATCGAATTGATCCGATCGAGCGTGTATTCGCGACTGGCGTTTTCGAAACCGTCTGTCAGCGTGACGAAGATCACCGTCCCCGGCCGCTTGTGTTCGCGCATGCTGCTCAGCCGCTGCCCGGTGGCAACGATCGTTCGCCCCATTGCGTCCAGCAACGCCGTGGAGCCACGAGGCTGATACGTGCGGTCTGTCAGCCGCGGAGCTTTCTGAACAGGCCGCGCGAGGTACTGCGGCTCGTACTGATCGTCAAACTGCACCAGCGACAGATGAGCGACGCCGTCACCGTGACACTGGGATTGCACAAAACTGTTGAAGGCTTCAATGGTGGCGGCCTTGACGGAACTCATGGAACCGGATCGGTCCAGCACCAGCGTGACGTCGGTCAGATCAAAACGTGGCATGCGAATGGTCCCGCGATTTGGAAAGTGAATGTGCCGAGCATTCCCTGCGACGGTTGTCACGAACAAACGACTGCTGCGGCGTCTTTCTGTTACTCAACATACACGATCTCACCCCGCCAAATTTTTCAGACAATTCACAGCACCCGCGACCTGCCTGGCATCGCGGCCCTGCCCACCGTCGCTTTGCCGATTTCGTTTCGCGGAAGGCGCTCACATTTCAATCGCTGGCCGCGACCCTGCGTGGCACAGACCGCGCCAAACGCGGTGGCCAGGCCGTCGGCGGAAGGTTTGATTTCCACGAATTTGCCGTTGTGGTCGTAGCGGCGAATGCGTTGGTCGGGCTTGGTGGACAGGCTGAAGATAGAGGTGTTCCATGCTGGCCATGTCGCCCCTGGGAGCGGCGTCGAAGACGTCGATGACGAAGCAGTGCGGAGTGGGATGACGGTCGGGCAGCAGCGGCGGGCGGGTCGGTGAGGAATCGGGCATGGCAGGAATCAGCGTGCCACGGTTTTGACAGAGCGTCAACGGGCTTCGATGGATCACCCACCGCTGTGGCGCTTTCGACACTTCACACACCGGACCCCGCCAGAGTTCGACGGTTCACACACCCGTCAGCGAACGTCGATTCTTCGCACACCGGATTGTGATGTGAACTTTGCGGGACCGAGTTTCGACATTGCACACACCAGGATTCGATGGTTCACTCACCGGAACTGCGGGTTTCGACGATTGACACACCGGCCGCTGCGGATTGTGCTGTGAGTTCAACAGCTTGCGGCCGTTGTCCTCAGGCGTAACACGATTCCTAAACACAGATTGAACACCACTGGCAGGTCGCCGTTCCGATTTGGGCGACGATGTTGCAGCCGTGCTGTGGCGATTCGGGAAATGGGAAAAGGAAGGAGCTGGCAGCGGGGACGCGTCGCATGGAAAGGCGTTGCGATTCGCAGAGAGCTCGTGTTGCGCTGGCCGGTGGATGAGACAGGAAGACGACAACAGCGGCACGGTGCCAGCGGGATTGAACTCGGCGGAACATGAACTCGACGAAGACGGCGAGCATGATCCTGACGCATGCGGCGTGTGCATTGAGCGGGAACATTCCGTCGGTTGTGAATGCCGCTGCGGTGAGTGCTGCCGGAACCTGGTTCTCGAAGCGGATCTGCGCGATGCCGATCGCGAACCTCGGATTGCTCAGGAGTGCCGGCCGGTCAAAGGCATCACCGAGGAGATCGAAGGCTATCTGCTGAACGACCGCAGCAACGGACTGGCCTGCCATTTTCTGGACGCCGCGACGAATCTGTGCAGCATCCATGCAACCCGGCCGCTGATGTGCCGCGTGTTCCACTGCGACGCGGCTCGCACCGATCCCGATCATCCGCTGTTCACACCGGGATGAAGCCGGCGGCATGGACCGGGAATCCGTTGGCTTTCCCTCGCGATGATTCTTCTTGCCTGCAAGGTAACGTCTGTGTTACTATAATTCACCGATCGCTGAGGGCCGGAACACAATGCCAACACTGCGGGAATATGAAACGGAAGCCGGTCGCAGTCCCTTCGCAGAGTGGTTCGCTGATCTGGATGCGTCTGCTGCGGCACGCATCGTGGCCGTGACGACACGCATGGAGCAAGGCAATCTCGGTGACGTGAAGTCCGTCGGTGAGGGTGTCGCGGAGCGGCGAATCGATTTCGGGCCGGGTTATCGACTGTACTTCGGGCGGGACGGCGACGAACTCATCATTCTGCTGGTCGGCGGCACGAAGAAGCGGCAGCAGCGCGACATCGACAATGCGAAGCAGTACTGGGCAGACTATAAACGGAGAAAGCAGAAAGGCGGCTGAACAATGGCACTGACACGCGACTTCAAAACAACGGTGAAGGAACGAGCGGATCGCGATCCGGAATTCCGTGTCGCTCTGCTGGGCGAAGCAGTGGAAGCGCTGCTGCGCGGTGAAACGCATCTCGGACGAACGATGCTGCGGGATTATGTGAACGCGACGGTCGGGTTCACAGGGTTGGCCGAAGACATGGGCGACGTGAGTCCCAAGAGCCTGATGCGAATGCTGAGCGCGTCGGGCAACCCGCGCATGGAAAACCTGTTCGCCATTATCACGCGGCTGCAGCAGCGCGAAGGTGTGTCGCTCGACGTTGTGCCGACGCGACGCTGAAGTGCCGGATTATGGAGAACGCACGAAGAACGATGAGCACAACGAACGAACCGATGACCAACGTCATTCCGATGCAAGTGATCGGGACATCATCCGGTCATCGCCGAATGAGCAGAAGCGGTTCGACAGAATCATGAATGATTCGCCGCCACTGTCCGCAGCGCTTCACCGTGCAGCGGAACTTCATCGCAGGCTGATTGCTCCGTCGTGATCACCATCGCCCAAGAGAGACCCGGGTGTTTCAACAAACCTGTTGCGCTGTCTTCGCTCCAAGTGATAGTCTGCCGGCATGGTGAAAGAACTGGCACGAAATGGCCGAACGACAATGGATTCTGCGTCCACTGCCGCACGTGGTTCGACCGGGCTGACGGCAGCGAATATTGATTCGATGGGAACTACGCTTTGGTCGGACTCGGAACGGGGTTCCGCTACTTCAGTCCGATGCTCAGTTCACGTCCGACGGCTTTTGCGGCGCTGGCGAGCGCTTTCAAAGTGACTCCGTCGTTGTCCGGGTCGAGGATGCGGTCGAGCTGCGAACGGCTGGTGTGCATCCGTTCGGCCAATGCGTTCTTCGACAGTGATTCCTTTTTCATGGCGTCCTGAAGCTGGAACGCGATGACTCGCTTGATGGCCCGGTTGGTCGTTTCCGTCAGAGTTCCCTGGTCCTGCAGGAACGATTCGAATGACGATCCGATGCGTGGTTTTCGTTTACTCATGTCAGTGCCCTTCTCCGCCGTTCCGCCAGCTCCAGATCATGGACCGGCGTTTGTTGCGTTTTCTTGATGATGCCGTGCAGCAGCACCATCTTGTTGTCTTTGAAGCAGAAGAAGACTCGGGCGATTCTCCGCGACGCCAAGCTGCTGCGAACTTCCCAGAGCCCGGAATGGCCGGCAATCGAACGGCACAAGGGCATGCCGATTGGCCAGCCGAACTCGGCGGTGCGCAGGTCGTCTCCGATGACCTTGCGATCCTCCGGCGTCAGCGATAACAGCCACTCCCGCACCGGTTCCTTGCCGGAGGCCAACTGAAAGAAGGCCGCTTCAATTCGCTTGAGCTTCTTCTTCATACGCCACCAATGTACCATATGTGGTACGTCCCTGTCAACCCGTGCCGGCAACGCCGTTAAGAGTTTATTTTCGTTTAACCCGTGGCCGAGAGGCCAGGTTGGTGCAAGCCGTGACGGCCTGGCCTTTCGGCCACGGGTTAAACGAGCGTGTTTTCCGGGGGAAAAACTCTTAACGGCGTTGCCGTGCCGGGGTGCGGGAAGCGCGATGGATGTCATTCGGGCGTCGCGCGCAGGCCGGCATTATTTGGAACGTGCTTACGCGGCCAACCGTGGTCGGCCTCCAGGATTCGGCGGACGTGATGAATCACCGTGTCGAACAGCGAATGATGCCGCGTCGCGATGGCGAATGCCTGGTGCTTGATCCACACCGGACCGGTCGGAGTGCCCGGATCATCGATCGCCGCCGCGAGTTCTTCCAGATCTCTTCTGAATGCTGACCAGTCGCGCCGCCCGGTGGAATGCACGGGCTGCGGGTTCGCGTCGCCGCCATCGGCAGCCGACTGAAAGGTCTTGGTGTGATTGCGTTAAGCGGACATGGCTCCCCCGCTCCGAATGCGGCTTTGGGATCGCGGCGGCGATCAGTTAGCGGACGAATTCGGCGATCTGGCGGTCATTCTTCGCACAGTGCATCTTCAGATTGCGGTGAGCCTCCGCGTCCATGTCGATCGTCAGGCGTTTTGTCCGGCCGGACGGCGGTGAGAACTTAACGGACGCTGTTTCAGCCCCCTCTGCCACCCACGTGTCGGCTTCCGCGGGCTTGCGGGCTCGAGTGGTGATCGGAACGGTCTTGCTCATGACAACCTCCTCAGTTCGGCGACGAGTTTGCGGATTTCCTTCGCACCCTTCGAACGCCGGCCGGTGACGACCGTGGCACCGGTGGCCATGGATTCGGCGAAGGCCACCCGCTGAGCCACGTCGGTCTTCAGTACGGGCACGTCCAGTTGTGTCAGGGCCTTCTGCACATCGCGGCCGATGGCGGTGTTCACGGTGCGGCGGTTGACGACCAGGCAGCACAGCAGATCGTCGCGGTACACCTCAGCTTCCCGGATCAAGTCGACAGTTTCAGCCGCGGCCCACACGTCCAGCGGGCTGGGCAACAGCGGAATGATGACCACGTCGGATGCCAGAATGATTGACCGCGCCAGTTCGGCGATTCTCGGCGGACCATCGACGACCACGTCGTCATATTCGCCGGCCAGGGAACCGATCGCCGTGTGCAGCGTGGGTTTGGCCATGCCGACGACGCTGGAGCTTTGTTCGTCGCGACCGCTGGACCACGCCAGAGCACGTCCCTGCGGATCGGCGTCGATCAGCAGCACGCGGCGGCCGAGCCTCGTGAGTTCCTCGGCGATGTCGATGGCCAGCGTGGTCTTGCCGACGCCGCCTTTCTGGTTCAATAGAGTGGTCTGTCCAGATAGAGTTTACTAATGGTAGAGTCCTTGAAATTGGGTTGAT
>CAZHET010000273.1:0-8929 GCA_964531585.1 uncultured Planctomycetaceae bacterium | reverse complement strand
GCCTCCGGTGCGAAAGAAGTGAAGTCTTTTCCCACCCTTCCTACGCACCCGCAGCTGTTTGCGCTGAAGCGAGGTGCGCAATTCAGGCTAGCGCTGCCGATACGAAAACGGAATCCCGGTCGAAACTGAATCCGACTCGAAAGCGGGTGACAGGCCATCAATTCGGCCAAGCCCGTGAGTCAGTCGCCGCGAAGAGGGCGATAGAATAACACCGGTGAATCGCCGTTCAGTATTCACGTGACTGGCTGGATTTGCCCGGCAAACGAGCAGCCGGTTTTCAGGCTATTCCCGGATACAAGTCTGGGCAAAATCTGTACAGATTGTTCATAGTCGGCAGGGCCGAGCTGACTATGGTGACTGTCAGATGGTCTTCAAGACCTCTGTCGTCAAGAGTCGCCTTCCTCCCGCCCGAGACGTCCAAATGTCACCGTACGATCGCGTCGCGCAGCTTGAACTGGTCCTGACGCTCAGAGATCGCCGTCATCGGCAGCTTCGAAAGCTCACGCTCGGAGCAGTTTTGCTTGGGAGCATCGTGCTGACGGCTGCCGGGCTGGTGACGCTCCAGACTTGAATCCTCTGCCTCCGCGAAGATTCAGTTCGGGCAGTACACCCGCGAAAAAATGCTTCAGTTCGCTAAACTCCCGTCTCACCTAACAACGCGCATGCCCTCACTTCTATCCGATCAGAAGCCGCCCGTGACCAAAGCCACTCAGGAACGAATGACTTGCATGGAAGTGTGGGGCGGCAACCGCTCCACATGGTCACATTTTGTCGTGCCGGGACTGGACCTGTGGGTCTACAGTCAGCCGTTCGAAGGCGATGAACAGGGCGGAGACGTCTACTACGTGTCATCGTGCGCGTCCGGCCGGATCACGCGAATGCTTGTCGGAGACGTCAGCGGACACGGCTCTGAGGCATCCGGGGTGTCGGCCACTCTCCGCGACCTGATGCGAAGGAACGTCAACTACATAAATCAGACACGCGTCGTCGAGAGTCTGAACCAGCAGTTCGGGCAGGAATCCGTTGCTGGTCGATTCGCGACGGCCATCGTCAGCACATACTTCGCGCCCACTCGACGTTTGACGGTCTGCTCGGCAGGCCATCCTCAGCCCTTGATTTATCGATCGGCCAGCGATACGTGGGAACCGCTTGCAGACGTCGAGACGGCGGACACGAAGCCAGGCAACATGCCGATCGGAATTGTTGACGAACAGCAGTTCCTTTCCCGCACGATCAAGCTTGAGACCGGTGACATGCTGCTGGCGTACACCGACTCGCTATATGAGGCCCATGACCCGGATGGCGGAATTCTGTCCGCTGCGGGAATCGCCAGGATCGCGAATTCCATTAGTGCCGAATCACCGGGCGACTACGTGACGACGCTGCTGCAGAAGATTCGCGATCTGCATCCTGAGAATCTTGCTGCCGACGACACAACGGTTGTGCTCGCCCGAGCCAACACAGGGGGCGTCCCGCTGAAGGACAATTTGCTTGCCCCGTTTCGCCTGCTGCGCGGTTTGTTCAGCTAACGATCGCTCTCGCCGACCCAATCAGCCCCCATCCCGGCAGGCACTCACAACGTTTGTCCAGTCTCGATTCTTGGGAACTCGCAGGAAACAGCGGTCACGACGCTGGCTCGGTCTACAAATTCACTGAAAGCGAAGAAAGTTCCCCGAAGCCGAGACTCAAACAATGCGTCCTGTCCATTTCATTGCCCTGGTCACCGTTTTCTCCTCTTTCGTCAACGCCGCCGACTGGAGCCAATTCCGGGGAGGCACAGCGGGCAGGCTGGAAAGGATCACCCACCCGCTTGAGTGGGACGCTCAAATCAACGTGGCCTGGTCTGTGCCTATGTCCGGCGCCGGTTGGTCGTCGCCCGTCGTTGTCCGGGACCGGATTTTCCTCACGGCGGCCGTGCCCGCAGATGGCTCCCGGCCGAAGGGAATGATGGCGGGTGTCTCGAGCATGGCAACGTATCGAAATGCAAAGCCGGTCAAGCATACGTTCGTGGTCATTTGCCTCAATGTTTCGGATGGCCGGAAACTCTGGAGCCGTGTGGTCACCGAGCAAGTGCCCCCTGTTGTGCATCCGTCGAATACCTACGCCACGGAAACGCCGGCAACCGACGGCGAGCGGGTCTTCACGTTCTTCGCGACCACCGGGGATCTGATCGCCTGGGATCTTGACGGTACAAGGCTATGGAAGCAGAACGTTGGTACTTTCAAGTCAGGAAACGGGTTTGGCACGGGCAGTTCGCTGGCCGTCGCTGACGGCAATGTTTTCATCCAGTACGACAATGACGAATCTTCATTCGTCGTTGCCTTCGATACGGCAAGCGGTCAGCAGGTCTGGCGAGATAACCGATCCACTCGGACGAGTTGGAGCAGTCCGCTGGTGTGGAAGAATGAACTGCGATCCGAACTGGTCACCTGCGGCGCGGGCGTTGTCACGTCGTATGCCCCTGCCAATGGTGATGTGCTTTGGAAACTCAGCGGAATGGAGTCTGCCTTCAGTGCGTCACCGGCGGTTGGTACCGACCACATCTATTTCGGCATGAGCGGTCCGGGCAGCGCCGGTCCCCTTGTCGCTCTGCCTGCGGGAACTGGCGGCGAGATTCAGCTCAACAGTAAGTTCGAAGCCGAGCAGGTTGCGTGGTCCCTGACGAGGTCAGGTCCGGGAATGGCGTCTCCGGTTATTTCAAATGGTTATTTATACATTCCCGGTTCAGGCGGCATCCTGAATTGCTACGACGAGATGACCGGCGAACGTGTGTATCGAACGCGAGTTCCTCGAATGGCCACGGTTGCCGCGTCGCTTTGGGCGGACGAAGAACATGTGTTCATTCTGGATGAGAACGGAACTACGCACGTCATCCAGTCCGGCCCCGTTTTCAAATTGGTTTCCACCAACAGCATCGACGATCTCTTCTGGTCGACTCCCGCCGTTGCCGGAGAGACTCTCCTGCTACGAGGAGTCGAGAAGCTGTACTGCATTCGCCGTTGATGCCTGCAGAAGGCAGCATTCAACGCATTGCAGCCGATCTCACGCACAGATGCGGTGGTAAGACGCTTCAGATTGCTTCGCCGCAGGGGCGATTTGCAGGTGCGGCGAAGAATCTCAGACTGAGCCGCCTTGAAGAGATACGAAGACTATGGCCATTCTTGAACATGATGCAGAGACGCAATCTTCAGCGAATTCACCAATTCGGTGAGTACCTGTCACTGTCGCGAGAGATCCTCGAACAACTCAAGAGCAGGACCTACTCTGAGAGGGATATGTTCGCAGTGCGCCTTTGCTTTGAAGCGGCGTTCGTGAATGCAGCGGTGCATGGCAATCGGCAGGACGCTTCGAAGGATATTATTGTCGAGTGGATGGTCAGCGACAGGCATGTGGCGGTTTCAGTGACCGACGAAGGAAATGGATTCGACGCGAATTCATTACCAGACCCGACTGAGGGTGAGAATCGACTGCTGGATCACGGGAGAGGCGTCTACCTCATCCGACAGTACATGGATCGTGTGTCGTTCAGCAACGCTGGTCGGACTGTTGCGTTCGAGCCCGGTCGCACTCAGTAAGTGACGTTGGCTGGCTCACGCTCAGCATGGCCAGTCTTATTCGGCGAATGAGCTTTGGCTGGTAAGAAGCCCTCACGGCGTCAGCCAGCTCGCTTCGCCGCCGCCGTCTTCCTGAAGGTTGAAACAGGACCGCACATTGCCACGATGATTCAGCCAGAGGAAGTTCATTGTTTGAACGCCTGCGTGAATGACCGCGAAGTTCTCTCGGCCAGCGGCGGCTTCCGCTTCCGAGGGTGGCCTGTCCTGCAGATTCTCCGGTAAATTGACAGTCAATGACTCACTCGGGAGCCCGGGTGGAAGTGGTGCCAGATAGCACCGCCGACTTTCCAGTCGGCTAAGCTTCCACCGATGATCAGCCAATTCGTCTTCCGTATGTACCGTCGCCTGAATGACGATACTTAGCTGCACTCGTATTGATGCGTCGTAAAAAAGCCATGTCAGCGCTGGATTCCGCAGGAGGTGCTCAACCTTCAGACTTCGCCGGTCGGTATGGCAGGTGAGTTGTCCTCGCTGCTGATCGGCAGCTCTGAGAACGCCAGTACGCATGGCTGCTCTGGATTTGGCGTCAACTTTCCCAATGACAGGAAGGTGCCATCCGTGCCTGGAGCTGGTCGCTGCCATAACGAGATTTCTCCAGATACAGGCGTAGAGCTCGTCGAGGTCGTCGGTCAATTCGGCAAAGTTATCATTCAAGGCATCTTTCCCTTTCTGTGGCGTCGCGCTGCGAGTAACGCATTTCTGACGGCGATGACTCGGACGCCAAGAGTCGCCTCGTCAGAGGGCTCGGCGGTCAGGACCTGCTGGCAGAACATCGCTTCGGCGGGCGAGGTGGAGCAGGAGTTGGATCCCGCCGTTGGAACTTGCGAATGCAGGGCTCCCACAGTGGCTGCTTTCGGGCTAATGGCCGGCATCGCTCTGTGATTCGAGTCTGTGTGCCAAGAGGGAAGCACGTTTGTGAACGTGAGTCTCGCCCAGCAAAGCGAGTTTGACGTCGCCTGGCAAAGGCAGATAGAACGCGACGCGATCGGTCAGTTGTCCGAGGCTCGCCAATGCATCTCCGAGGCGCTGGGCGAATTCACTGGACTGCCTATTTCCACGATCAAGCCCGGCGATCAACCGATCACGCAACTGCGACTCGTTGTGGTCGTCCGAGTCGTAAACGTCTTTCCGGGTGACCGCAATCGCCTCGCGATAGGACCGCCTTGCCGGGAGCTCCTCGAGTATCCTCGCTCTCTTCAGGCCGACGATTGTGAAGAGATAAGTCCTCTCGTCCGTCTTTCTGTGTGCTGTCACTTCGCCGACGCAGATACGCTCGTCGATCTGGGGCCTTCCGAAATACTCAGATTGGGGGTCGAACCCAGGTTTTAGCGTTGCGACTGCCATTCGGTTCTCCCCTGCAAGCACCTGTTCGAACAGCTCCACGTAACGGCTTTCAAAAATGTGCATTGGTGCAATGACGCCCGGGAAAAGGACAAAGTCTGGTAGCGGAAACAGGGGTATTTCAATTCGCATAATGAATGCCCTGATACTTGAGCCGCGCAGATCCGGCGACCGCGAAAGTCAATACCGCGGGTGGGGCTGTTAACCGCAGAGGATCCAAGAATTTCACTTTGACCACTCGCAGAATCTGTTCACGCAAATTCACGGGCTGTTAGATCGCTCATACATCAACGGCACCCTGACCTCTGGACTGATCAGAAAAGACAGTGAGTAGCTTACAGCACTGATTCGAATTCCCACCGCTGCAGCTTCGATCGGAACCTCATTTTCGACCGAAGAGCCGCGAGATGCCCTCGACGGTCGCCGCGGTCAAAGCCCTTCGAACGCTGCAGCGTTCTCCGTGTCACGACGTACACCTGACATCGTGATTCGAAAGTCTGAGGCAAAGGTGGTCGGTCGCTCTTGCCGCTCTCAAGCGATTGTTCCAATCGTGCCCGGTCGTTTGCGCTCGTTGTCGGCCATCGAAAATTCTCCTGATTGGTGCCGGCGAGCTTCTCACACCATGAGGCCCATGTTTTTGAATATTCTCTCAGGCTCGTCCGTGCAGCTCTTTGCTTTCCGGACCGGTCGGGGTCGGCAGGGACGGTGAATTTCATCGCTCGATGGCGAGCGGCATTCTGAAGCAGGCGGCTTCTTCCGCGTTCCGGACATAGAGCCGGTCATCGACGAGAACCGGATGATTCCACGTGCGCCCATCAAGCACACTCACGCGAGTCAGTTCTTCGTGGGCATCCGGCGTTGCTCGCAACAGCACGAGTTCGCCGTCCTCTGAGATCACCAGCAACTGTTCGCCAGCCGGCAGAAGCAGAACCTGTCCGTTCCCGTACCGGCCTCGCTTCCACTGTCTTTCGCCGGTTTCAAGATCGACGCACGCGAAGATGTTGTTGTCGAAGCCGTAGAGCGAACCGTTGTGAGCGACGTAGTCGTTGTAGTAGGGATTCATCCGGGATGTTTCCCACTCGAGCTCGCTGGTCAGATCGTCGCCATCCGTCGCGAGTCTGATTCGGCGCGTGCCTCCCCCCATTGCCGATCCCAGCAGTATTGAATCTTCGAGAACGAGGGGCTGGACGACTCGATAACCTTCGTATGGCCACTGGTATTCAGAAACCAGTTCTCCCGAATGCGGGTCGACGATCGACAGGCCGTCATTTGTCAGCATCAGCACGTACTCCGCATCGCCGATCATCGCGGCTTGAGGTGAGCTGTAGCTATGATCTCCGGATTTTACCTGCCAACGTGGTTCACCATTCGCGCTGTCGTACGCCAGTATGCCTCGGTCGGCTTCACCGCCCGCGTGGATGATTACAAGACCGTTGTGGACCAGAGGAGAAGAAGCAAAGCCCCATTGCGGCGGCTCTCGCTGGGAGTCTTCGCGAATGTCGCGAGTCCAGACCAGTGAACCGTCAACCGGGTCGAGACAACACAGGTTGCCGTTTGCTCCGAGAGAAAACAGCCGGCAGTTGCTGAGAGTTGGCGTTGCCCGCGGTCCAGCGCCTCCAACGACTTCCCAGAAGCGGGTCTTCACTTCATGTGCCCAGATCTGGTCTCCGGAGTCGGCGCTGTAACAGACGACGAACTCCCCTTCGCCTCGCTGCTCCTGCGTGAACAGCCGACCGCCGGCGATGGAGAAAGACGACCAACCCGGCCCCACGGGCCTTCGCCAGAGTTCCTCAGGCGGATTTGCATCCCAGTCCTCGGCCAGAACAACGGCGGGCTGACTTCCGTCACGTGCCGGTCCGCGAAACTCGGGCCACTCAGGCTCCGCCGGACATTCCCAATCTTCCGCGAGGGATCGACCGGTTGTCTCTAATTCGGCGAGGCGGCCAACCAGGCGATCTTCCGGAGTCGGTTCCCAGCGCCAGCTTTGTGATACAGCGAAGTCTCCCCGAATCTCGTCGGTGCGAACCAGATCCCAATACCCGAACCCCAGCACGGCACCGAGAAGTCCCAACCCACACCGGTACGCTGCGCCTCGGAACACGACCAGAAACAGAGCGAAGGCGCTTATTCCCCACGGGATGGCAAACATCAGAGTACCGAATCCTCTGATCGACTTGTCCGCGATCATCGTCGAAACGACTGCAATCGCCGCGAGTCCCGCCAGCCCGGCGAGTTTCTCTTTCCATGAGGCCCGGCTCAAGAACAGCCACCACAAGATCAGCAAGCCAGAGCATGCCAGCGGAACCATAAACCGCGACGTCATGGCAAGCATGGATGCTTCCTGAAACGGAAAATTGCGCAGCATCCACATGACGACAAGCAGAAGGATCGCAGGCCAGACTCGAAGTCCGTGTGCCGCCTGGATCGGTTGTGTCTCGCTGTCAGGGACTGAGCTACCGGTGCCTGTGGGGTCTGGCTCTCCCTGACCGTCGGCTACTGCTTCAGTGCTTGTATTCATAGTTCGTTAAACCTGTCCTCGACCTCTCGAAACTCCGACGCGGCACAGCGGACGGTTAAGCTTCCCAGCGGCGTGCGAAGACGACTGCGAGTGCGAACATCATCACGCCGGCCAGAGTCAGTACCAGAATCTGAGGCCATAGAGCAGCAACCGGAAGGTCACGCCAAAACACTTTTTCGAAGCCTTCCAGTGCCCAGGCGTTGAACGTCAACAATCCAACCTGCTGCATCTGTTCACTCATGATATACCGTGGCACCATACTGCCACCAAGGGCAGACATGGTTAGGATCACGATCAGGGAAACACCATTCAGTTGATTCCGCGATTGGCAGACTGTGGCCAGCAGAATCGACAGACTCGCCGCCGCTGCCGCGGTGGGAATCGCCATCGCCAGGAATCCGGGGATGTGGCTGGTCAGTTCCACTCCGAATGCCAGTTGAGCCCAGCCGAACATGACGACCAGTTGCGACAGAGCCAGCATCGCGATGAACAGCCATTTTCCGGTCAGCAACTGAGTCAACGAAAGCTGGCTGCTGAGCAGACGTTCGAGCGTGCCGACTTCGTCTTCCTCCAGCAGAGTTGCGGCGGCTCCGGTGGCAGCGAACAGGACGAACAGCACGGCGATGCCCGCGGCGTACATCGAAATCCGCGGATTCGCTTTGCCGCTTGCCAGGACGTCTTCTGTTTGAACAGCATTCTCCAGGCTGGTCGCTTCGCTCTCGCTGGCGAGATTTTGGAAGCGTTCACGGGTTTTCTTCGGCAACAGCCGGATGCGGCGTCGAGCCTTTTCACGCTGAATGTCTCCGGCCTGCTGACCGATTGCACGACGAACAAGGGCTTCGGTCAGTTGCGGGGCGATCTGATCCGAAGAATCGGCGAACAGAATAACCTGAGGGTCGCCGCCGAATTTCATGGCCTCCTCGAATCCCTCTGCAACCACGATCGCGATTTTGGCGTTGCCGTCACGAACGGCAGCGAGGGCGATCTCGCGAGTGACGCCTTCCGGCTTGACATCGATCTGGTCAGGCGCCAGTGCGGCGGCGGACGCGACATCCGCCAGACCACTGTCCGCCTTCAGTTTCTCCACAAGTGCCGCGCTTGAGTCGGAGTTGTCCTCATCGACGATCACGGCCTTGACTGCTGAGGTCTCACCGCTGCCCAGGCCGCTGCCGAATATCAGCGCGAAGATGCTGAAGAAGATCACGGGCACAACGAAGGTCAGCAGCATTTCCAGGGGATTGTTCCGCAGCCGCAGCAGTCCGATTCGAATCACCGTCAGAATCATTCTCGCAGCTCCCGACCGGTCAGGTGCAGGAACACGTCCTGAAGCGTCGGCCGCTGCAGATGCAGGGCTTCGATCCGGAAGCCGGCCTCGGTCTCTCGCGCGATGATGTTCGGCAGCTCACTGGCCACTTCGCGCAGGTCGTAACGCTCAGTCACAAGGGTCTCGGATTCT
>CAZHET010000272.1:0-8955 GCA_964531585.1 uncultured Planctomycetaceae bacterium | reverse complement strand
CGGGACAGCCTGGCGATGGTGAGAACGTTCCGGGGCAGGGTTCCGACAGTTCGAACGGACAACCCGGTGACCAGTCTGGTAACGCACAGCAGCCGGGTCAGGGAAATCAGCCAGGCCCGCGGGGCAGCGGCAGTCGTGCGCTCAGCAAGGCCGCGCGAGCGCTCGCGCAGGCGGCTCAGGAAAGTCTGCCGCAGCAGTTCTCGCCCGGGCAGCTGGCGAACGGCGAATCCGCCGACCAGTCCTCACAGCAGGCTCAGGGCAATGACGACGTCTGGGACGGCCGCAGTCCGTTTGCAAACCGGACAGGAGTCGGCGATCGCAACTGGGGCGGCCTGAATGAGCAACTGGATACGGAAGTGCTCAGCGGTGCCGACGAATCGCTCGACAGCGAATACGCGTCTCTGATCCGGATGTACTTCCGCGAACTCGCACGTGTATCTGCCGAGCACCGATCACCCGGCGAATAGCTCGATGTTCAGGGGTTGCCAGGCGAGCGGCACGACGCTGCTGCCGCTAACTTCCCTGGCAGGGACCGGCGTACGCGCTCGTCAGCCCACCGGAACTCCCGCTGGAACAGCCATGCTGCTGCCAGCGGTGTGCGCCGATCGCACGCATCAGGCCGAGTGCAAGAGAAACCGACATCGCCCGCTCAGGGTGGTGTCCAGGGGGTGTCGGCGGCCGGAGATGGCTCGTGATTTCGACGTGAGATTCAAACGATGACAGACCGAAACCTGAACATCACCTGCGGCCAAGTAGCGGATGCCGGCCGGTACGAATGTGTTTCGTGCGGATACGTGCTGAATCACCAGTCGCGCGGACCGCTGCCCACGTGCCCAAATGATGAAGGCCATCATACGGTGAAGGCTTGGCAGCCGGTTCAGTTGAATCGCGATCTGCATTCGTCGCTTCCCAACAGTCCGCTCAACCCGGATCCCGCCAAGAAGCCTCAGGCATGTTCGCACCACTCATGATGCGGCTGTTGAACGCGATTTCATGTCCTGGTTAAACCGCGATCAGCGGCTTAGATAACACTCTGATCGCTGAGAATCGACGTGATTGGAGTCCCATCGTACAGGGACAGTCAAAGAATCGGGACTATGAATTCGTTGCGGTGACTGCTTCGACCAGTTGCTCGACCGTGCGTCGGAGCAGCGCGTCACCGCCGAAAGTCATGCCCAGCGACTTGATCTTGTCGCTGACAATCTGATGTTTGGGAACCAGGCATTCTCCGCGAATTTCGGCATCGGAACCTGACATGTCCCGGGCCAGTTCGGCAACTTCGCAGTCCGAGATGTAGCGGTCATAGCAACTGAAGACCTCACCGGCGATGTCGTCGGCATGCAGCAGAATATCAACTGCCTCCGCGACATCGGATGCATGGACTTCCTTGCCGCCGCGGTGGCATTCGACGGTTGTACCCGCCGCAACGCGTTCGACCAGATCGTACCACTTGCTTCGTGACGGGACGTGATGCAACCCGTAGATCCCGGTTGGCCTCAGCGCGCAGATCGGAAAACCCAGTCCGAAACCGTAGCTGTGGACAAACTGTTCGACGGCGGCCTTGTAGGCTCCGTAGTGAGTCGTCATCCACAGCGGATGCGTTTCGTCCAGCGGCCGGTCGTCAAGAATCTTCTCATGCACCGCACAGGTCGAAATGAACACGAATCGGCGGACGTGCAGTTTGCGAGCCGCTTCGATCAGTTGAATCGTGCCAACGACATTCTTCTGAACGAAGTCGGTAATCTCGCCTTCGCCGCCGCGAAAGCTGTCACCCGTGCGGTGCAGACCGGAATGCACGACCGCGTCGCAGCCTTCCAGAAGCCGCTCACACGACTGCTCATCGCCCAGCTCACCGTGAACCCACTTGACGTCAGCGCCTTCGCCGGATGGCTGGTAACAGTCAGATTCCGACCGAAACCAGCAGCGGCAGGAGTTGCCATCGGCGAACATCCTGTTCACGATATAGTGGCCGAGGAACCCCGTGGCCCCGGTGATCGCGACTTTCATTCATTGACCTTTACCAAACGTGCAAAGCACAACCGCAGGACGAGCGATTATGGAAGTGGACTGCCGCACTGTCAAAGCGAAGCGCGATGCAGGCGAGGACTTCGTGCTGCTGGACTGCCGCGAACAGCACGAATTCGACCATGTCTGCATCGCCGGCGCGACGCTGCTTCCGATGAGCGAAATTCAGCGGAGAGTCGTCGAGCTGGAGGAATTCCGCTCCGCAGAAGTCGTCGTGTATTGCCATCACGGCGGCCGCAGCCTGCAGGTCGCCATGTGGCTGAAGCAGCAGGGCTTTCAGCAGGTCGTCAGTATGGCTGGCGGTATCGATCAGTGGGCCGCGGAAATCGATTCTGCGCTGCCGCGCTACTGACGCGGATTTGAAGATCGTACCAATCGTCAGAATTCCGCCTTCCGAAAAGTCAGGGCACTGCCGCAATTCGTGCAGGCTTCTACACTGTGTGACTGAATCGTCGCGACAGAACTCTCGCGGCAGTTACCTGCAACATTTTCGAAGGAGCACACCCTCATGAAGGGTAACGAACAGGTCATCGAAGCACTCAACGCCGGACTGACCATCGAACTGACGGCCATCAATCAGTACTTCATTCAGTCGAAGATGTGCAAGGACTGGGGCTTCCACAAACTGGCCGCTCATCATTACGCAGAGTCCATCGAGGAGATGAAGCACGCCGAGTACCTGATCGACCGCATTCTGTTTCTGGAAGGCGTGCCGGAAATCGCCCGGTACGACGTCATCCGCGTCGGAGCTGACGTGAAGGAACAGCTCCAGCATGACCTGAAGCTCGAACTGAACGCCGTCAAAACCTACAACGACGGCGTCAAAATTGCCGTTGACGCGCTGGACGTCGGCAGCAAGGAAATCATGGAACGCATCGTCGTCGAGTCCGAAGAGAGCGTTGACTGGCTGGAATCGCAACTGCACCTGATCGACACGATCGGCCTCGAACTGTATCTGGCCAGTCAGATGGGCGAAGCAGCGGCCGAGTAGGCCGCACCATCTGCTTCCGCCAGCAGCCGGATGATGCGTTTATGGCAGGCCATGCAGCCGGTTCCCGCCTCGGTGGTGTGCTTGATGTCGGTCAGAGTACGGCAGCCCGCGAAATCAGCGGCGGCCCGCACTTCTGACTCGGCGATCCCGAGACAGCGGCAAACGACGCGGTCGGAGCATTCAAGTTGATGTGCGGCTCGGGACATTTCGTTACCTGCAGCGATGCAAGTGAGACTCAATCTCAGCCGCAATTCTGGTAAGCCTGCTGCGTCACGTCAACGCGATTCAATCGACAATTTCACGAATTCTCACGGATTCTATTTGCGGCGGCTGGCCAATCGATAAATACGCGCCGTATCCGAGAACTTGTGCGACACCCCTGCCGCGGCGGGCTGTTTAGGCTCGCGTCCACCAGCCAGAGATTACGGTCCGCGAGCAGCCCGAGGGTCGGTTCACGCCTGCAAGTCCCTCCTGCACTCCGTTGAGCATTGCCTCTTCCGTCACGGCTGCAAACATCAGCCTGCGGAAAGAAATCGAGCGATGACCTTGAGTGCCATGCCCCGGCAGCGACTTGCGCACGCGCATGGGGTCCTGCTGCTGGTTCTGACCGGCTGCGCGGACAATTCCAGCTTGACCAATACGAGGATCGAAGAACCGTCCTCGCCGCCGCCTCACGTCACTGCAGCGGATCTGGCAGATGTGCAGAGCAGCGTTGGCAGTGTGGTCACGAACAGTCTCGGTATGTCCTTTGTCCCGATTCCTGCCGGTAGTTTCCTGATGGGCACGCCAGAATCATCACCCTCGTTTCACGACGGCGAACGGCAGCACCAGGCGACGCTGACCAGACCATTTCACCTGGCCGCATTTACGGTCACTCAACAGGAATTCGAACAGGTGATGGGTACCAACCCGAGCACCACGAAATCACCGTGGTACCCGGTGGAAAACGTGTCCTGGGACGATGCCGTCGAATTCTGCGCCAGGCTTTCCGAATTGCCGGACGAGAAACAGGCAGCACGCCGCTATCGCCTGCCGACAGAGGCGGAATGGGAATTTGCCTGCCGGGCTGGAACGACGACGGATTTCAGTTGCGGCGACGATCCGCTGGCGCTGCGAGAATTCGCATGGTTTCATGATAACGCGAACCAGCAAACGCATCCCGTCGGACAGAAACGTCCGAATCCGTGGTCACTGTACGACATGCATGGCAACGTGTTTCAGTGGTGCCAGGATGTGTGCGTGGACTACCCCGCTGAACCGGTGATCGACCCGGTCGGCGACGGGCCGACGGATGCTCGCGTCGCTCGCGGCGGAAGCTGGATCTGCCCAAGTCCTCAACTTGTCCGGTCGGCGTTCCGTCATGCCTTCGAACGCGATGCCAGAACAAACTACATCGGCTTTCGGATTGTGCTCGAATGCGACGACCGCGAGTCGTAGACGCCGAACGCTGGTCCACGCGAGGCCATTGCCTGGCATCCGTTTTGTGTGTACCACATCCCGATCCCGCGTCCAGCACATCGTCATTCCCGCGGAGGCGGGAACCCAGCGCACCGTCATTCCCGCAGAGGCGGGAACGCAGCGCACCGTCATTCCCGCGGAGGCGGGAACCCAGTTCGTCGGCGAGTGCCACTGGATCCCCGCCTGCGCGGGGGATGACAAAGCGCTCGCGAGAGAAAAGAACCTCGCCCGGAACAGGCCGTGTCCGACCTTTGGCAGGATTCCGTTTGAACGTTGCGGAGTTATTCCGTATGCTGTTGGACTTACCCACCTGAGTTTTCCAGCCCGATTACAATCCTGCCTGGTATCCCTCCTGATCGACGTGTCCGGCATCCCCGTCGGTTCGTCGCCCAATCTGGCAATCTGCGTTTCGCGATTGTTTGTTCCGTTGCCCGGAGAATTTCCCGCTGGTGAATTCCCCGAGCCAAAGTGGCGGAACGGATCTCGACCGCAGATGCCGGACACGTTCAAATGGCTGGCAGGTTCGACTGATCGGGTTCCGTTTCGCACAAACAGGACGCCCCGATGAACGCTCCCCGGATCCGGAATCGGTTGCTCTGCCGCAGTCAGTGGCTTACCCGGTGCTGCTTCGTATTGGTTTCCGGCCTGCTCGCCAGTCACGGCCGCGCTGCGGATCACGGCCTGACCTACGAACGCGACATCCGGCCGATCATGCGGGCACACTGCTTCGACTGCCACGGAGCAACTCAGGAAACCGAAGGGAGTCTCGATCTGCGGCAGGTTCGTCTGATGCTGACCGGTGGCGACTCGGGCAGCGCGATCGTGCCGGGCCGTGCCGATGAAAGTCTGCTGTTGCAACGAATCCGTTCGGGCGAAATGCCGCCCGGCGAAACGAAGGTCTCCGAGCAGGAACTCGCCACGCTGACCGAATGGATTGCCACCGGAGCAAAGACCGCTCGCCCCGAACCCGAGAACATCCCGCCGGGACTGGGCATCACCCCGGAAGAACGAGCGTTCTGGTCATTCCAGCCCATAGACCGTCCCGAATCTCCGGCCGTGCGTGACGATGTGCGTTCCCGAGTTCGCACACAGATCGATGCGTTCCTGCTGGCGGAAATGCCCGAAGGCCTGACGTTCGCCGACGACGCGGACCGGCACACACTGATTCTGCGAGCATACTTTGACCTGACCGGACTGCCTCCGGCGGTCGACGAGATTCGTCGCTGGCAGGACGAACCTTCCGGCGACTGGTATTCGCAGATGGTCGAGTCGCTGCTGCAGTCGAAGCACTATGGCGAACGCTGGGCTCGGCACTGGCTGGACGTTGCGGGTTACGCCGATTCCGACGGCTTCACGGTCAACGACCCGGAACGGCCGTGGGCGTGGAAGTACCGCGACTACGTGATCAGGTCGTTCAACGACGACAAGCCCTTTGATCGCTTTATCACCGAACAACTTGCCGGCGATGAACTGGCCAGCCCCGCCAGCGGCGACCTGACTGACGAGCAGATCGAACTGCTGACCGCCACCGGCTATCTGCGAATGGCAGCCGACGGCACCGGCAGCGGCGAAAACAACCCCACCGCTCGCAACCAGGTGATCGGCGACACGCTGAAGATTGTCAGCACCTCGCTGCTGGGACTCAGCGTCGGCTGTGCTCAGTGCCACGATCATCGGTACGACCCGATTCCGCAAAGCGATTATTACGCAATGCGAGCGGTGTTCGCCCCGGCACTTGACTGGCAGGACTGGAAGGTGCCCTCGCAGCGCATGATTTCGCTGTATACTGAGGCGGAACGCAAACAGGCCGCTGAGATCGAAGCCGAAGCCGCGAAGATTGGCGAAGAACGAGCGACGAAGCAGGCGGAATACATGGCTCAGGCACTGGAGCAGGAACTTCAAAAGTACGCCGAACCGCTGCGGACGTCGCTGAAGACCGCCTACGAAACCCCGGCCGACAAACGCACGCCCGAACAAACCACGCTGCTCGATCAGAACCCCAGCGTGAAGATCACTCCCGGAGTTCTCTACCAGTATCTGCCGAAAGCCGCGGAAGACCTGAAAACCTACGATGCGCGGATGGCAGAAGTGCGAGCCAAAAAGCCGCCGGAAGAGTTTCTCGCGGTGCTCACGGAACCCGCCGGACACCTGCCCGAAACGCATCTGTTCCATCGGGGCGACTTCCAGCAGCCAACCGACATCGTGCCCCCCGCCGCGCTGACGGTGGCCTGTGCGGAAGACGCTCGCGAGGAATTTCCCGTCAACGATGAATCGCTGCCGACGTCCGGCCGACGACTGGCATTCGCCAAATGGCTGACCAGCCCTGACAATCCGCTGGTCGCGCGAGTGATCGTGAACCGCATCTGGCTGCATCACTTCGGAAGCGGAATCGTGCCGACTCCCGCCGACTTCGGCCGTCTGGGAACCGAGCCGACTCATCCGGAACTGCTCGACTGGCTGGCCGACGAGTTCATGCAGCACGGCTGGAGCGTCAAGCATCTGCATCGGGTGATTCTGGCATCAACCGCGTGGCGGCAGTCGTCGCGAAAGACGGCGATGCACACGTCGCTCGATCCGGACAACCGGTTCTATTCGCGGCAATCAATCGTCCGTCTCGATGCCGAACTGGTGCGAGACCGTATGCTGAACGCCAGCGGACGTCTCAGCGAGCAGATGTTTGGCCGGCCGGCACCCGTCCGCGAAGATGACGCCGGTCAGGTCGTGATCGACGAAAACGAAACGCGGCGAAGTCTGTACATCAAAGTTCGCCGCACTCAGCCGGTGGCCATGCTGCAGGCCTTCGACGCGCCTGTGATGGAAGTCAACTGCGAAGTCCGGCCGGTGTCGACGGTTGCCACGCAGTCGCTGATGCTGATGAACTCCACTTCCGTTTTGAACCACGCGGCGAAACTGGCCGAACGCAGCCGAAACGAAGCCACACCGATTTCCGACGAGCAACTGGCGACGCTGCCCGAAGTTCCGACGGCCGATCCCGGTCAGTGGCGATTCGGTTTCGGAGCATTCGACGAAACGGCCAGGCAGACCGCTTCTTTCACGCCGCTGCCGCACTTCACCGGTT
The DNA here is from genome assembly GCA_964531585.1 of uncultured Planctomycetaceae bacterium. Taxonomy (GTDB): domain Bacteria; phylum Planctomycetota; class Planctomycetia; order Planctomycetales; family Planctomycetaceae; genus JAWKUA01. The sequence continues at coordinate 1,402 of CAZHET010000272.1, read as the reverse complement.
CACAGTGGCAGGGCGGGTCGGCGCTGCCCGATCCGGAACTCGGCTGGGTGCTGCTGAATGCCGGCGGAGGCCACCCGGACCAGCCGGGGCGGGCTGTCATTCGCCGCTGGGTGGCTCCGGCTCCCGGAACACTCACGATCAGCGGCTCGCTGCAGCACGGCAGCCCGAACGGTGACGGCGTGCGAGGCCGAGTCGTCCGCAGCGCGGCTCAGCCGGGTGACGGTCTGCTCGGCGAATGGCCGTGCTTCAATACAAAGGTCGACACTGCGGTTTCCACCGCAACCGTCGATGCGGGCGACACAATCGACTTCATCACTGATTGCCTGACCGGTCACACCTCGGACTCTTTCCAGTGGCCGGTGACGATTGCCTTCACCGCAACAAACGGTGCGACACAGACATTCGAATCAGCGGCGGGATTCCGTGGTCCCGCAGAAACAGCGAGCTCACTCGCCGGGCAGGCAGTGCGAGCGTGGCAGTTGGCGTGGTGTCGCGATCCGGAACCACACGAGCTGGCAGCAGCAATCGAGTTTCTGGCTGAGCAACTGCAGTATATTCGCACTGGCGAAGTGGCCTTGCCGGAAGGCGTCACGGACATGCAACAGGCGTTAACGAATCTGTGTCAGGTGTTGATGACTTCCAATGAATTCCTGTATGTGAAATGAAACATGAACACATCATCTCCCCCACCGTTTTCTCGTCGGGCGTTTCTGAACAACAACGCCATGGGCTTCGGGTCGGTTGCTTTGGCCTGGATGCTGCAGCAGGAAGCAGCCCGCGCCGTGCCGCCCGTCATCAAGCAGCAGCCCGTCACTGACCTGAAACTGCGAAAGCCGAAAGCCGAACCTCAGGCCCGGGCCATGATTTCGCTGTTTCAGCACGGCGGGCCGTCGCACATGGACCTGACGGATCCAAAACCGCAGCTCACCAAATACGACGGCACCGAATACACCGAAGATATCCAGTTCAGTTTCGTCAATCAGGCCAGCAAGAAACTGCTGGGCAGCCCGTTTCGGTTTCGCAAACACGGTCAGTGCGGGACGGAACTTTCCGAACTGCTGCCTCATACGGCCGGCATCGTCGATGACATCTGCCTGCTGCGAAGCATGCACACGGGAGCCAACGGGCACGAAGTTTCCATTCGCTATTTTCACGGAGGCCAGCCCGCGATTCTCGGCCGACCGCATCTCGCTTCCTGGCTGTTGTACGCCCTGGGTTCGGAAACTCAGGACCTGCCGTCGTACATGGTGCTGACCGATCCCGGCGGACATCCGGTTGATGGAGTCAACAACTGGTCCAACGGCTTCATGCCGCCGCTGTTTCAGGGAACCGTGCTGCGTCCGAACGAACCTCGCATTCTGAACCTGGCCGCTCCCGCGCATCTGAAGGGAACGCTGCAACG
>CAZHET010000271.1:0-8974 GCA_964531585.1 uncultured Planctomycetaceae bacterium | reverse complement strand
GGCTGATCGGTTCGTGAGGCGGCTGAAGCGTGAGCTACCCGAATAGTTCCAGCACTGGTTCACCGGCGTACAGCCGATGTGGGCGACCCACCTGGTCAGGCAGCGTGGCCTCGCGCGGGATGCCGAGCGAATGCAGCATGGTGGCTGCAAAGTCGTGCGGGCTCACCGGGGCTTCTTCCGGATAAAAAGCCTGCGCGTCGCTGCGGCCATAGACGCTGCCGCCAACGATGCCCGCACCTGCCAGCAGTCCGGAATAGCACAGGGGATGGTGTTCCCGCCCGGCATTGGCGGCCGTGATCTGAGGTCGGCGACCGAATTCTCCGACCCACACAACCAGCGTGTCGTCAAGCATGTTTCTGTCGTGCAGATCGGTCAGCAGAGCCGACAGCGCGTCGTCCGCCGGCGGGATCAGATCGTTCTTCAGCCTGTTGAAGTTGTTCCCGTGGGTGTCCCAGAACGCTTTGTGGTCCTGATGCCAGTTTACCGACACCATTGGCACACCGTGTTCCAGCAGCCGCCGACCGAGCAGCACACACTGACCATGAATGTTGCGACCGTAGCGGTCTCGCGTGGAATCCGGTTCGGCGGTCAGATCAAACGCCTGCCGGACTTTCGGTGAAGTCAGCAGACTGAAGGCTTCCGACTGCTGCTGCATTGAAGAACGAGTCGCGGCGATCTGTTCCAGATGATGCTGCTGAGCCTGAATGGACTGCAGCAGTTGTCGGCGCTGATCCAGTCGCTTTGTGTCAACGCCGTCGATCAGACTTAGTGCGGGAACGTTCCAGTCCGGCTGCGACGGGTCGCCGGTGACCAGCAGCGGATCGGCACCGCGGCCCAGCCATCCGCCTGTCTGGCCGGGTGCTTCGCCTCCCGGAGCCGCCGGGTGGTATGCCATCCACGGCATCGTGACGAACGAGGGCAGCGATTCCGGCGCTTCGCGGAAATGCTGGAGCATCGAGCCCAGATGAGGTGTGTCGCGATCGCTGGGAGGTTCCGCGTCGCTCTTGTTGACGGGCGGCAGATGGCCAGTGAGTATTGTGTGAGCACTCGACAGATGCGCCGGATCGTCGTGCGTCAGCGACCTGACGACAGCGACCTTGTCCATCAATGCCGGCAGCTTTCGGAAGTGTTCGCAGATCTGCAGGCCGGGAACGCAGGTCGCGACGGGCTGGAATTCGCCGCGCACTTCGCTCGGAGCATCCGGCTTCATGTCGAACGTGTCGAGCTGGCTTGGTCCGCCCCACATGAACAGCAGGATGCACCGCTTCGCTCGCCCGAATCCGAATGAGCCGCCCAGCGGGTCAGTTCTGTCTTCAGCGCCCGCGACGCGAAGTGGAAATGCGCTGCAAAGTGACAGCGCGCCGGCGGTCAGACAGGCGCGTCGTCGAACTTTCGATTGTGGCCGATTGGAGTGTCGCATGAGACTGGACGCAGGCGGGATGCGGGCATAAACGTTCGGGCAGGGCATGCACTTTACCAGCCCGCGTCACCGCATGTCCAGAACGCGAACGGCAATCGCCGCTGCCGACGAACTGCGTCGGCGTGCTTTGGCGCTGATGGTCAGCTGACGCTTTTCAGCGGATTGGTCCGGTTTCCACAATCGGCTGTTGCGTCGGCGGAGCTGCATCCTGCAGCTGGAATCCGTCTGCATTCGCCGGGGGCTTCGTGACAGAGGTCGGCGGCAGAGCATTCGTCGGCGGCTGCGGTGCTGCAACTGCTGAAACGGGTGCCTGCGAGTCTGCAGACCGCGCGGTGTTCCGGCCTGGCGTGTTGGGGCTTGCGGCATGAGCTGTCGGCCGTGTCCTTACGCGGACCGGTGCCCTCGCTGCCGCATTCTGTGCCGGCGGAACCGCGGAACGCACGGGAACTGCAGGCTGCACGGGGACGACGGGTAACGCTTCGTTCATGCGTGACAGTGACGATTCGAAGACGCGAAACTCCGCGGAGTTCTGCGGATCTGCATCGGCAACACCTGTCTGTGCCGCAGACTGAGCGGCACGCGGGGCACGCCGCGAACGCGCCATCGGCTGCTGTACCAGAGCGACCAGTTCGTCGCGTCGCTGTGGCATCACTCCGTCAAGGTGGCTGGCGAGCTGCTCGACCCAGCCAGGTTCAGTCATTGCCGCTTTCGACATCATGCGAGCATACAGTGACACTTCAAACACGTTGCGATCCATAATGACGTTCGTCAGCGGCGAGGCGAGTTTCGCAATCGTCTGCGCGGCGTTTCCGGGCAGTGCGACGAACGCATCCATCTTCTGATCGACAAGCATCGTTCCGTCGGTTGCTCTGACGAAACTGTACCGCAGCAGAATCAGCGCTGAAGCCGTGATGGCCCTGGGCAGCAGAGGACTGTTGTACGTCCCTTCGCAGATAAACAGACACTGTCCGGGGTCACGATAGATGACGTCGGCGATCCCGAACGAGCCGTCAGAGGCCGAGACTTCGTATTCATACGGTCCGGTCTGCCACATTTGGAACTTCGAAATCCCCATCGCTCGCCACGTACTGACGGCAACATCGGGATGTTCGACCAGATAGCGATACATGCCCGGTTCGACCACATACTGCAACTGCGGCAGGCTGCGGTGCTGAGCACAGTTCTTCAGCACTTCGTTGACACGCTGAGTTCCCGTCGCGTTCAGTGCACGGAACGGAATCGCACGGACCGCCGAATTTTTGTGGTCATCACCGGACTGGCCTTCTGTGACGACGCGAACGCCGACCTTCTGCGCCAGCTCCTGCAGATTCGACTGCCCCAGGGCGCACGTGGAATTCGCTGTGAAGGCGGCCATGACAACCAGGACGCCCGCGACAAGCCGCCAGCGCTGGCGCATCGTGCCGGGCTGCTGATTCAGAACGCGTTTCCGCATATCGCCGTTGACTCCTGAACGAGCGCGCAGAACCAGTCACACGCAGCAGCCCGCGTTGATCCGTGCCCACAACCGCTGCGATGAACAGCACGGCGCTGTCCACAGTCTCGAACGCCCTTTTCGAAACCTGCCCGCTGTGCGCGGGCCGTGTGTTCGCTCGGTCGATTCCGGTCAGTCTGCACAGCAGCCGAAGCACCGCGTCGCGGCAACCTCCCCCCGGCGGCAGCAATCATCCCCCGAAGGTGTTCAATCGGCATTCGGAATGTGGCCGCCGCACAGGAATATAAGGATTGTGCGGCCCGGCGTTTCCCGTCGGCAGACGCGGCGCTGATGTCCCGGTCAGCGGCAGCAATTGCAGCAGTTGCTGCCGGAACAACATTGGATGCCGTCCGGCATATTGATCCGCGTCAGATCCAGCTTCGGATAATAGAAGCGTTCGTAGCAGCAGGTCGTGTCAGACACGTCATCAATGCAGTCGTTATAGCGCTCGGTCAGCGCACAGCACTGGCAGCCGGCACCGAAGAGCGGCACGCAGGAGAGCGCGAACAGCAGGAGGTTTCTCACGGCGATTCTTCCCTGAAGTGTGAGATGCAGATTCCGCGGGACGTCACGGAATATCCTGTTCTGACCATCGAACGCCCACAGCGGCGGACTTCAAACGTCGTTGCGACGGACGATCAGAAACTCACCGCAACATCACCGCACGTCACACAGGTTCATCAGCCGTTGCAACCGGCCAGCGCCGGGTGGTAAGAAATTCCTGTCGGGCAGACTCGACCGATCACAGGTCCCGCTGGCGCGAAGCCGGGACGTCTCCGTTGGTGGAGGCTGCGTTGTTCGGCTTGCCCCGCGCCGCCTGGAACTCGTGTGACACCGGCACTACGATCCGTCCATGTCCGCCATCGAAGTTCGTAACCTGTGCCGCACGTACAAAGTTTACCGCAAACGCGAAGGATTGCTCGCGTCGCTAAGCGGCCTGTTTCATCGCGAATTCCGCGAAGTTCACGCCGTCAACGATGTCAGCTTCGACATTCAGGCCGGAGAAATGCTGGCGTTTCTGGGGCCGAACGGAGCCGGCAAGACCACAACGCTGAAGCTGCTGTCCGGACTGATCGTGCCCACGTCCGGTTCCGCAACCGTGCTGGGACACGTGCCGTGGAAGCGAGAAAACGCGTACCGGCGCCGATTTTCACTCGTCACCGGACAGAAGGAACAGTTGTGGTGGGATCTGCCCGCTCAGGAATCGTTCCGGCTGCACAAGGAAATCTATCGCATTGATCAGACCGACTACCACGCGCGCCTGACGGAACTGACCGAACTGCTGGACGTTGTGCAACTGATGAGCCAGCCGGTCCGCGAACTGTCGCTGGGCGAACGCATGAGAATGGAACTGATCGCGGCACTGCTGCACCGCCCGGATGTGCTGTTTCTGGATGAACCGACGATCGGCCTTGACGTCGTCAGCCAGCGAAGGGTGCAGCAGTTTCTGCGGCGCTATCAGAAGGAACAGAACATCACGGTGATTCTGACGAGTCACTACATGAAGGACGTCGAAGCTTTGTGCGAACGCGCGATCGTGATCAACAAAGGCACGGTGATTCATGACGGTTCATTGAACCAGATCACGGACAGGTTCAGCCGCGACAAGATCATCGAACTGCATTTTGCCAACAGCAGCGAACCTGCAGGCATCGATCGTTACGGTCTGGTTCTGGAAGACCGGTTTCCGAAAATTCGCCTGCAGGTCGATCGCCAGAAAGTGTCGACGGTGCTTTCGGGAATTCTGAAACAGTACACGATCGAAGATGTCAGCGTGGCCGAACGTCCGCTGGAAGACGTGATCGCCGAGCTGTTTGCAGAACACGCGGAACCGATGCACGTCGCGAAGTAGTCCCAGTCGCGCAGCCGACAGTCCGTCCCCACGTCATTCCCGCTTCACCGTCATTCCCGCCTCACCGTCATTCCCGCCTCACCGTCATTCCCGCGCAGGCGGGAACCCAGCGATGGCCACTGGGTTCCCGCCTGCGCCTTCGCGCGGGCAGGACTCTGCTCGGAATGACGGGAATTCGACGATCCTGCACATCATTCATCGCGCGCGGTTGCGAGAATGCCGGCGTAGATTTCGCGAGCTTTCGCGAATTCGGCCAGAGCTTCGCGCGACAGAATGCCTTCGTTGCGTTTCAGTTCCTCGTCCATGCGCTGGACGAAGAATTCCACGTCGCGGCGACGCGGTTTCAGCGGCTGATCGGTCACGTCCACGAATACCGGATTCGTGTGAGCAAACCGGACTTTGCCGCCGGGAAGATCTTCGAAACAACGCAATGCCACCCAGCCGGACCCCTTGACATTCACCGGCACGTCCAGTCGGTAACGGTACGCAAACGCCGGTGTATGCTCGGGCTTCAGTTCCACGGTCCCGGCAATCTCCCCGTTGCGGATCACTTCGATCGACTTCAGCGGAGCAACGGATTCGATCGTTCCGGTGATTCGAACCTGATTCTCGCCGGACGACTTTTGCCATATTGTTCCGGGAAGCTGGTTGCTGAAGCGAACGTCCATCAGCGGCCCGTTCGTTGCGAAGCTGTGACCTGCGTCGAGATTCGTCATCCAGCGCTGATAGCTGAATTCGTCGCCGGTATGCACATAAACGCGGCCGTAGCCAAGCGGGACCGGATGAACTCCGGACGCCGTACCGCCGCTGACTCGCATGCGAAAACCGCAGTTCAGCAGCGCGTAATACGTCTGCATGCCGAATTCCGTCCAGCCGAGTTCCGTGAACCCGACTTCGCTGCGATCGATTTCCGGCCAATCCTGCGGAGCGTTCTCGGCTGTCCACTTTGGAAAGCCGAACGTCGTTCGCCAGTGATGATTGTTCGTCAGTTCGAACAGATCAACATTCATCAGAGGCACAATCATCATGGACCAGTTCCACGAATGCTTGTCGAGATCCAGCAACGCGCCCTGCCGCCGCGCCTCTTCCGCAATCGGCAGCACGGGCGGCGCGGGAAGATTCAGCGGCGTCTGATGATTGATCACGAAGACCGCTCCCTGGGTATGCCGCTGACCATCGACCGTGAAGATTTCGTACTCGGTGTTGATCGGGTAGATCACATGAGTGCCGTCGACATGCTGCACCTTCGCTTCCAGAGGCGGCGCGCTCGCCGAAGGAATCTCGCGGCTGTCCCGCACCCAGTAGTTCAGCGGAAATGCAACGTGCACATCATCGGCCAGCATCGCGTTGGGAAGTTCCTCCATCGTTCGGTGAACGTGGATGTCGCCCGAATACCAGCCTCGCGCAGGCATGTCGATGAAGCGTTCCAGTTCCAGTTCGACGGTCACGGGAGCGGTTGAAGAATGAGCGACGGTGACTTCCAGTTCTGCTTCGGCGGGAATGAACTCCTTGCCGCGTTCGGCACGGACGCGGTAGCGACCGGGCGGCAGTGTTAACCGGAACGCGTCGGCGGACAGTGTTGTGTGGTTCTCAACGCTGGGGGCCGGAGACAGATCCTTGTTGTAGTTCACGGCCGAGCCTGAGTCGCCTGCCGATGACGCGTAGTGCCACGTCCCGTCGTCAAGACTCTGCACGTACAGCCGGCACGGAAGAATCTGATTGCTGTCGGAGTCGCGAACATGTCCCGTGACGTTGCCGGTGGCGTCATTCAATGCGGCCGTCTTCCAGCCGGTAGCCTCAATGCGATCCAGTTCCGCTTCAATGTCGTGTCCTTCATAGAACGAGAACCAGCCGTGCAGCCATTTGGTGTCGCCCGGTTCGCAGTCGGGAAACTTCGGATCCGAATGCAGGCAAGGACACGGGCCGTTGCCCCACGCTCGATGTACCGGATCCCAGCCGCTGATCATCCATTTCGATTTGTCGGGTGAATGAGCAATCGCGTACCCGCGTGTGAACAGTTTGTTGTCGTTGTCCTGTTGCTGAAACCCGTCCGCCGCCTTCAGCATCACGCAGTTTTGAACCCGCAGATCGCTGAGCGTTTCGTCGGTGCCGTTGGTCAGCCACATTTTCATGCGAATGTGATCCTTCATGGGAGTCGCCTGCGTGCCAAAGACGATGCCGTTCGGCAGCCGGCGCTCCAGCACAAAGCCGCCATCGTCCGTCCGGTGCCATTCCTGCTGTTCGAGTTCGATTCCCTGCGCCGACCAGATCGTGTCGATGTGCGTGTGAGCCAGATACGTCAGGCCGAGGTTCGACCAGATCGCTTCGGGGATATCCAGCACGGCGTAACTGTGATCATCCCACGGACAGAACACGCTGAGTTTGGTTTCGCGCTGAGGCTCGATGGCTCCGTCCAGAAACCCGATGCGAGGATGTCGTCCGCCGGGATACGGCAACACGAACAATTTGTCGTCCGGTCGCGGCGGCCGAGTGGCGTCGGACAGATCGAACTGCGTCAGCTTCGCCGCAAGTTCGTCGTCACTGAGCCCCGTGACCTGCTGCAGCTCGTCATTCGAGTAGCGGTGATGCCAGACCATATTCTGAAGCCACGACTTCAGTTCGTCATCGTTCGCAGCGGGTCGAAGCTGGCCGTCGGCGGCTAATGTGCCGGTTGATGTGAGTACCAGCAACAGAAGTGACATTCGCAGGGAATTCATCGAAGGCGTCTCCGGCAGAGGATTGAAATTCTGTTGAAGTTTTCAGGGTTGCTCAACTGGACGGCGCCAGCTTTCGTGAGCGGCACAGCGCTGGCCCAATGGCACTCACGTTGTGAGCGGCACGGCGCTAGCCGCCGGTGTCTGCATTGAAAAACGCCGGGAAAAACCGGCGGCTAGCGCCGTGCCGCTCACAGATCAGTGGCGAAACCGCAAACTGTACGACCGGACTCCGATCCCGTCGCTGCAACTCGACGGCTTCGGAGTCCCATCGCCGCAATTCGACGGGATCGGAGTCCCGTGGTACGAAGTCGTGAATCATCCGGGCTATTGTAGTGTCTCACTCAGATGGGTTCTCATGAAGTGCGGCTCTGGCGCGCTTCAATTTCTCCAGAATGTCTTCAGCCTTCTTGGTCCGATGAAAAGTCCTGGGGTTGGCGTTGTGATGGTCGATGTAATCCCTGATCACCTGTTCCAACTGCCTCACGCTGCAGTTCTTCAGTTGCTCATCGTCTGTTCTTCGAACTGACCATTCGGTTGCGCGACTGACAAGCAGTTTTGGTACATTCACCGACCAGCCAGAGCATTCTTCATTCCGGGCCTAACGGATGACTGACCAAACCGCTTCCGATCTCTCCTACGCCGACACCCTCTGGAAAGCCGCCGATGCCCTCCGCGGGCAGGTCGATGCCGCCGAGTACAAACACGTCGTCCTCGGCCTGCTCTTTCTCAAGTACATCTCGGACAGCTTTCAGTCCCGGCGGGATGAGCTGCGAGCCGAACTGACCAAAGACGGCCTCAAGGGCAAACAACTCGAAGCCCTCCTCGAATCGCGGGACGAGTACACCGCCGAACGGGTCTTCTGGGTTCCGCCCGAGTCCCGCTGGCCCAACTTGCAGAATCAGGCGGCACGTCCCGACATCGCCACGCTCATCGACGACGCCATCCTTGCCGTCGAGCGTGACAACCCGAACCTCAAGTCCAAACTCCCGCGCGACTACGCGCGCCGGGGCATCGAGCCGATCAAGATGAAGGGGCTGATCGACCTCATCGGCAACATCGGTTTCAAAGGAGCTCGCGACACGCTTGGCCGAGTCAGTGAATACTTCCTCGGCAAATTCGCCGCCGCCGAAGGCAAGCTCGGGAGCATCTTCCGGGAACGGCTCGGGAGGATTGAGCATGCCAGGTGACGCCAATCTGCCAGCACCTCAAGGACAATTCCTGATCTACGCCGACGGTGCTTCGCAGCTTCGAGTTCGGCTTGATGGCGATACCGTTTGGCTGACGCAGAAGCTCATTGCCGAACTTTATGGCGTCACAGTGCCGAACGTAAATCAGCACCTGAAAGCGATTTACGAAGAAGGAGAACTCCCGCCAGATCGAACTGTTAAGCATTACTTAATAGTTCAACGCGAAGGCACCCGCGACGTCGCCCGCAACGCAGGGCGATTGCGCCACATTGGGCAATCTGCGACACTTTGGTTAAGTAATCTTTG
>CAZHET010000270.1:0-8979 GCA_964531585.1 uncultured Planctomycetaceae bacterium | reverse complement strand
ACGACTGCCGCGTGGCGAAACGCTTCGAGCTGTATGTCGGCGGCGTGGAGCTGTGCAACGGCTACCAGGAACTGACAGACGCCGAAGAGCTCAAACGGCGGGAAGCCGTGCAGAACGCCAATCGTTCGGGGCACGGGGTAAACACACTTCCCGGCGCACCGCGATTGCTGCAGGCGATGCAGCAGGGCCTGCCGCGCTGCTCCGGAGTTGCGCTGGGATTCGACCGCGTGGTGATGTCCGCGACGGGAGTCCTGTCGATAGCCGAAGTGATCCCGTTCCCGACGGAAATCGCGTGACCGTAGCAACTGCCAGTGAACATGGCGTGGAACGCTACGGCCCGGCAAGCGGCACGTAGTCGAGCAGGATCACCGAGTTTTCCAATTCCACGCGGATCTGCCGCGCATCTGCGTTGTGCACGCATCGCAGCGGAGTCGCGGGACTGAATCCCGACTGCCGTGCGATCGTTTGCCCGGTGCGGCAGTCGATGACGCGCAGCACAAGGTTGCGGTCGGTTCCGGTGGGTGCCGGGCGGGTGTCATCACCGAAGAAGTTCCCGTTTTGGCGAAGCTGGTTCTGCCCCAGCCGCCGGGCGTCAAGCGGATCCACAATCGACCACAGCACGATCAGATCCGTGGGATCGCCGTAGATCGGCGGAACAACAGCCGGCTGACCACTGATTGTCCACAGCAGTTCCTGCGACGTCTGATCGATGCACAGCAGCGTACCGTAGTCCAGTCGCGGCTCCTGCAGCAGCGGCGTGGCGGACATGCTCTGATCGTTATGGCGGTAGTTTCTCAGCAGCACAAACAGCCGTCCGTCCCGCTCGAAAGCAACGAGTCCTGTGAAGGGATTGGCCGTGGCTTCGTCGGGCAACGGACACGACAGTTCGACGGCAGCGTGGTCGGCGTCGATGATCACCAGGCGCCGGTCGTCTGTGACGGTCGCAGCCCGGTTGTTTGGCAGCACCGACGCCCGGCCGTGTTCCGTGATTCGCAGCGGCACGGGAGTGTTCAGGGCATCCTGGCCCGTCAGCAGGTCGAGCAGGCGAATGCGGCGGTCATCGTCGACGTACAGCAGGCGACGACCGAGTAACACCGGAGTCTGGCTGTTGGGTATCGCCAGTTGTCCGTCGCGCAGATGGCGACCGTCCAGAGTACGGAACAACTGATAGCTGTCCATGCCAGGCGCGAAGACGGCGATCGCGTGCCCGTCGCCGGAAATCGGTGCACCCGCAGCAGAGCCTGACGACATCGCCAGTTTTCGGCACCACAACAGTTCGCCGGTCAATGGATGGCTGCAGCAAAGCTGGCTGTCTGTTCTCCAGACGAAGTACGCCGGTCCGACCGGACCAGGCTGCACGCCGGATACCGTCAGGCCGTCGGCGACGATCCGCTTGTGCCACAGCACTTCCGGGCCATCGCGGCCGATCAGAGATAACATACCGATCTGATCGCCGTCGAGCAGAGGCAGCAGTCCGTGACTGTCCGCCCAACCGAAATTCTGGCGGAGACTGCTCGGCAGCGGGACTTCGTGAATGACGCGGCCAGCGTGCATGTCCAGCACAGATAGCTGCGGGCGGCCGGGGCTAAGTGTTGTCAGCAGGCGATGTTCAAACCAGGCCGGAGAATCCACCTGTGATCGCAGTCCTTCCCGAATCGCCTGCAACACATTTGCGTCGATCGCTTCCGTTCGGACTTCCCGCATCGTGAGCTGCACACCGGCCGAGCCATTCGACTGTTTTGCCGCAGATCGGCGTGGGCCGGCCTCTGAACGCAGTTGCTGAAGCCGGGCTGTGGTGGAGCCTGCTGGCGTGATCCCGGCCGTGGCATCAGCCGCTGCCAATACAAGATGCGCGGCCGCGGGACGCTGCTGCCGGATGAGTTCGTCGGCGAACTGCAGTGTGGCGTCCGCCGAATCAAGGCAACTCGGAAACGAAATTACGCGGGCTGCGGAGACGAGTGTCGGAGGATTCGCTGCTCGCCAATCTGTGGCTGGTGTATCGACATGCGAAGCAGCCATTGACCACGCAGCCACATCCGCTCGCACACGCCAGTCTGGAAGCAGCTGCAGCATGGTTGCATCGACAGCTTCCACTTCGCGAATCGTATGACCGGACGGAACACCGGACAGGATGTTCATTCTGAGCGACTGTTCGGGCGACAGGTTGAGTTGCTTCAGCGCAGCCACAATCTGTTCGGCCGAAGCCAGCTCGGACGGTCGTTCGCTCGCAGCCGCCTCGGCCTGAGTGTCGAAGCGAGTTTCAGCCAGACGATGCAACAGAATGTCTGCCAGCACGGGATGCGCAGTGGGGGCTGAGTCCGGCTGCCGAGACACGTCCAGCAGGCGTTGAAGACCGACAACCGGATGTCCCGAAAGAATTTCTGCCCTTGCCATGCTGACCGATGATGCTGCCGATTCAGACTGTTCCATTTCAGCCTGTCGGGTGAACCTCCGCCGCATTTCTGCTGCGGTTGGAATGACCGCCACGGAAACGGGAGTCGTCGCGCAAATCACGCCGTCATCGGCGACAAGGCTGCCCGTGAATGGTGTGGCGGGCGTATGCAAAAGGACGCCCGGCAGCGAGTCGATGCTGCCCGCTGCAAGGTCCGCCGCGACGATGGCCCCGTCCTGTACCGGGATCAGGCACAGCCGATCGTCGCAGATCGCTCGCCCGGTCTGCGGCGGAATCTCCGTCACCAGCACCTGCACGCCGGTCTCAGGTTCGACCACGCGCAGATGGCGCTGTCCGATCAGAACCAGACCTGCGTCACTGCAGGCTGCGGCATAAAGATCCCGGCTGGAACTTACGACGCCCTGGCCGGCCGCCTGCCGCGACACCTGCCACTCAATCCTGCCGGTCCGGACATCGAGACACGACAGAACCTGCGATCCGGGAGCCGCGTGAAAAATCCGGTGACCGCAGATGACGGGACGAAATGCCAGAGCATCCGCGCGGCGAACCAATGCGAACAGCCGTCTCGCCGGCCCCCACGGATTTGCCGGGTCGCTGGCGGAGTCGTCGGGGCCACTAATGTCAGTGGCCCACTTCAGTCGCCCGTCGTGACGGCTGACAGCAATCAGGATACCGTCGGGCAGACTGCAGATCACCGAATCATCGGCCACACCGCACAACGCCGACAGCTCCGACGAACGCGCGGTCGCACCGCCTGAATATCGGCGCTCATCGGCTGCTCCGTCGTCGAATGTCAGAGGCTGTCGCCAGGACAATCGGCCCGAGGATCGGTTCAGCGAATTCAAAAACAACTGCTCACCATCGGATGAGATCACGAACAACGACTGGTCGTGAATCAGCGGCACACCCAGAAAACGCTGCTGTCGAAAGGGATCACCCGTCAGACCGGCAGCATCGTGTTCACGCGTCTGTGCCGGTTGCGTCGAGGCTTGTGCATTCGCGCCGGCTGTGAATTCGTAGTCAAACGCGTCGCGACCACCGACGCTCCAGATCACGCGCGGCGGCGAAGAAAGCTGCACCGCCACAAGCCGGGTGCCGGCAGATAGTGAACGCTCTTCACTCGGCACCGAAAACCGGTTCCCAATCTGTCCGCCCAACGGTCCGGGCAGCACATGCTGAATGGTGGTCGATGCATCCGACAAATCATCGAACGGACGGAAGCCGTCAATGAAGAACAGCAAGCGGTCGTCGCCGCACATCGTGCCTAAGCATTCCATCTGCAGCAGAGTGGCGGCGTCGACGGGTGTGCGGATCGGTATCGGCTTGCCTTCGCCGATCGCTGCCGGGTCAACCGTCGCTCCCGTGTCAGTCCTCAGGCTCCATTCAACTCGACCGCTTAGCCGGTCGAAGCAGATGACGCGCAGCGGTGAGCGAAACACCAGGCGGTCGCCCAGCAGCAGCGACTGCCACGTGTTGACGGACAGCAGATCTGCCTGGCTGTTGTCAGAGATCGTCGACAGAACACCGGCGGAGGCGGGGTGAGACCAATAGCGTTCCGTCCACGTCCACAGCGGTTCCGTCCACGGCCGCGAAAGCGCCGGAACGGTTGTCTGGTACGGCGAACCCGCACGCGTCACTCGCACTGCAGCGGAGTCCGCGGACTGGTGCGCGCGGCGGACCTGAGCAATTCGTGATTGCAGAGCAGCGGTCGCCTGTTCGACGGAATACGGCAGTGGCGTCGTGACATAGAGTTCCGTGATCTCCGACAACAATTCACTGGCCGACACAAACTGACCTCGATCAGCGGCCGTCAGCGCCTGCAGCTGCAGACTGCGAAATGCGGCACGCGTGAAAGGATACGTTCGCGCGACAGCACGCAAAGCCGCTTCGTCGCGAGACAATAATGCCTGCTGCAGGGCGCTCTCTGCGGTCAGCTCGTGAGCGACAATCCAGTCACGGCGAACCGCGAAGTCGGCGTTCTGCAGCAACTGCCGAGCAGACTGCCGAATGCTGACGGCGGAAGAATTCGCATCGATGCGTGTGAAGGAATCCTGCGGTTCCGACAGGATCAGCCGGATCGCCTGGAATGCGTCTGTCGTCTGACCGGCCCGCAACAGGCGAACGGCGTTGTTCAGCAGGCGATCAGAATTCGTACCCTGAACGAGCTTCTGCTGCAGAAGTTCCACCGGTCCGTGCGGAGTCTGCCCCGCCGGATCGGTGGCTTCGGCTGCGTGAACCGCCGGATCGCCGGCTTTAGCAAACACGATGCCGACAACCGCGAGCAACAAGGGGGGCAGGATGCGAATGGCGATGGAACCTTCGTAACGGAAATTGCCGCAGACAGATGTCGAAACCAGAGCCAGCCCGGCCGCAAAGCCTGCAGCCGGAATCACTCGTCATTCCGGCACAGACTCCGGCGACTGGTTGCCGATTTGCATCGGTCGCGGAAGGAACCCGGACCAGCGGCGAACAACCTCTCTGCGGGCTGCTCATCGAGCAGCGTATGATCCAGGTCATCTCCCGGACAAGTGCAACCTTTCACGACTGCCGACACCGCATGATCAGTGAGTCAGCCGAGGCTCCATGACAGCACGCGTGGAAGCTAGCGGTTGCGTGATTCCGGAATCCGCACAATTTCGATGCAACCGTGTTTCGAAGCCCTGCGCTCCCGGCATTTACTGACAGGCGATGGACAATTCGTGACATCGCGAAACGCACCTTTGTAAGGAGTTACCGCATGTCGCAACGATTCAAGTCCCGCGTGCTGGCTCACGAAGCGGCTGCTCCGTACAACCGCTTTGATTCAGAACTGGATCTTCCCTCGCGCGGCAATCACCTCATGAACGCGCTGCTGAAGAAGAATGCCTGGCTGACGCTGAGAATGCGGATGCACCTGAATTTCGTCGATGCCACCAATCCCATTGGCTACAAGCTCGACCCGTCAACCGGAGCGATCACAGTTCGCACGGATGAATACGTGTTTACGCGGGGCAACATTGCATTCGCACGAGATCACGACGCAAGGGATGCGAACGGCAAGATTATCCAGAAGGGGAAGTACCACCGGATTCTGAACTGGTCATCGGAAGACATCTCGAATTTTCGCAGGGATTTCGCTGAGCGCGGAGAGAAGCGGTGGAACTATCGGTTCCTGTTGCGCCCTCCCGCAAAATATGACGGTCTGGACCAGGACTTCAACTTCGACACCAGGGTGCGGCCGAACCTGATCTGTCTGTTCCGTCTGGAACTGGTCGGACGGCACCAGAGACCGCATCACGTGATCAACGTTGTCAGACTGGATCCCACGGCAAATCCCGGCGTTTCTCCAGACGGCGGTACGTTCCGATCGGACTCGGGCAACTACGATGACATGGATATCCTGAATCCCCCCAAACCTCCCCCCAGCCCGACAGGCGGTGTCATCAAAGGCGACGTGGTCGGCCATGAAATCGGCCACGCGCTTGGGCAGGGACACGTGATGGAGTTACTGGGGAAGCCCTGTGCGCCGGTCGGGTCAGTTCCACCCGGGAATGAATGTTCCGGCACAACGCACTGGGAAATGTCGAACATTCAGGCCTGGGGGAACAAGATCTACGCGGTCAATGCGGTTTCGTGGCAACACCGGGCAGCCGCTCACTGCCCCGGAACTCTGGCGGGGCAATGGCAGCCCACTCTGACGCTGAATGTTCCGCCAAGGCAAGTCGGTTGAGTTTCCGTCCGCTGTTGCTGGAAGTATCCGCAGTTAAACTGTCACGTGCCGTTCGTCGGGCACTTCGAGCCGCCTGTCGTGAAACGTTTAATTGCGAGCCCTTCGCTGACCCGCGTCCTGTCATGCGACAACGTGACCAAGAAGCTGTGTCGCCGGGCTTTGTGGGCGCTTGAAGGCGAATGACGGAATCGCTCCCCAGGTGTCGCGGCTAAACGTGGCCGCGCCAAACAGCACAGCCACTCGTCAGTTCCCGCTGGTCGAATTCCTGCCGCACGCCTGGCGGAACTGTCGAATCAGCGCCGTCTCATCCAGTTCATGGCGCTGATCCAGAAATTTCAGGGCTGTGTCGACGGGGAAGCCGGGCAGACATTCGGAATTCTCAGTGACGACGTACTCACCGCCGGCAAGGCGATGGATCTCGATGCGATGGTCCACCCAGCGCCAGATTTCCGGAACTTCAAATGCCGCATAGACGGGCATTTTGGCAAGGGAGATCGACGACACATCAACTTCAATGGCCAGGTCCGGCGGCGGATCGGTTTCGGCGTCAAACTCGTCGCTTTGTCGTGCGATGGCTTCATTCTGTATGTAGTAGCACTTGTCAGGCTCCAGTCCTTTGGCCCGCAACCGGCTTTTCATCGTTGTCGATCCCCCGCTCATCCGGGGAATGTCATTGACTTCGGTCCATGTGAGAATCAGCTGACCCAGAAGTTCCGCGATTCGTTCGTGAAGTCGTGACGGGGACATCAGCAGCAGGACTCCGTGATCATAGGTCATGCGAATTCCGCGATTGCCATCGGCGGCTCGCAGACTTTCATAAGTTTCCCAACTGACGTCGCGCAGAGTCATGGTCCCGGCGGTGGAAATTGGCATGGGGGCCGCAATGCTCATGGCAGTTGCCTTTCGAATCTGAAGTGCAGTCGCGCCGTCAGTCTAATCACTTCTGACGACCGGAAGGAGTGGCGGGATCCTGAAGCCGGCAGGAATGCACAAACCGGCAGCGGATGCAGTGCGGTCATGCTCGCTGCTGTCGAACGGCCGTGGCAAATTCCGTGGAGACGCGGCTGAACTCGACACGTTCGTCGGTAATGCGATCACAACGGACAAGCGCTGTGGCCCTGCGGATCAGCAGAATCACGTATGTCGCCAGACCGACCACACCGAGACTGATCGCGAGCGCTGTCGCGGCGGTGTAGCTGCTGGCATCGAGCAGAATCCCCACGCTCCAGCCGATGCCTGCCAGCGCCGGCAGCAGCAGCCAGCCCGTTCCGGCGAACCATCCGACATGGCTCCAGTGATTGGTGTGGCGGCGACACATCGGGCAGGAGACCCGCTGTTGGTGCTGGGTCAGGGAAGCGACAATCAAGCCGGGAAATATCCCGAGGAAGATGCCGGCCGCCGTCATGAGCTGAGCGTTCTCCGACTGATACGAGAACGTGTGGCTGACACGCTGCTCGGCCGGGTCACCACACACCATGCAGACACCGGGCAGGTCGCCGTCATCGACCTGCTGACGAGACAGCCAGACGCTGTCTCGCCCGACGATGCGTGCACGGGAAGGCCGCCGCCCCGCCGCTGACTGAGCGTCGGGCGACCGTGCATCTCCCGGTAATGCGACTCGTGCGCGATTCGGATGACGCCGCGTGGGCGAGCCGGCGGTCTCTGTGCGGCTCAGCCAGTTCCGCAGATCCCACGCCCCCGCACCCAGCAGTCCGACCGTGAAACCAAACACCACCATCAGCCACAGCTCGGCTTCTCCGGCATGTGGCTCCACGCGGGCCAGTGCGCGACTGACAGAGTCCCGAATCGCCGCGAGGCCCGACAGCAAAACCGCTCCGAACAGCAGGATGGTCCAGGGCCGACCGGCCGGCTGAGGACGCATCGTTCCAATCGCGAACAGCGTCAGCAGCAGAAGGTAACTCGCTACGGCCACGGCGATGGCTCCCGCGCCGACGTTTCCTGGAACGCGACTCGTACTCAGGCCGAACGGCATCAGCAGCATCGCTGTCGCCGCAATGATGCCTGCCGCCATCAGCATCGCCAGCATCGACGGAGCGTTCGGGTGCAGACAGATTCGCCGAATCGCACCCCCGCGAACCTGGTTGACCGCGCCACCGAGCGCATTTTCCAGAATCGTCGACGGACCGGGCCATGGCTGAGCCATTCCTGTGGCGACGCTGATGCTCGAAAGCGGTGCCGGCGCAACAGCCAACAGGCTGGAAGCGAATTCGCTGACCCGCTGGTAACGCCGATCCGGATCGGACGCCAGTGCCTTCAGGACGATGTCGTCCAGCCCGACATCGACGGCGGCTCGGCGCGACGGTGGATCAAACAGTCCCAGCGGCAGTTCGCCCGTCAGCATCTCGTAGAACACAACGCCGAGCGAATAGATATCGGCACGGTGATCCACGCTGCGCGAACCGGCCATTTGTTCCGGAGCCATGTACCGCGGCGTGCCCATCACCTGATGTGTGCCCGTCAGTGTGAAGTGTTCGGGAGTGTTAGTCGCCAGTTTCGCCAGTCCGAAGTCGGCGATTTTCACGCGGCCGCGTCGGTCGAGCACAATGTTTTCCGGCTTGATGTCGCGGTGCACGATGCCTTCGTGGTGAGCGAACTGCAGAGCGTCACAGACCTGGGGAATGATCGCCAGCGCCTGTGCGGGCGAAATCGACGTCAGACCGGAATCGTTGCCACGGCCCTCCGGCGCACAATTGGCGTCACCCCGCTTGATCGCGCGCCCCACGATCTCGCGCGATTGCATAAGCTGCCGCAGGTTGGCACCGTCGACGAATTCCATCACGAAGTAGTAGAGCGTGCGGGAGCGACATTCGGGAGGGCGAGGCTCCCGCCGAGCCGC
>CAZHET010000269.1:0-8982 GCA_964531585.1 uncultured Planctomycetaceae bacterium | reverse complement strand
CGCGGCCATGTGCTACGCTTCGCACCACCCCGGTTCAGAACCCTGGTCGTGAGTGCCCCGTCGCTGATGAAGCAATCATTTTCTTTGCCGGCTGCTTCGCTTGCCGTGACTGCGCTGTGTGTCCTGATGGTTCTGTATCTGACCGGCCGCATGGTTCCTGTCGTGGAACCGGACAGCGGGACGTATCTGGAATTCGACACCTCGTCGGTGAAATCAGCGCTGACGCAGATTCGCACCTTTGGGTATCCGCTGTTTCTGAAGGCGGCCGGATCGACCAGTCGAGTGCCCGTCCTTCAGTGGCTTGTTCATTCCGCGGCCTGCGGGATGTTCTTCTTCGGACTAACCGCCATCGGCTACCGCGTCTGGGTCGCCTTCGCGAGTGCAGCGACGCTGCTGCTGTCGCGGGCGGTTTTCGAATGGGTCCACCATATCACCGCCGACAGTCTTGCGGCGGCGCTGGCGATCGCGTCTGCGGGATCTCTGCTGGTCGTTGTCAGCGAGCGGAAATCAGCGCTTGGCTGGGCCGCGCTGACCGCCTTGACGTTCCTGGCGTATCAGGTTCGTCCGGCGTACCTGTTTCTGATTCCGTTGTGGCCCGTCGTCGGGCTGTGGCTGGACACGTTCGTGTTGCGACGCGATGCCACTCTGCGAACGAAGCTGCTGCGAACGTGCGGCTATGCGATGGCGACCGTTGTTCCGTTTATGCTGTTCTGTACCTTGCGACTGCTTGTCGTCGGCCACTGGGGACTGGTGTCTTTCGGCGGCTACAACGTCGTGGGAATCGCCGCGCAGTTTCTGGATGCACAAATGGTCGCCGAACTTCCCGACGAACTGCAGCCGCTGGCCGCAAAGATCGTGGAAGGGCGAGCCGCCATTGAAGATTTCCAGCCACCGGAAAGCTATGAAGCCATGGAGACGATGTTCAACCCGACCGTCTGGCAACTGGCCGTGCCCGCGGCGAAGGAACTCGCCGCAGATGATCCGATCGTCGTAAACCGCATGCTTAGTCAGCTCGCGCGGGAAACCGTGCGGCGACGGCCGGCGAAGTATCTGCGGTGGCTCGCGTGGAACGCGAACCACGCGCGCCAGCAGTTGCTTCCGCTGGTTGTGTTTGATCGAGGCTCGGTCCTGCTGCTGATCGTCCTGTTCGGTTGTCTGCTGCGTTCGCTGTTCCGCGGTACAACCTGTGACCGAGCCGCGACCAGTGATGCCATGCAGAATGCTCCCGGCTCAGCACACAATAAACGACATCTCGAACGTCATGTGCTGTTGTGGATGGCGTGTGGCTTCGTGGCGGCCAAGACGCTGCTGGTGATTCTTGTGGAACCCGCAATCGGACGTTACCTGACCGCGGCAGGGGTCCTGTTGCCCGCCGTGATCGCGGTCTGCGTCGCTCACTTCGTGGAAGCGTGCCAGCCCGCGAAGGCGTTTAAGTGAACCGCGACGCTGGCCGGATCTCAACCCGAACCGATCAGGATTGATCGCCGGTTCTGCATTGATGCCGCGCGCCGATTCGCACATGCAGATTCAATGTGTGACAAGTCGCACGGGTCAACCGCCGGGCCACGAAACCACGATCGTGTGCCATGGCCGAACAGCCGCGTGAAGAACTCCGGCATCGCGTTTGCGTTGGTCCGGTCGCGGGAACGTTGTGGTTCATGGTCCGGTTTTCAGGAGAATGCAGGGAATGCTTAGCTTTCGACAGATGTTTTCATCGCGGTGGGCGGTGGCGGCTGTAATCCCCGTTATCGGGTTGCTCGCGCTGGCACCTTTGTTCGAACAAACTGCCACAGCGATTGCTCAGGCAGATCGCCGCATCGTCCAGCCGCCGCTGAAGAGCGACGTTGCGAGGTTCATGAAGGAAAAACTGTCGGCCGTTCACGGGGCGATGGATGGCATGGCCACCGATGACTACGCCCACGTTGCAGACAGCGCTCAGAAACTGGTTGAACTTAGTCAGCAGGCTGCATGGAAACAGCGAGCCAACGCGGGCTACCTACAGGACACCGCGGATTTCGTGGACGCCGCGGAATTTCTCGTGCGGATGGCCGAGGCGAAGGATTCTCAGGGAGTCGCCGCAGCCTACGCGCAACTGAGCGTTAGCTGCACCAACTGCCACCGCCATGTGCGCGGGCCGAAGCTTGCTGCGGTTGATGATGCGACGCCGTTCGTCGCTGCCCGATAGTCTGCCAGTGCCGATTCGCAGTCCGACGGCGGAGGCGTTCAGCGCTTCGCTTCGTAATCGCGGATGTAGTCATGGCAGGCAACGCAGGTCGCAGTGAGGTTCTGCTGCATGTACGCCACACCTTCCGGATTCTTCTTCTGAGCCTGTTCTTCCAGTCTGGCAGAAACTCGCAGGAATTCGGTGCGAAAGTGCTCGTAAACTTCCGAGTCGGCATCGCCCTCTTTCGGCGCAAATCCCTTCGGCGGATCCAGACTCATCTGCTTCAGCGAGTTTGCTGAACTTTCCACCCGTTTGAAGTCGTGCGTGACCAGTCCTTCCAGAACACGCTGAGCATGAACGAGCTTAGCCTGCATCAGCGGTTTAACCGGTTGCACTTCAGACTTAGTATCGTCAGGTGTAACCGGAATCCGCTCCACCTGCCCGCCTGCGACGGACCACAGCAAGGCACTGACCAGAAAAAATGCACTACCAACAATTGCCAGCCCGCGGCTGTTCAAAATCTCCATCATTCGATCCTCCGTGCAGACCTGAGTTACATCACAGTTGTGACAGTCCGGAACACAGCGAACAGTGCTGCAAATGCGGTTCCGGGCCACGCTACAGACAGGGCACAAGCCTGGCAGGCTCGCACGTCTTCAGCAATCACGATTCGGTCAGTTCCAGATACGGGTCCAGGCCCATATTTTCGTACTGATCGCGTCTCATGCGTTCCTGCTTCAGCAGGTTCTTGCGCTGTTTGCGGTGATTCTTTTCCAGGAAGCGCTGGACCCGCTTGAAATATCGCTGCCATGAACGAGCGAGTGCTCCTCGCTTGTTGCCGATGGCCATCTTCTGTTTGCGAGCGACTTCACGAGGTTCGCGGCAGCGCAGCAATTCGTCTTCCAGCGACAGGAAGAACTGATAGGACCCGGGATCACCCTGCCGTGCGGCTCGACCGACAAGCTGCCGGTCAATACGTTTGGAACTGTGCATCTCCGTGGCGATGACGTGCAGACCACCGGCCCTGCGAACACTTTCGTCCAGAATAATGTCGGTCCCGCGGCCAGCCATGTTTGTGGCGATCGTGACCCGGCCGGCGTGACCGGCGTCTTTCACGATCTCCGCTTCCTGTTCGTGATAGCGAGCGTTCAGGATCTTGTGACCGATGTTCTTCTGGCTTAGCACAGCACCCAGAGCCTCCGACGCGTCAACGGACGGCGTTCCGACCAGAACGGCGCGGCCGGCGCTGACCATGCGAGCGATTTCTTCGCTGATGGCTTCCCGCTTCGCCTGCTGGGACCTGAAGATTCTGACGGGCAGCCCGCGGCGAATGCAGCGTTTGTTCGTCGGAATCTTTGTGACCTTGAGTTTGTAGGTCTTGCGAATTTCGCTGCGAGCAGGCACGGCTGTACCCGTCATGCCGCACAGGTTCGTGTAGTTGCGAAAGAAGCTCTGCACGGTGACTCGTGCGGCTTCACCGGTGGCCGCAGTAATTGGCACCAGTTCCTTGGCTTCGATCGCCTGGTGCAGCCCGTCCTGCCATTTGCGACCGTCCATGATGCGGCCCGTGCCTTCATCGACGATAACGACCTTGTCTTCAACGATCACGTAATCGCGGTCAAGTTCAAACGCGTGACGAGCGGTCAAAGCCTTTTCGACCTGGGAGTAGATACGTTCGGTATCCATCGAACTCAGCAGCGATGGCTTGGACATCAGCACGACTTTGCGGCAGCCGGCATCGGTCAGCCATGCGGACCGGCGTTCCGGTTCGTAGACGTAATCGCTGCGGGGTTCGAGCTGAAACGTCGCCCGGTTGCTCCAGCGAAACAGATTCACAGTGGCCGGATCGTTGGGTTGGGTGAGCCCGATAATCAGCGGTGTCCGGGCTTCGTCGATCAGAATACTGTCCGCCTCGTCGATGATCGCGAAATAGTGGCCTCGCTGAACAGGTTCTTCGCCGCCCTGCAGCGTCCGCACGAACTTCCGCAGCGACGTACCGCCGTCGTCGGCACTGGCCCCCTTGCGCAGCCGGTCACGCAGAAAGTCAAAACCCATTTCCTTGGACGTGCCGTAGGTGATGTCGCAGGCATAGTTCTGCCGCCGCTCGTCGGCTTCCATCGAATCCAGGATCTTGCCGACGGTCAGACCCAGCAGACGATGGACAGGCGCCATCGTTTCGGCGTCGCGTTCGGCCAGATAATCGTTGACCGTGATCACATGGCAGCCGTAGCCGGGCAGAGCGCGCAGAAACGACGGCATTGTGGCTGTCAGTGTTTTCCCTTCGCCGGTCTGCATTTCGGCGATGTGGCCTTCGAACAGAGCGATCGCGCCCATGATCTGCACTTCGAAGTGTTCCATCTTCAGCACGCGGCGAGCGGATTCCCGCACGAGGGCGAACGCGTCGGGCAGGAGTTTGGACAGTGGAGTTCCCGCCTTCGCTTCCCAGCGGATCCTGCGGCCGGCGGACAACAGGTCTTCACTGGTCAGTTTGTGCAGCCGTTCGCTCTTGCGAATGATGCTCTTTGCCGTGGACCGCCAGCGCGATCGCCGGGCGGGCGACGGCAGGAACCCGGACTTCGTCCAGTGATAAGCGGTGCTGATGCCGAACATGGGACGATTGACTAATCCTCGCTGAGCCAGTCCATAATGAAGTCATCGTGCGAACTGTCGCGACGGCGGCTGCGAACCTTCTTCCGGCCGGCAGCATCCGGCATGCGGCTCGATTCCCGGGAACTCGCCAGCCCCGCTTTTTCCATCAGACCCATCGCGAACGGGTCTTCATCTTCCGGTGCCGGGGCACTTCCCGACACGATGTATTCGATGCGAAAGCAGTGTTTGGCAATCTGAAGTTCGTCGCCCGGCATCAGTGGCTTGGCAGTCGTGCGTTCGCCATTGACTTTGATGCCGTTGCTGCTGCCCAGATCGCGAACGTGCCAGTAGCCGTCCTTCATTTCCAGTTCGCAGTGATGTGAAGAAACGTTCGGAAACGAGAGGCAGATGTCGCAGGAAGAGCGACGGCCAACAAGCAGCTTCTCATGGAGCAGCGGAATCGGATCTCCGCCGCCGGACGGGTTCAACTCTCCAAGCATACCAGCGATCCTCGGTACTACGACGGTCGACAACTCAGCATCCCTTCGACACCCGCGGAATGTACGGTCATTGAGACGGGCACAGCAGACAAACCGAGCACTCTGAATGCCGAAAACTTTGAATTCACGGGGAATTCAGCCTCACAGACGATCTGCTCCGGGATGCGGCTCCCAAAACACGGCGTTGTCGCGGCACGCCTGGTCACTCTGCTGCACATTCTTTCAACAACCATCGTGGTGAATTGTGCAGCACTGTGTTTCAAAATGCCACGTTGCTCACGCAACGCATGACGCCGCTGCAGGAATGCTGACGGCACTCCAGGACTGTTCCGACCAATCGGTTTAACCGTCTTTTCGGCACCCTGACCTCACCGAACGGGGCATGAACGTACCCGCCTGTCCGTCCGTCGTCAAACATTTTGTGTGGCGGAATTCACCAGGCGGCATCGAGCAGACCGAAATCCGGGCAGGACGCTGTCGCACGCACACCGCGTCATCGCAGGATCGACGGGAATTCCATATGCTTCACGGTCGCCAGCGCGCCGCCGACCTTTTCGCAGATGCCTGGCAAAACTAGGATGTTTGCACCGCAGAGAAGCCCGCCAAATTGATCGCGGCATCTGCTGCTTCCTGAATCCTGTTCGGAGTATGAGCGGAATGTCTGTGCCGGGAACAAACTCGCCAACGCCCGAAAGGGTCGCCACAAGCAGCCTCGCTGCCTGCGCCTTGCTGCTGTCCCTGCTGACCGGCTGCTCGGGGACCAGCGTGGAAGATTCTCAGCCGCCGATCCTGACGGCGATCGACGATGCTCGTAAAGAAGCAGAACAGGCCGATCTGGAGCGCCGCCGGGCTGAGGCTAAAGCTCGCGCCGAAGCCAGCGCAAGTGAGCCGGAGAACCTGTCCGATACACCCGCAGGCGGAAGCTATCGCGTGCTGTTTCAAACGACCGCCGGCGACTTCACCGTCGAGGTCTACCGCGAGTGGGCACCGATTGGAGCCGATCACTTCTACGAACTTGTGAAGAGCAACTTCTATCAGGACGCCGGATTCTTTCGCGTGGTCCCGAATTTCATGGTGCAGTTCGGTATTGCCGCCGATCCGCAGGTCAACGCGAAGTGGGACCGCAACCTGATTGACGACCCTGTGAAGAAAAGCAATCAGCGAGGCTTCATCACCTACGCCAAGACGGGAGCACCGAATTCACGATCGACTCAGGTGTTCATCAACTATTCCGACAATTCGTTTCTGGATAGCCAGGGGTTTGCTCCGTTCGGCCG
Organism: uncultured Planctomycetaceae bacterium; assembly: GCA_964531585.1. GTDB lineage: Bacteria > Planctomycetota > Planctomycetia > Planctomycetales > Planctomycetaceae > JAWKUA01. Next base: position 2,452 of record CAZHET010000269.1, on the reverse strand, counting down.
CGTGATTGACGGCATGAATGTTGTGGACAGCATCAATCCGGAGTATCAGGAACAACCCGACCAGGAGGCGATCCAGAACCGAGGCAACGCTTACCTGAAGCCAGCGTTTCCCAATCTGGATTACATCAAGTCGGCAACGATCCTTGAGGACGAAACTCCGGCGACCGAGTAAGCTTTCTTGCGTCAGACATCAGGGACTGAGCCATTGAGATTTCGCACCAAACAACGCCCGCGGGGACTGCTGCGACCGAGCGACCAGGTTCGCCTGACTCTGCTGGTTGTCGGTTTCGGAATTGTGCTGCTGGGCTTCCGCGTCGCGAAAACGCCGGAGGTCTGGAACACCCTGTTCGGCGAACCACGCCAGACAGCCTCCGCGGCAACCACGGCCAACGGTGCTCAAGCCGCTGACATTGATGCCGAAAATTCCGGCAATTCGCTGCGCGCAGACGAGTTCTTCGCGACTACTTCTGATAGCGCCCCTCCGCCGGACAACTCGCCTGCCGAGGCCCGCGACGACAGTCAGCCTGCCGCGGATGGCACCCATTCCACGCAAAAACCGGCCATCCACCAGGACACAGTCGTGCCGACTTTGGCCGCCGGTGTGCTGACAATGCCCGATGAGCTGCTGCGCACGATTCGTGATGACGTCATTGGAGTCAACGCTGACGAAGCCGTCGCCTACTACGCAGCTTTGAAGATGGCAGCGCTGATCAAGCCGGAAGCCGCAGAAAAACTGCCAGGCGGCAGCTTCGCGTTGTTCATGGACGCTCCCAACGCTTCGCGCGGAAAGGCGTTTACGATTGACGGGCAGTTGCGGCGACTGACCGCGATGAATCGAGCCGTTAACGAATTCGGAGTCGGGACGCTGTACGATGCGTGGGTCACCACCGCTGATTCCGGTGACCGGCTGCTGCATGTTGTCGCCATGACTGCCGATGAATCACTGAAGCCCGCCGAATCGTACGGGAAGAATCCGCCCGACGTTCGCTTCACAGGCTATTTCTTCAAGCGGGAAGGCTATGCGACGCGCGACAGCGTCAGCGTGGCTCCACTGTTCCTGACGGCGACCCTGCAGCGGATCCCCGAACCTGTCGCGCTGGCAACTCGTTCCGATCAACTGACACCCTATCTGGGCTGGCTGGCAGTTGCCGTCTGCGCGGGGATTGCGTTTGTGATGTGGTCCTTTCTGGTCAGCGACTCCCGAAATCAGCAGTCGCGTATTCGGCAACTCACCCGACTCCCCTCCAGTGCGTCGTTTGATGGCGTGTCGTCTGTTTCGGTGAACGAAACTCTGCATCAGCTTGAAGCCGACGCGACCCGGGCGGAATCACCCTTTCCGGAACTGAGGTCAGACGTATGACCGCCGGACACTACGCGTCGGACGGACAGTTCCCGGCGGTTCGCCTGAGACGCAATCGACGGCATGACTGGTCGCGCCGCCTGATCCGCGAACATGCTCTGTCGGTGGACGACCTGATCCTGCCGGTCTTCGTGACCGAGGGCCAGCAGGTCGAACAGCCGGTCGCCTCGATGCCGGGAGTTCACCGCTACAGCATCGACAGACTGATTCCGTACGTCACCACTGCGGCCGAACTGGGAATCCCCGCGATCGCCCTGTTTCCGGTCACTCCGCCGGAATGCAAATCCGAAGACGGCGACGAAGCCATCAACGGCGACAACCTGATTTGCCGCGCGATGCGAGCCATCCGTGACGCCGGGCTGCCGGCTGGTATCATCGCTGACGTGGCTTTGGATCCGTACACGACTCACGGCCAGGACGGCGTCATCCGCGACGGGTATGTGGCCAACGACGAAAGTCTGCACGTGCTGACTCGCCAGGCAGTCGTTCAGGCCGAAGCCGGCTGCGACATCATCGCTCCGTCCGACATGATGGACGGCCGCGTCGGCGCGATTCGTCATGCACTGGACAAAGCCGGATTCCAGCGTGTGCAGATCATGGCGTATTCCGCCAAGTACGCGTCGGCATTTTACGGTCCGTTTCGCGACGCGGTCGGGTCTGCAGGCAACCTTGGCAAAGGCGACAAGCGGACCTATCAGATGGACCCGGCCAATTCCGACGAGGCCCTGCGCGAAGTCGCACTGGACATCGCCGAGGGTGCTGACATGGTGATGGTCAAACCCGGGATGCCGTATCTGGATATCATTCGCCGCGTGAAAGATGAATTTCGCGTTCCGACGTTCGCTTATCAGGTCAGCGGTGAGTATTCGATGCTGAATGCCGCCGCACAGAACGGATGGCTGGATCGCGAAGCTGTGATGCTGGAAAGCCTGCTGGCATTTCGGCGAGCGGGAGCGGACGGCATTCTGACCTACTTCGCCATTGATGCCGCTCGCGCGTTGCTTGCCAGGCCTCGCTGAGACTCCTGAGCGTAGTGGAGAGTTGCGTGATCTCCTTTCGCAATCCGCACGGGCGAATGGACGGTGCCACGCT
>CAZHET010000268.1:0-9012 GCA_964531585.1 uncultured Planctomycetaceae bacterium | reverse complement strand
TCGAGTGCGAGCAAGGCCCCGATCGGTCGGGTCATGCCACGGCCCTGTGCCTGCGCGGGCTGATTCACGCTCGTCGCGGCAGGCACGACGAGGCCATTTACGATTTTAGTGATGTCATCCGGCTTCAGCCGGACGGTCACGAGGGGTATTCGAACCGCGCGGCCGTGTACATGTCGCAGGGCAAGTGGTCGCTGGCCGTCGCCGATTTTCAGCGCGCGGCGGAACGCGGGGCAGAAGCGTCGTCCAACAATTCGCAACTGGGACGGGCACTGGCAAAATGCGGCCGCTTCGAGGAAGCACTGGACTGCCACGACGCGGCTGTCGTCGCCAGCGGACGAAATCCGCTGGCGCTGCGGGATCGAGCGCTCACATGCATGGAATCGCAGAGGCTGGAAGAAGCCGTCGCTGATCTGACCGCCGCGATCCGCATCGCCCCGCGCCAGCCCGAACTTCTGCGTCTGCGAGCAAGAGCGCACGTGCTGAATCAGGACTACGAAGCGGCTCTGAATGATGTCGCCCGGGCGAAGGAAATGGCTCCGGCTGCCGTTCCTCTGGACCAGTTGCGGCAGCATCTGGCGAATCTTGTGGCGCACCAGTCGGCCGACAGCAATGATATGTGACCGCGATGTTGCGGGTGGGATCGCGTCCGATCGCGCGCGTGGCTCACTTCGAATACGGCCCGCTGCCCACAAGAGCCTGTTGGCTGAATCCGCTGGCCACGCATTCGTGAATCGTTTCGGCGGCGGCCACAATGTCGTCAGAAATGACGTCCAGGTGAGTCACTGCCCGCAGCCGCTGGCCACCCATCGGGCCGACCAGCACGCCACGTTCCTTTAACGCATTCGACAACTGAACCGCGGTGCCCAGTTCCCGGTCGATCTCGAAGAACACCAGGTTCGTTTCGATGTCGTCAGGGTTGACATGTACGCCGTCGATGACGCTCAGCTTCGATGCCAGCAGCCGGGCGTTGCCATGGTCGACCGAGAGTCGGTCGACGTGATGCTCCAGTGCGTAGACGGCGGCCGCTGCAACGATGCCCGCCTGCCGCAATGCTCCGCCAAACATCTTGCGCGCTCGTCGAGCTTGCTGCATGTCTTGCGCGGAGCCGACCAGCACCGACCCCATCGGACAGCCCAGCCCCTTGCTGAAACAGATGGAAATCGTGTCAAAACACGCGCCGACATCCTTCGGATCGTAGTTTCCGGCGACGATCGCGTTGAAGAAGCGAGCACCGTCGAGATGCATTTTCAGGTTGTTGGATCGAGCCCATTCAGCAACTCGCTGCAGGTGCTGCAGCGAATAGACTCGGCCACCGCCGATGTTCGTTGTGTTTTCCAGACACACCAGTCGCGTGCGACACAGGTGTTGATCGACGGCCCGCGGCTTGTCTCGCAGGTCTTCGACGTCCAGCTTGCCGTGCGGAGCCGCAATTGTCCGCACCGTGACGCCACTCAGTACCGCCGGGCCACCGCCTTCGAAAATTCCGATGTGCCCGGTTTCGTTGATCAGCAACTCGTCACCCGGCACGCAGTGTATTCGGACTGCCATCTGGTTCGACTGCGTGCCCGAGCAGGCAAAGACGGCTGCTTCCATGCCGAGCAGATCGGCAATCATTCGTTGCAGCCGGTTGACGGTCGGGTCTTCGCCCAGCATGTCGTCACCGACTTCGGCTTCCGCCATGGCTCGTCGCATGGCAAGAGTTGGTTTGGTGACGGTATCGCTGCGAAGATCGATCATGGCGGCGTTTTCGGTTCTCAGTAATCAGCTTGTGGGATTCAGGGGCATCGTCCTGCCGCGCCGCAGTATAGCACTCGGAGCGTGGTTTCTCGTTCCATGACCGCACCTCGTTCCAGGGCTCAGCCTCCCGTCTTTCGAACCCGGTTGAGTGCATGGTTCGCGTGGTAAACTGAAGGCGGTGCTTTCCAGACATGTCGTTTCAGGACCGAGCCGTGGAACGAGGGCGAAATAGGCGTCCTGAACCTTGACGCGGCGGGGCATTCCACTTCAATCCTCACATGAACTCCAGCCGACCACTCAGTATTCGCACCATCGACTGTCGCAACGACGACGCAGCTCCGCTACTTGCGGAATTGCGTGAAAAACTCAGCCCGCGCGGCGATGTGGTTTCCGAAGCCGGCCGGCAGCGTACGATCGAGCTGTTCGGCCAGGCTCTTAGTCCGCAGGAAGTCGTGCAGCGCATCTGCAGCGACGTGCGTTCGCGAGGCCTCGACGCCGTTCTGGAATACACCGCGACGCTCGACCGAAAGCAGTTGACGCACGACACCGTGCGGGTTCGTCCTGAAGAATTCGCAGCCGCGACGAAAGCCGCGGCGCCGGAGTTTCTCGATACGGTCCGCCGCATCAAAGCGAACATCGAGGAATTTCAGACCGCTGTCCTGCCGAAAGACGTTCGCCTGACGAGGCAGCTCAACGGTGGAACGGTCGAACTGCGACAGCGGCACCTGCCGATGAAGCGTGTCGGAATCTGCGTACCCGGCGGTGCGGCCGCTTATCCTTCGACGGTGCTGATGACGGCTGTTCCCGCGCTGACGGCCGGAGTTCCTGAGATCGCCATTGTTGTGCCTCCCACAGATTTCGGTGGCTACAACAACGACATGCTGGCCACGTGCCACGAAATCGGTGTGACCGAAGTTTATCGCATCGGCGGTGCTCAGGCCGTCGCGGCCCTCGCGTACGGTGTCGATGGAATTTCCAAAGTCGACAAGATCGTCGGCCCCGGAAACCTGTTTGTCGCTCTGGCCAAGCAGCACGTTTTTGGAGACGTCGACATTGACAGCATCGCCGGCCCGAGCGAAGTCATCGTGCTGGCCGACGCGACGGCTCGGCCGGATTTCGTTGCTGCCGATCTGATTTCGCAGGCAGAGCACAGCCCCGGTTCGGGAGTTCTCATCACCTGGCACGAACCGCTGCTGCAACAGGTGCAGACTGCACTGCAGCAGCAGTTGGCAAAGCTGGAACGAGGCGATCTGGCTCGACAGTGCCTGGAGGACTATGGAGCACTGATTCTGGCTCGCGACGAAACGGAAGCCGCGCAGTTAACGGATTCGCTGGCTCCCGAGCATCTCCATATTTCGATGGACGACGCAGAACAGATGCTGGGAAGAATCCGGAATGCCGGAGCCATCTTCCTGGGTCACTTCACTCCCGTCGCGCTGGGCGACTACATTGCCGGTCCGTCACATGTGCTGCCGACCGGCGGGACGGCCCGGTTCGCGAACGGACTGGCAGCGACCGATTTTCTCAAGCGCAGTTCGGTTGTCCACTACGACCAGGCGGCGCTGCAGGGCGACGCGGATCACGTGAGACGCATCGCTCAAAAGGAAGGCCTGACGGCTCACGCGGCGAGTGTGAGCATTCGGCTCAGCAAGAACTCATGATCAAATCCGCTGTCACGATCAGTATCGTCGAACAGGCTCGAAAAGGGCCGTTCGTGTTTCACGGCGACGTTGAGGGGGCATGTCGCAAAGCCGCTGAACTGGGCTTCGACGCCGTTGAACTGTTCGCTCCCTCGGCCGATGCCATTAGCGCGCTGCCGTTGAGCGAACTGCTGAACGACCACGGCCTAAATCTTGCCGCGGTGGGAACGGGCGCCGGCATGCTCGTTCATGGGCTGACCCTGTGCGACGCCGACAGGACTCGCCGCAGTCAGGCGTGCGACTTTATCCGAGGCATCATCGACGCCGGAGCCAGGCACAATGCACCCGCGATCATTGGCTCGATGCAGGGAAAGTGGAACGACCAGACCGACAGGGCGACTGCGATCGGCTATCTGCAGGAATGTCTCAACGAACTTGGTGAGCATGCCGGCCAACATGGCGTCCGGCTGATCTATGAACCGTTGAATCGCTACGAAACCAATCTGGCAGTGACAATGGCGGAAGGCGTTGAACTGCTGAAGCCGCTGGCAACGGAGAACGTAGTACTGCTCGCGGATCTGTTTCACATGAACATCGAAGAAGTCAGCATTGCCGATGGACTGCGCGACGGCGGCAAGCACATTGGGCACGTCCATTTCGTCGATTCGAACCGTCAGGCGGCCGGGCGAGGCCACATGGATTACGTTTCGATTGCAACGGCTCTCCGAGACATCGGCTACGACGGCTATTGCTGTGCAGAAGCGTTGCCGATTCCGAATTCCGAAGAGGCCGCTTGCCAAACGATTGCCGTATTCTGGCAGGTGTTCGGCTGACCTGTGAAGCCCCGTGTTCTCGTTCCGGGGCTCTGCCCTGTTCTCTCGTTCCGGGGCTCTGCCCTGGAACGCCCTGGAACGCCCTGCTTCGCAGGCTCTGCCTGCCGTCGCTCCGGGACCGGTGCAAACCGGACAGCGCCGGATTCGCGATCGAACAATCGGCCCAGCAACGCTATTTTGCTCGTCCAGCGAGTGACTGACAGCCCAGTCCATGCGCAACAAGCCTCACCTGTGAGCCAGCCGTGCCACGAAGTATCGAGAACCACCTCAGGCAGAAATCCCCATGCTCAAATCCCGACTCATTCACCCGAAGATTTCTGAAGTGCTTGCCAGAGCAGGGCACAGTTCGAAAGTCCTGATTGCAGACGGCAACTATCCCGCGTCGTCGGCAATTGGTCCGCGGGCCGAACTGGTGAGTCTGAATCTCGCACCGGGGCTGGTCACGGTCGCTCAGGTGCTGGAAGTGCTGCTGGCGGCGATGCCGGTTGAGGCCGTGAATACGATGGGAATGCCGGCCGATGATCCGTACAGGCTGAACCACGATCCGCCGGTCTGGGACACCTATCGCAACATTCTTCAGCAGGCGGACGTCAGCGTCGACCTGCAGCCGATTGACCGCTGGGAGTTTTACGACGCTGTCGCGTCGCGCGATCACGTGCTGACGATTCAGACTGGCGACCAGGCATTGTGGGCCAACCTGCTGCTGACCGTCGGTGTTCGCAAGTCGTAAGGCGAACGGCACGGGCGAACCTCCCTGCCGTTGCTGGCAGCATCGGCCCCGTATCGCGCGCTATGCACCTGGCGGACGCTGCCAGCGTCCGCAGCGGTCAATTCTCATCTGCCGCTCGTCGGAGCCGGATGAACTCGGCCGAATCACACGAGTGCGCGCCGGCACCTCGGCACGAGGGCAGACCGGTCCGAGAAACGGCACTCGCTTCGATCGTTCAGGCCTGTGTTGGCCGAGCGATTGTGCAGGCGTCTGCGCCGAAGGACTCATCCAGCAGGGCCTGCTGTTCAATTCTGTGGCTGCGAGCCGACCCGGTGGCGGGGCTGGCCGATTCGGGACGAGTGATACCCGACAGAGAATTCCGGCCGAAGAGACTGAAGCCGTGTCGGATTCGCATGAACGGCCAGGCGCCCATATTCGCCGGTTCCTCCTGGACCCAGAAGACGGGCGTTTCGGCGGCGTAAGCCTCCAGAATTCTGCGCAGCGAATCTGCAGGAAACGGGTAGATCTGTTCTACGCGAACGATCGCGATGTCGCTGCGGCCTTTTGCCTCGCGCTCCGCCAGCAGTTCGTAATAGACCTTGCCACAGCACAGCAGCACTCGACTTGCGATGCCGGGATCCACGACAGAATCGGGGATGACTTCCTGAAAACCACCGCGAACGAATTCTTCAAGCGGGGACACCGCTTCCTTGTGGCGAAGCAGGCTCTTGGGAGTCATCACCACCATTGGCTTCTTCCACTTCCGCAGAGTGTGCCGACGCAGCATGTGGAAGTACTGAGCGGGCGTTGTTGGGTTTGTGATGACCATATTGTCTTCGGCGGCCAGCGTCAGAAAACGTTCCAGCCGCGCGCTGGAATGTTCGGGGCCCTGACCTTCAAAGCCGTGCGGCAGCAGCATGACAAGGCCGCTGAGCCGGCCCCATTTGTCTTCTGTGCTGCAAATGAACTGGTCGACGATGACCTGCGCCGCGTTGACAAAGTCACCGAACTGAGCTTCCCAGATCACCAGGCCGCTCGGGCGGTCCAGGCTGTAGCCGTATTCAAATCCCAGCACGCCGATTTCTGACAGGGGGCTGTTGTGGATTTCGACAAGTTCCGGCCGTTCTGCCAGTTCCTGCAGGCCGATCCAGACGTGACCGTCCTCGCTGTCGAACAGTGCCGCATGGCGGTGACTGAATGTCCCGCGCCGCACATCCTGTCCACTGAAACGCAGTTGATGCCCGGCCGAGACAAGTGACCCCAGCGCCGCCATTTCGGCCGCCCCCCAGTCAAACGGGGTTGCGCCTTCAGCCATCTCCAGCCGTTGCTGCAGAATACGGAGGACTCGCGGATGAGTCCGGAAGTCGTCCGGGGGAGTGTTCAGCGTCCGCATGATTTCCTGCAGATTGACTGCCGGAACGCTGGTTTCAACGGCCTCCGCCTTGGAATACGGGCCGCCGAAGTAGTTCTTCCAGGTGCCTCCGCCACTGTCCGTGAGATACTGAAACTGATCCTGCCGCGCCTCGGCCAGTTCCTTTTCCAGCACCTGAGCACGATCTTCCAGAATGGCGTCAGCCTCATCGCGGGTCACGCCGCGCATCTTCAGCACGGATTCCAGATAGCTTTCAAACACGGAAGCTCGCTGGCGGATCTTGTGGTACATCGTCGGCTGCGTGAACGCCGGTTCGTCGCCTTCGTTGTGGCCTCGACGGCGAAAGCAATACATGTCGATCACCACGTCGCGGTGAAATCGAGCGCGAAAATCCATCGCCAGTTCCACGACCTGAGCCACTGCTTCCGGGTCTTCTCCGTTCACGTGAAAGATCGGAATCTGCAGCATTCTTGCGACATCGGTGGCGTACGTGGTCGAACGGCCTTCGGACGGTGACGTGGTGAAACCGATCTGGTTGTTCACGATGATGTGAATTGTGCCGCCGGTTCGGTATCCGGGCAGTTCGCTGAGATTGAGCGATTCCTGCACCACTCCTTCGCCAGCGAAAGCCGCGTCGCCGTGGATCAGAATCACGCAACTGCGCTGACGGTCGTAGTCGCCGCGGTGATCCTGCTTGGCTCGCATGCGTCCCAGCGCCACCGGGTTGACAAATTCCAGGTGGCTGGGATTGAAGCACAGCGTCAGGTGGACCTTTTTGCCGGTCGAGGCTTCCCAGTCGGAGCTGTAGCCGAGGTGATACTTGACGTCGCCGCGGCCCATGTTTCGTTCGGGGTCGCGGTCTTCGAATTCCCGAAAGATGCGGCTGGGGCGTTTGCCCATAATGTTGGCCAGAACATTCAATCGTCCGCGGTGCGCCATTCCCAGAACGATCAGATCGATGCCCTGACCGGCAGCGCGTTCGATGGACATATCCAGCAGCGGAATCAGACTTTCGGCACCTTCCAGCGAGAAACTCTTCGCGCCGACGTACTTCTTCTGAACGAACTCTTCGAACGTGACAGCATCGGAAAGCCGCCGGAGTATGCGAAGCTGTTCATTGCGGGACAGTCGCAGGCGGTTCGCGCTGCGTTCCATGCGTTCCTGCAGCCAGGCTCGCACCTGCAGGCTGTCGATATGCATGAACTGCACACCGATCGACCGGCAGTAGGTTGTCTGCAGCCAGTTGAGCATGGATCGCAGAGTGCGGCATTCCGGACCTCCGAACCACTGTGTCGAAAACTCCAGATCCATGTGTTCGTCGGTGAACCCGTAGAACGCCGGGTCCAGTTCGGCCGGCCGGGGCCGTGATCCGTGCAGCGGATCGATCTGAGCAATGATGTGACCACGGACGCGATAGTTCCGAATCAACTGGTCAAGGCGCTCCTGTAAAGCCGCCGTCTGCAGCGCAGCAGATGCAGGAGCGGACTCCCGGCGATGAAAAATGCTTTCATGGCTGAACGGAGCCTGCAGAACTTCCGCGGTGACTTCTTCGTGGCCGGAGTGGATGTCGTCGAAGTACTCCCGCCAGTCGGGAGAAACCGCATTGCGGTCGCGAAGGTAACTGGCGTAGCTGGATTCCAGGAATTCCAGACTTTGGGCGCTCAGGTTTGCGGGCGTTGCTTCAGAGCGCGATGGCTCATCCGGAGAGTCCAGAAATGCTGGTGCGGCAGAGGAATGAGGAATGCTCGATGCCATGACGGGTAATCAGTGCTCCGGCCTGAAACAGGGGGGATGCGTGGGAGGTGCCGAATCAGCCGCGGCAAAATCGCCCGGTGGAACCGCTTCCAGCATGATAGACAGACTCTACCGGATGGGAAGTACCCTGCGAATGCGGGTTTTCCGCAATTGCCATCGAACGTGAAACCCGCGCGACTGCGTTCATCTGCGACCGCCGGTTCAGGGAATCCCTTGCTCACCCCGGCAGCGGGTGTGAGAATCGCCGCGTTCGACACGCTTCGGAGTTCGATATGTCTTCGCGAAACCGCTTCCTTTCGTTCGTCACATGCCTGGTGCTGGCTGCCGGATCGCTTGCCGCGCGAGCCGAATTGCCCGCGGACGTTCGCAGGGAGCTGACGGAACTGAAGAACGAACTGCGCCCCGTCGCCGGGCTGCTGAGAAAGAAGGAAGTCGATGCGGCAGTTGCGATCGTTCAGAAAGTCGAAGACCGCCTGGCAGAGCTAAACATTGCCGCCGACGAGCGTGATCGCAATCTGGCGTCGCTGAAGGTGCAGATCGAACGCGCGCGTGCGTCGATTCCCGTCAGTTTCGAACGGGACGTGGCTCCGATCCTGACCGACAATTGTCTGCGATGTCACGGGCCTGATCGAGCGGCGGCCGGACTGCGGATGGACACGTTCAACAACATGGCTCGCGGCAGCGCAAACGGAGTTCTGGCCGTGGCGGGCAGTCCGCAGAACAGCCGCCTTGTGTACCGCATCATGGTCGCCGACGAAGCCGAACGCATGCCCCGGAACGCGCCGGCTCTGTCGGCCGAACAGATCAACACCATCGGTCGCTGGATCGCTCAGGGAGCCGCGTTCGACGGCACTGATCGTGATGCCGTTATTGGCACGTCCGCCGTTCCAAAGAAGCCGGAAATCAGCGTCATTATGGCTGACGGCACCGAGACGATTTCATTCCGCAATGATGTCGCTCCGGTCC